>NZ_CP072115.1:696000-1044000 GCF_017639855.1 Streptococcus sp. zg-86 | reverse complement strand
AAATGGATTTGAGCGTTTGTTACAAGGCGAAACATTTGAACCACGGAAAGAGTGTCAATATCCTGCTGCAATTCGTGATATAGCTCATGCCATGACGGTTATTTATAATCATGCAGATGAATGGTTCGTTGATGCAGAAAAAATAGTGCTTTGTGGCTTCTCAGCCGGAGGTCACAATGTCCTGAATTATGCTGTTCATTATGATAAACCGGTGATTACAGATACTTTTGAAGTTAAAAAGATCAGGCCAGCAGCAGTTATCGCCGGTTATCCGATTTCAGATTATCTCTATATGAAAGAGTCTGTTCGCTATCAAGATGATGTCGCACAAAGTCTTTTTAAATTATCTAACCTTGCCTTTTTTGGACAAGAAGAACCAAGTGATGAAGAACTAGCAGAAGTAAGTGCCGCAAGATTAGTGAGTCATTCGACGCCACCAACTTTTATTTGGGCAACAGCAGGTGACAAGCTTGTTCCAGTAGGACATTCTACCCGTATGGCTACTGCTTTAGCTGATGCAGGCGTTCCATTTGAAATTCATATCTATGAAGAGGGGAATCATGCGTTAGCTTTAGCTACTCAAGCTACTGCAACAGCGAAAACAGACCTCAATCCTATCGCAGCTGAATGGATTACCTCGGCTGATATTTGGCTCCAAAAACGCTTTTCCCTACCATTAGAAGAAAAAGGTAGGTGGGCATAGTTCCAAATATATTTATAAATCTTCTCAAATTGGCTGAGAGGATTTTTTCAGCTTGAAGAAAAAGTCTTTTTATTGCCACCATCCTCATGTGCTTTCGGACATCAGCAACTTCCTTCGGGCTAAAATAATCCAGTGGATTATTTTAGCCCGAACCCAGAAACAAAGGAGCGAGGATAATCGATTTCAACGAAATCACGGCTTCTGTCTCATTCCCACTTTTAGCACGGCGGAGGGGGCGGTATTGTGCTCGCTACGCTCGCAAATTTTCTAACCTTGAAACTACAGAAATTTAAATATTATTGTACTGTTTTTCTGAATTGTGAGGCTTGTCTACATTCTGAGACATCATGAATGTTCTTAAACTTTTAGAGAGACAGTGAGAAAAAATAGACCAAATTATGGTAAAATAAAGATTATTCATGATATTGTATGGGGACTAGGCTTTGAAATAGCTTGGTAAGATAAGAAAATCTCTATTTACAAAATGCTTGTGAATGAGAGCTGATTTCTAAAAAGTACTAGGAAAGGAAATATAAACTCATGGCTACTATTCAATGGTTTCCAGGCCACATGTCTAAAGCAAGACGGCAGGTGCAGGAAAATCTTAAATTTGTTGATTTTGTAACGATATTGGTGGATGCACGATTGCCCTTATCGAGCCAAAATCCGATGTTGACAAAGATTGTGGGGGACAAGCCAAAATTATTGATTTTAAACAAGGCAGATTTAGCAGACCCAGTGGCGACCAAGGAATGGCAAGCTTATTTTGAAGCACAAGGCATTCCAACCTTGACTGTCAATTCCAAGGAACAATCTACCGTCAAAAAAGTAACAGAAGCCGCCAAAAAATTGATGCGTGAAAAAATCGAACGTCAAAAAGAACGAGGGATTCAGATTGAAACCTTGCGTACTATGATTATTGGGATTCCCAATGCAGGAAAATCGACGCTGATGAATCGCTTGGCTGGTAAGAAAATTGCGATAGTTGGCAATAAACCCGGAGTTACCAAGGGGCAGCAGTGGCTCAAGTCCAATAAAGATTTGGAAATCCTTGATACACCGGGGATTTTATGGCCAAAATTTGAAGATGAGCAAGTAGCTCTCAAATTGGCTTTGACTGGGGCGATTAAGGATAATCTTCTACCAATGGACGAGGTCACGATATTCGGATTGAATTATTTCAAGACACATTATCCAGCAGCCTTGAAAGAACGCTTTAAGCAGATGAATCTGGAGGATGAAGCCCCTGAAATCATCATGGATATGACGAAAAAACTTGGTTTCCGTGAGGACTATGACCGCTTTTATACCTTGTTTGTGAAAGAAGTAAGAGATGGTAAATTAGGTCTCTATACCCTTGATACAGTTGGTGATGAAGATGGCAACGATTAAGGAAATAAAAGACCTCCTTGAGACCATCACAGATAAAGAGGACACGCGTTTAGAGGAACTGGCTAAGGATACTCGGGCAGGAGTGCAAGCCCTACTCCAGAAGAAACACAAGGATTTTCTGGCAGAAGAAGCAGAAGATGCTCGTTTAGAGCACATGCTTTCCTATGAAAAAAACTTGTATGCGCAAGGAATTGAATTGATTGCAGGCATTGATGAGGTCGGTCGTGGCCCCTTAGCAGGTCCTGTTGTAGCAGCTGCCGTTATATTGCCAAAGGGTTGTAAAATTCGCTTTTTAAATGATTCAAAAAAAATTCCCAAAAGTAAACACCAAGCCATTTATGAAGAAATCATGGATCAGGCAGTAGCAGTAGGAATTGGAATTAAGGACAGTCAAGTCATTGACCAAGTAAATATCTACGAAGCGACCAAGTTAGCCATGCTTGAGGCTTTAGAGCAATTAGCTGTTCGTCCACAGCATTTGCTGATTGACGCAATGAGATTGAATACGCCGATTGCACAGACCTCTATTATCAAAGGAGATGCCAACAGCCTGTCCATCGCTGCTGCTAGCATTGTCGCAAAGGTGACAAGAGATTGCTTGATGGCTGAGTTTGAGGCGAAGTATCCAGGATATGATTTTGCTAAAAACGCAGGTTATGGAACCGCCAAACACTTGGAAGGCCTGCATGAAAAAGGTGTGACCCCCATTCATCGTAAGAGCTTTGAACCGATTAAATCAATGCTTAAGAAGAAAGGGAGCAAATATGACAGAACGTGAAAAAATGCTAGCGAGCAAACTATACGATGCTAGCGATGCAGAATTAGTCCAGTTACGCAGCTTGGCACGTCGCTATCGCATGGAATTTAATCAAGAATTAGATAGTACAAAACGGAGCGAATTGCTTAAATTATGGTTTGGGAGCACTGGTAATCAGATTTATATTGAGCCAGATTTTGCTTGTGACTATGGTTGTCATATTTACGTAGGAGAAAATTTTTACGCTAATTTCAACTGCACATTTTTAGATGTTTGTCCGATTAGGATTGGTGATAATGCCATGTTAGGCCCCAATGTACAACTTCTTACTCCGCTTCATCCCTTGGAGGCAAACGAACGGATTTCAGGTATGGAATATGGCAAACCAATTACAATTGGAGACAATTTCTGGGCTGGTGGTGGTGTGACGATTCTCCCAGGCGTTTCTTTAGGGAATAACGTTGTCGTGGGTGCTGGTTCTGTTGTGACCAAATCTTTTGGAGATAATCTTGTCCTAGCGGGTAATCCTGCTCGTATTATCCAGACACTTGACTTTCCCTAAAGCCCTCGATTGTGTGATTCTAGAAAGAACTAGGCTAATTTGATTAGCATCAGAATGTAGACAAACCTCACAATTCAGAAAAATATTACAACTATATTTAAGTTTCTGTGGTTTTAAAGTTAGAAAATTTGCGAGCACAATACCGCACCTCCGCCGTGCTAAAAGTGGGAGTGAGACAGAAGTCGTGATTTCGTTGAAATCGATTATCCTCGCTCCTTTGTTTCTGGGCTCGGGCTAAAATAATCCACTGGATTATTTTACTACGAAGGAAGTCGCTGATATCCGAAAGCACATGAGGACGGTGGCAATAAAAAGGCTTTTTCTTCAAGCTGAGGCTAATTTGATTAGCATTACTTGAGGTTACCAAAAAATCTTAGCATACGATGCTAGGATTTTTTCTTTTTGAAAAATATGAATAATTTATACAGAAAAATAAATTTTTTTACGAATAAAAAAGGAGAGGTGAAAAAATGAATAACTTTGAATTATTTACATTAAAAAAAGCAGGATTGACGAATCTGCAAATCCATAAGGTATTGGCGACTCAAGATAGTCATAAAAAATCATTATCGCTTAAATCAATAGCTCTTTACTCCACGTGTAAAAATCCTGTCATATTCATCGAAAAATATAAACAGCTGGATCTCAAAAGATGTCGAGAGGAGTTTAATCGCTTTCCTTCTTTTTCCATTTTAGATGAGATTTATCCATTAGAGCTAAAACAGATGTATAACCCACCGGTTTTGCTGTTTTATCAGGGAGATCTTAGTTTGTTGGAACATCCTAAACTTGGAGTAGTTGGAGCCCGTTCAGCAAGTTCAATGGGTACTCAGTCAATCAAAAAAATCATCAGCGAATTGAACAACCGTTTTGTCATTGTCAGTGGTTTAGCTAGGGGAATTGATACAGCAGCGCACATGGCTACTTTAAAAAATGGTGGTAAGACAATAGCTGTTATCGGATCGGGGCTAGCGGTCCATTATCCGAAAGAAAATGCCGTTTTACAGCGTTATCTTGCACGCGAACACTTACTGCTTACCGAATATGCTGCAGATACGCCACCCTTAAAATATCATTTTCCTGAGCGTAATCGGATTATTGCAGGTTTGTCACAAGGAATTGTCGTAGCAGAAGCAAAAATGAGGTCAGGAAGCTTGATTACCTGTGAGAGAGCTTTAGAAGAAGGACGAGATGTTTTTGCTATTCCAGGATCTATTTTGGACGGAAAAACTGCTGGTTGTCATCATTTGATTCAAGAGGGTGCAAAGTGCATTACATCAGGCCTTGATGTCCTTTCCGAGTATCAAATTTAAAATGCGTTTTCCTATAGGAAAAGAAATATCTTGACACTTACCTAAAAATAGTATATTCTTTTTGAAGCTATGCAAGTTTAGAATATGGTAAAGGTAAGAATATGGTAACAACAAAGAAGAAAGCAACGACTAAGAAAAATCTCGTCATCGTGGAATCGCCTGCAAAGGCTAAAACGATTGAAAAATATCTCGGACGAAATTATAAGGTAGTTGCCTCAGTCGGACATATTCGCGATTTAAAAAAATCAAGTATGTCGATTGATTTTGAAAATAATTATGAACCAGAGTATATCAATATCCGTGGAAAAGGTCCGCTAATCAATGACCTAAAAAAAGAAGCTAAAAAGGCCAAACAAGTTTTTCTCGCAAGTGACCCGGATCGTGAAGGAGAAGCAATTTCTTGGCATTTGGCTCATATTTTAGGTTTAGACGAGCAGGACAAAAATCGTGTCGTATTCAACGAAATTACAAAAGATGCAGTCAAAAATGCTTTTAAAGAGCCACGAACGATTAATCATGATTTGGTGGATGCCCAGCAAGCACGTCGTGTTCTAGATCGTATCGTGGGGTATTCTATTTCTCCTATTCTATGGAAGAAGGTTAAGAAGGGCCTATCTGCGGGGCGTGTACAATCCGTAGCCCTAAAACTAATTATTGACCGTGAAAATGAGATTAGAAATTTCAAACCGGAAGAATATTGGACAATTGATGCAACCTTTAAAAAAGGAACTAAAAAATTTCAAGCCAGTTTCTATGGTGTAGATGATAAGAAACTGAAACTCGAAACAAATGAACAGGTAAAAGAAGTCTTGGCACGTATTAAGGGAGAAGATTTCTTAGTTGAAAAAGTTGATCGAAAAGAACGCAAACGCAACGCACCATTGCCATATACCACTTCAACAATGCAAATGGATGCAGCTAACAAAATCAATTTTCGGACACGGAAGACCATGATGGTTGCGCAGCAATTATATGAAGGAGTTAGCCTTGGAACCGGTGGAACGCAAGGTTTAATTACCTATATGCGTACCGATTCAACTCGAATCAGTCCAGTCGCTCAGGCACAGGCAGCAGATTTTATTACAGAACGTTTTGGTACCAAGTATTCTAAGCACGGTAGCAAAGTCAAAAATGCGTCTGGTGCCCAGGATGCACATGAGGCTATTCGTCCTTCTAATGTTCAATTAACTCCGGAATCAATTGCCAAATATTTGGATAAGGATCAGTTGCGACTCTATACCCTTATCTGGAATCGCTTTGTAGCAAGTCAAATGACAGCAGCTATCTTTGATACCATGAGTGTACGGCTCGCCCAAAATGGTGTGTTATTCGCCGCAAATGGTAGTCAAGTAAAATTTGACGGATATATGGCTGTTTACAATGACTCAGATAAGAGCAAAATGTTGCCAGATATGACAGTTGGCGACACAGTTCAACGTGTCTTGACCAAGCCAGAACAGCATTTTACTCAGCCTCCTGCTCGTTATTCGGAAGCGACCTTGATTAAAACGTTAGAAGAAAATGGAGTGGGTCGTCCCTCAACCTATGCTCCAACTATCGATACGATTCAGAAACGTTATTATGTCAAATTAGCGGCCAAGCGATTTGAACCAACAGAATTGGGTGAAATTGTCAATCGTTTGATTGTCGAATTTTTCCCAGATATTGTCAATGTTACCTTTACAGCTGAGATGGAACAAAAGCTAGATGACGTTGAAATTGGTAAAGAACAGTGGCAGAAGATTATTGATAGTTTCTACCAGCCGTTTAAGGTTGAACTAGCCAAGGCTGAAACGGAAATTGAAAAAATTCAAATCAAGGATGAGCCGGCTGGCTTTGATTGTGATGTTTGTGGTCACGAAATGGTGATTAAATTAGGGCGTTTTGGCAAATTCTATGCTTGTAGTAATTTTCCTGATTGCCGTAATACCAAACAAATTACAAAAGAAATTGGCGTAATCTGCCCAGTATGCGACAAAGGTCAGGTCATTGAACGTAAAAGCAAGCGCAATCGTGTTTTTTATGGCTGTGATCGCTATCCAGAATGCGAATTTACTTCCTGGGATAAGCCGATTGGGCGCGATTGTCCAAAATGCCAACATTATCTTGTTGAGAAGAAGGTACGCGGTGGCGGCAAGCAAGTAATCTGTCCAAATGGTGATTACGAAGAAAAGAAGATTAAATAAGAAGGAACCGCTAAATCGTAAAAATGGGTCAATGATTAAAACTAAGAACTGATCATCTACCTTACAGGTTCTTCTTAAAAGATTACCTTGTCTGCCATAGGTGGAATCCTATGGTAGATTTTTTTGATTTCATCATTTGATCAAACATATTGCTTATTCTATTTAATTGGTCTTTGATCGAATTTATGTTATGATAAACAAGTATCAAATTAGAAAGGTTCAGGTGTGGGTAGCCCCCACATCTGGGAAATGAATGGTAGCATAATCTCCTTTTCCATTCATTTTTAGAGGTATTAGTCTATTGTCTCAATCCTATATTACAGTCATTGGAGCTGGTTTAGCTGGCTCTGAAGCGGCTTATCAAATTGCAAAACAGGGAATTCCTGTCAAACTTTATGAAATGCGGGGCGTAAAAGCAACACCCCAACATAAGACAGATCACTTTGCAGAATTGGTTTGTTCTAATTCTCTGCGTGGCGATAGCTTGACCAATGCAGTCGGTCTCTTAAAAGAGGAAATGCGCCGTTTGGATTCGATTATTATGAAAGCAGCGGAACAGACCCGCGTCCCAGCTGGAGGTGCTTTGGCTGTTGACCGAGAAGGTTTTTCACAAATGGTGACAGATGAGTTGCACCAACATCCTCTGATTGAAGTTATTCGTGAAGAAATCACAGAATTGCCAAGCGAAGGAATTACCGTCATTGCGACAGGACCTCTGACCAGTGATGCCTTGGCAGAGAAAATTCACGCCTTCAATGGTGGAGCTGGTTTCTATTTCTATGATGCAGCAGCACCGATTGTTGATGTCAATACGATTGATATGGACAAGGTCTATCTAAAATCCCGCTATGACAAGGGAGAAGCTGCCTATCTTAACGCTCCAATGACCAAGGAACAGTTTATGGCCTTTCACGATGCTCTTGTCAATGCCGAGGAAGCGCCTCTTAATTCCTTTGAAAAAGAAAAGTATTTTGAAGGGTGTATGCCGATTGAGGTCATGGCAAAACGCGGTGTGAAAACCATGCTCTATGGACCAATGAAACCAGTTGGACTGGAATATCCAGAAGATTATACCGGTCCACGTGATGGAGAATTTAAAACACCCTATGCTGTCGTTCAACTACGTCAGGACAATGCCGCAGGCAGCTTGTATAATATTGTCGGCTTCCAAACTCATCTGAAATGGGGCGAGCAAAAGCGGGTCTTCCAAATGATTCCAGGACTTGAAAACGCTGAATTTGTTCGCTATGGGGTGATGCACCGCAATTCCTACATGGATTCGCCCAATCTTTTGACGCAAACTTTTCGTTCTAAGAAAAATCCGCAGCTCTTCTTTGCTGGTCAAATGACAGGGGTTGAAGGCTATGTTGAGTCTGCGGCGTCTGGCCTCGTAGCCGGTATCAACGCAGCTCGCTTGTTCAAAAATGAAGAAGAAATCATCTTCCCTGAAACTACTGCAATCGGCAGTTTACCGCACTATGTCACTCATGCAGATAGCAAGCATTTCCAACCGATGAATGTTAATTTTGGCATTATCAAAGAGTTGGATGGTCCTCGCATTCGTGATAAAAAAGAACGCTATGAGAAAATCGCTGAACGTGCCTTGACAGACTTGAGCCAGTGTATGGAGCATTTATCTTAGGTTAGAAAGCTAGGTTTTCCTGGCTTTTTATACTATACTCCCTTATAATCAATTAAAATCAACGTTAGCATTTTAGGATACTTTCTTAAATAGTGCGGTCGCAAGCAACCTTATATTTCCGACCTCTAACAGTCCAGTGGACTGTTAAAGCAATCTTGAGCCTAAGGTCTCAAAAATGCATGCCTAGCAACTACTTTGCTGTTACTAATCATTCCACTATTTTGAATATATGCCTTTGGCTCACTTCGTTCAATCCATTTTCTTGAAGAGTAGATATTTATAAGAAAAAATAGTTATTTCAGAATGTAGACAAACCTCACAATTCAGAAAAACATTATAATGATATTTAAATTTCTGTAGTTTTAAGGTTAGAAAATTTGCGAGCGTAGTGAGCACAATACCGGCACCTTCGCCGTGCTAAAAGTGACAGAAAACGTTATTAAATGAACGTTTTCTGTCACTCGGCATCTTCGAGACCTTAGACTCGAAGATGAATCATGGAATTCCGAAGGAAGTCGCTGATGTCCGAAAGCACATGAGGATGGTGGCAATAAAAAGACTTTTTCTTCAAGCTGATGCAACACCAGCATTTAAGGGAGTATAGGTATGGAGTACTAAGAATGGAAGGCAATCATTCTTGCTAAGTAAGGACTTACGAAATCCAAAACGGTAGAACAAATTTGCCAGAGCTTGAATGGATTGCAGGCACAATGTCAACCCTATATTGATGTTGGATTTAAAATACGTCTTTCGGAACAAGAGTTTACAGCTGAGGTGTGGATGGAAAAATTGGGTCGAGAGCATTTTCATCCAATTCCGTTGAAAAGACTATGAGGAACAGCTTTTAGAAAAAATAAAAATTTTTCTTGACAAAGTTTTGGCTTTAGGATAAAATTAAAAACGGTTACAATGTTATTACAGATGTAAGCATGATGTAGCTGAATCTTATAATATTATAAAAATGGATGTTATCGCTTTATTGCGAGCAGGAACCTATTTATACGATGCTTTTTTGCGTACGATAAATAAGTTCCTTTTTGTTTTTAGGGAAACACTTTATGATCATAAAACGAATTTTAAACCATAATGCAGTTATTGCGACGAATAAAAAAGATGTTGACATTCTGTTATTTGGTAAGGGAATTGCCTTTTCAAAAAAAGTTGGCGATACGGTAGAAGTAGATGCGATTGAAAAAAGTTTTCTATTGAAAAATAGGGATAATATGACTCGGTTCACAGAATTGTTTATCAATGTACCGCTAGAGCTAGTCTATGTGTGCGAGAAGATTATCAATCTTGGAAAAATCAAATTAGGGAATAATTTTGACGAGATTATTTATATTAATTTAACTGACCATATTCAATCTAGCATTGAACGACACAAGGAAGGGATTGTTATTGCAAATCCTCTAAAATGGGAAATTGCCAAATATTATCCTGAAGAATATAAGGTTGGAAAGCAGGCGTTAGAGATTATCAAAAAAGAAGCCAAGATAGAGTTGGCTGAAGACGAAGCTGCTTTCATTGCTCTTCATTTTGTGAATGCGAATCTGGAGAATAATTTTCAAGAATCGTACAAGATTACCGAAATTATCATGAATATTGAGCAAATTGTGAAAAACTTTTATGTCACAGAATTTGACCAAGAATCGATTGAATACTATCGCTTTATTACCCATATCAAACTTTTTGCCCACCGCTTATTAGCGCATGAATATTATCAAGAAGATGACGATGATGATTTGCTTGCTTTAATGCGGAAGAAATATCCTAAAGAATATGACTGTGGAGAAGAAGTTGCTCGCTATATTCAGAAAGAGTATGATTACCGTCTGAGTTCGAGTGAATTGCTCTATTTAACTGCACATATTCGAAGACTAACTAAGAATCTGTACTAGAATAAAGGAGAACATGATGAAATATAAAGATACTGCTGAAGCTATTTTAAAAGCAGTCGGAGGAGAAGCAAATGTTGCGAGTGCAACTCACTGTGTCACTCGACTACGCCTTGTTTTAAAAGATGAAGAACTGGTTTCGGATGCGGTTGTTAAAAACATTCCTAATGTCATGGGTGTGATGCGTAAAAACGGCCAGTACCAAGTGATTTTGGGAAATGATGTAGCTAACTATTATCAAGCCTTTGTAAAATTGGGGAACTTTGGTGGCGAACAGCCTGTTTCTACCGAAAAGAAAGGATCTGTTTTCGGTAACATTATTGAGTATATTGCCGGATCCATGACTCCTTTAATTCCAGCAATGCTGGGTGGCGGAATGCTTAAGGTTCTTGTGATTATTCTCCCAATGTTGGGATTGTTGTCTGCTGATTCACAAACAATTTCCTTTTTGAGTATCTTTGGTGATGCGCCCTACTATTTCATGCCGATCTTCCTAGCATTTTCAGCTTCGAAAAAGCTCAATGTTACACCAATTTTAGCGATGTCTGTAGCAGGAATTTTGCTTCATCCAAATTTTGTACAAATGGTAGCAGATGCGAATCCTATGGCTCTCTTTGGTGCTCCAGTTACACCAGCTAATTACGGATCATCTGTTATTCCAATTCTCATTATGGTTTGGTTGATGAAATATATTGAAACAGCGGTTAATAAAGTTGTACCAGCTGTGACCAAAAGTTTCTTACAACCAACGATTGTCTTACTTATTTCAGGTTTTATTGCCTTAGTTGTAGTTGGTCCTATTGGAGTGATTGTAGGAGAAGGACTATCTACCCTCATTCAGCAAATGTATGGAACAGCAGGTTGGTTGACCTTGGCAATTTTAGGGGCTATCATGCCATTTATCGTTATGACAGGAATGCATTGGGCCTTTGCTCCGATTTTCCTAGCAGCTTCTGTAGCAACACCTGATGTACTCATTTTACCAGCTATGCTTGGAGCTAACCTGGCTCAAGGAGCAGCTTCTATGGCAGTAGCCCTAAAAAGTAAAAATCCAAATACCAAACAAGTCGCTTTTGCAGCAGGTTTTTCAGCTCTTTTAGCCGGAATTACAGAACCAGCTCTTTATGGGGTTACCTTGAAATACAAGAAACCAATTTATGCAGCGATGATTGGTGGTGGTGTTGCAGGATTGTTTGCTGGAATTGTCGGAATAAAATCTTTCTTGTTTGCAGTACCATCTTTGATTGCCTTACCACAATTTATCAATGCTGATCAGCCAGCCAACTTTACAAATGCCTTGATTGCAACAGCTTTAAGTGTTGTTATCACTTTCATTATTGCTTACATTTTGGGTATTGATGAGGAAGTACAGCCATCTGCTTTGGAAAATGTTCCAACAGGTGTGTCAAACAAAAAAAAGATTGCTTCGCCTTTAAAAGGAACCCTTCTTCCACTTGAACAAGTTAATGATGAAACCTTTGCAGGTAAATTACTCGGTGAGGGGATTGCTATTGTCCCTTCAAATGGAAAAGTCGTTTCCCCTATTGATGGAGTGATTGCCTCTGTCTTTCCTTCTAAACATGCCATTGGGTTGATTAGCCAGGACGGAGTAGAAGTACTAATCCATGTCGGATTAGAGACTGTTAATCTAAACGGTGAAGGCTTTACAAGTTTTGTAAAAGAAGGGGACAAAGTGCAAAAAGGAGATGTTCTTCTTGAAGTCGATATTGCCTCGCTTATTGACAAAGGATATGATGTCACAACACCAATTATCGTAACCAATACTCAAAACTTTTTAGATGTTTTACCAATGAATGAAAAAGCAACTGTTGAGGCAGGAGAAGACATACTAGCTATTTTATAAGGAGGAAACAATGGGAGTATTTCCAGAAAATTTTCTATGGGGTGGCGCATTAGCTGCTAACCAAGTTGAAGGAGCTTATAACGTCGACGGAAAAGGACTTTCTGTGCAAGATGTACTACCAAATGGGGGTCTTGGAGCTTGGACAGAGTCTCCTACTCCAGATAATTTAAAACTTGACGGTATCGATTTTTATCATCGCTACAAGGAAGACATCGCTCTAATGGCAGAAATGGGATTTAAGGTCTTTCGGACATCTATTTCGTGGAGCCGTATTTTTCCAAATGGAGATGAAGAAACGCCAAATGAAGCTGGTCTCCAATTTTATGATGATTTATTCGATGAACTTCATAAATATGGCATTGAACCATTGGTGACTCTGTCACATTATGAAACACCACTCTATCTTGCACGCCAGTATCACGGATGGATCAATCGAGACATGATTGGCTTGTTTGAAAAATATGCCCGCACAGTGTTTGAACGGTATAAACATAAGGTTCGTTATTGGCTTACGTTTAATGAAGTGAATTCTGTGTTAGAACTCCCATTTACCAGCGGTGGTATTGATATTCCAAAAGAGCAATTGACAAAACAGGATTTATATCAGGCAATCCACCACGAATTGGTTGCTTCTAGCTTAGTGACCAAACTAGCTCATGAAATCAATCCAGATTTTAAAGTCGGTTGTATGGTACTTGCTATGCCAGCTTATCCAATGACTTCTGACCCCAAAGATGTCTTGGCTGCTCATCAGTTTGAGAATTTGAACTATCTCTTTTCTGATATTCATGTTCGTGGAGAATACCCGAAATATGCTAACCGATTCTTCAAGGAGCATGGAATTGAGATTCAATTTGAAGAAGGGGATGCTGAACTGTTGAAAAACTATCCTGTCGATTTCTTATCTTTCAGCTATTACATGAGTATTACTGAAGCCTTTGACAAGAGCAAATATGCTTCAGGACGTGGCAATATCTTAGGTGGTTTAAGCAACCCATTTTTGGAAGCCTCTGATTGGGGTTGGCAGATTGATCCAATTGGTCTACGCTTGGTACTCAATCGTTACTATGACCGCTATCAAATTCCCTTATTCATTGTTGAAAATGGTCTGGGAGCCAAAGACGAACTAGTTGTTGGTGCAGACGGGACAATGACGGTTCTTGATGATTACCGTATTGATTATATGCACAAGCATTTAGCACAAGTAAAAGAAGCGATTTTGGATGGGGTAGAGATTATGGGCTACACATCTTGGGGCTGTATTGATTGTGTGTCGATGTCTACTGCAGAAATGTCCAAACGCTATGGTTTGATTTATGTTAATCGACATGATGATGGAAGTGGTGATTTGGAGCGATATCGGAAAAAATCATTCTTCTGGTATCGCGATGTGATTGCAAGCAATGGTGAAAACTTGTAAGACAAGTGAAACGAAGCTGAGCAGTAGATGCTTGGCTTCTTTTTGCTCTTGAGCTAGATAGAGCTGGTCTATGTTCCCTAGCAAACCCTCATCTTTACCAATGAGGATAGACAGTTTTTTAAGGAATGACAAGGGATTTTGAGGAATTTCGTTCGTTTTTTCTGACTATTTTTAAAAATAATAACTAAATTTTCTGAATATTTCATCAAAAGTATGCTATACTAGTCTTAATTGAAATGGAAATGAGAATGTGATGAATAAGTCTTACTTTTATCTTGAGATGAAAACCCACGAATTGGAGGTTCCCTATTCAAAGGAGAAGCGGCGTGTCCGTGTTTTGCTCCCCAAAAATTATGAAACCGATACGGATCAAACCTATCCTGTCGTCTACTTCCATGACGGGCAAAATGTCCTTTATAGCAAGGAGGCCTTTAGTGGGCATTCTTGGAAGGTGATTCCGACGATTAAACGCAATCCTGACATCGCCAAGATGATTGTTGTCGCTATTGACAACGACGGTTTCCAGCGCATGAACGAATATTCTGCTTGGAAATATAAAGAACTCAATATTCCCGGTGTTCAATTTGGTGGTAAGGGAACAGAATATGCTGAATTTGTCATGGAAGTAGTCAAACCCTTTATCGATAGTACCTACCGTACTAAGGCTGACAAGGCCCATACAGCCATGATTGGGTCTTCATTAGGTGGCAATATTACCCAATTTATGGGCTTGGCCTATCAAGACCAGATTGGTTGCTTGGGGGTCTTTTCATCTGCTAACTGGCTCCACCAAGAAGCTTTTGATCGCTATATTGAGCGCCAAGAGCTAGACAAGGAGCAACGTGTCTATATTTATGTAGGGACAGAAGAAGCAGATGATACTGATAAAACATTAATGGCAGGCAACATCAAGCAAGCCTATATCCACTCATCACTTTCCTATTATCGCCAGTTGATTGCGGGAGGAGTGGAATTAGACAATCTCACGCTAGAGGTTATTTCAGGTGCTATTCACAATGAAGAGGCTTGGGCAAAATACCTACCCGATTGTCTGCGATTTTTAAGTGAAAAATGGTAAGGAGATAAATAGATGCACGTAGAATTTTTAAGTCATTGGTCAGGGAATTTAGGTCGAGAGATGAATCTCAATCGCTATGGACATGCTGGTATTCCAGTCGTTGTTTTTGCTTCATCAGGCGGTTCCTATACCGAATATGCCGATTTTGGCATGATTGAGGCTTGTAAAGGATCCATTGAAGCTGGAAAAGTACAGTTTTTTACCCTAACTAGCGTTGATAAAGAGAGCTGGTTGGCAGATTGGAAGCCAATACACGATCGTGCAGAAGCGCATCGTGCTTACGAACGGTATGTGATTGAAGAAGCTATTCCTTTTATCAAACATCAGACAGACTGGTTTGAGCCAATGATGACAACTGGTTGTTCGATGGGGGCTTACCATGCCTTGAACTTCTTCTTGCAACATCCTGATGTGTTTAATAAGGTCATTGCGCTTTCTGGTGTATATGATGCCCGTTTCTTTAATGGGAACCAAGACTATGGCCAAGATGATGCCGTTTACCAAAATTCCCCTGCGGATTACATTTGGAACCAAAATGATGGTTGGTTTATTGATCGCTATCGCCAATCTGACATCATTGTCTGCTCTGGTCTTGGGGATTGGGAACAGGATGGTCTGCCAAGTTTTTACACTCTCAAAGCAGCCTTTGCCGAGAAAAATATCCCTGCCTGGTTTGATGAATGGGGAAGCGATGTGGCTCATGATTGGGTATGGTGGAGAAAGCAGATGCCTTATTTCCTACGTACACTAGATTTATAGAAAGGTGATCTTATATGAATTTCATTGTTATTTCGCCCTATTATCCTGAAAATTTTCAACCCTTTACGCTTGAATTGGCTAAAAAAGGAATCAATGTCTTGGGAATTGGTCAAGAGCCATATGAACAGTTGGGTCCTGATTTACAAGGGGCATTAACAGAGTATTTCCGTGTCGAAAATCTGGAAGATATTGAGGAAGTCAAGCGTGCAGTTGCCTTTTTATTCTATAGGCACGGACCAATTGACCGAATCGAATCCCACAATGAATATTGGCTAGAAAATGATGCAGTTTTGCGAGAGCAATTCCATGTCTTTGGTGCTAAGCCAAAACACCTGCGGAAGACCAAGTTCAAATCAAAAATGAAGAAATATTTCAAGCAAGCAGGTGTTCCAGTCGTTCCTGGTCAGGTCATAAAGACTGAAAAAGACATTGCTAGAGCAGTGAAAACAATTGGTCTTCCGATGATTGCTAAACCGGATAATGGGGTCGGTGCAGCAGCAACTTACAAATTGACCAGCCTAGCAGATGTTGATCATTTTGCAGAGCAATGGGACCATGAAACCGTCTATTTCTTTGAAAAATTCGTTCATTCAAGTGAAATTTGTACCTACGATGGCTTAATAGATGCTGAAGGAAATATTGTCTTTGAAACAACCTTTGATTACCACTATACTCCGCTTGAGCTTTTAGAAGGTCAAAAAGACAATGCTTACTACATTTTGAAAACAATCGATCCAAAACTCCAAGCCTATGGTCGTTCGATTGTCAAAACCTTTGGCATGAAAGAGCGCTTCTTCCATATTGAATTTTTCCGTGAAGGCGATGACTATATTGCGATTGAGTACAATAATCGTCCTGCAGGCGGTTTTACAGTAGACGTTTATAACTTTGCTCATTCGATTGATTTGTACCGTGATTACGCTAGTATTGTGGCAGGAGAAGAAGTAGCTGAACGTCGCTTTGCTCCTCAGTACTGTCTTGCTATTACACGTCGTGACCAAACCCAGTATCAACATAGTGAAGAGGAATTGCGTGAGCACTATGCCAATCAACTAAAAATGGAAAAACGCATGCCACGCGCCTTTGCTGCTCTCCAGGGAGATACAATCTACCTTCTCACAACGGACAGTCGAAAAGAACTTGATGATATGATTGCTTATATCAGTCAAACTCGCTCCTAAAAAGCTCGTCCTGCGCTTAGCAGGCGAGTTTTTTTATGGTATACTCTAAGAAAGAAAATGAGCGATTGCAAAATCTTATACTCTATAACAATCAACATCTGATTAGACAACGACATCAGATGTTCATTTTTGACGAATATTACAAAATTGTAAGGTAGAGTGACAAGTCTGTAAGGTAAGGCTCTATGAAACAAGAGTATAATAAAAGCATAAAAGGAAGTAGGAGAAGTACTAGTTGAAGGAGCCCAAGCAAGCACTATGAATAGCAGTCGCATACCTTCAAAGTCCTCATGTCAAGCAAGGTCATCTTTCTCCTACAAATACATACTGCAAAAGGAAAAGGAGTTTTTATGTTTTTAGAAATCAATCATTTAGAAAAAATCTATCGTACCCGTTTTTCAAAAGAAGAAACACGCGCCCTTCAAGATGTCGATTTTAAGGTCGAAGAAGGAGAATTTATTGCAATCATGGGAGAAAGTGGCTCTGGCAAGACAACCCTACTCAATATCCTGGCTACCCTTGATAAACCAAGCAATGGCAATGTTATTCTCAAAAATCAAGACATTACCAAAATCAAGGAAAGCCAACTAGCGGATTTCCGCCTGCGCAACCTCGGATTTGTCTTCCAAGATTTTAATTTATTGGATACCCTGTCAATACGTGATAATATTTTTCTGCCACTGGTATTGGCAAGAAAATCCTATCACGAAATGGAAGCACGACTAGCGCAACTTGCTCCAAGCTTACGGATCGAAGACTTGCTCAACAAGCGTCCCTTTGAACTTTCAGGTGGACAAAAGCAGCGAATAGCCATTGCCCGCAGTTTGATTACCCAACCGCAATTGATTCTTGCTGATGAGCCAACAGCAGCACTTGACTATCGTAATTCAGAAGATCTATTAACTCTCTTTGAAGAAATCAATACCGCAGGTCAAACCATTCTAATGGTAACCCATTCAGCCAATGCAGCTAGTCATGCTAGACGAGTCCTCTTTATCAAGGACGGCCGGATTTTTCATCAGCTTTATAAGGCTAATAAATCAAGTGGCGATTTCGCCAAGGAAATCTCACTCAGCATGTCTGCACTTCTAGGAGGTGAGTAAGGTATGTTCTATCTCAAATTAGCTTATGGAAATATTCAGAAATCCTTTCAAACTTTTGCGCCCTTTATTCTAGCGACTTTAGTCCTTTTCGTCCTGAATTGTTCGATTATCCTCTTGATGCTAAGTCCTATTGCAAAAACAATGGGAACAGGAGCGCTAGCGCTTGGTTTAGGTAGTGGAGTTCTTACGATTTTTTCTCTTATCATGGAAATCTATAGCTTTAATTTCCTAATGAAGCAGCGTGGTAGGGAATTTGGTTTATACAATATGCTTGGCATGAATAAGAAAAAGCTGGCCCTGATTGCAACGCTTGAATTGCTGATGATTCTTATTCTGGTCATTGTTCTAGGAAGTATCTTGAGTGTAGCATTTGCCAACCTAATGTACTTGATTTTTGTCAATCTACTCCATGGAACCAATCTGCATTTTGAAATCTCTTTCCTAGCTCTTTTCCTCAATAGCCTTATTTTCTCAGGGATATTTTTCCTTTTGGAACTCTTAACTATTTATAAAGTACAGTTCTCATCTCCTCTCATTTTATTTAAAAGTAAAGAAGAAGGTGAGAAAGAGCCAAGAGGGAATAGTCTTCTTGCCATTTTGGCCCTCATTTGTCTTGGTGTAGGGTATTATCTATCTCTTTCATCTAGTCAAGTTACGCCGATTGTCGTTTTATACAGCTTCTTTATTGCGGTTTTATTTGTCATTGCAGGAACCTATCTCTTTTATATTAGTTTTATTGCTTGGTATTTGAAACGTCGTCGCAAGCAGAAGAAGTATTTCTATACACCGGAACATTTCATCGCAACATCCCAGATGATTTTCCGTATGAAACAGCACGCAACAGGGCTTGCCAATATTACTATTCTTGCTATTATGGCCTTTGTGACGATTGCAACAACTACGTCGCTCTATACTAATATGACAAATACTATGGATGTGCTCTTTCCGAAAGAAAGTAGCATTACCTACCACGTTCAAAGCAGGCAAGAAGGAGAAGCAGTTTTTCAGAAAGCGGTGCTTGATACCTATCCGGAAAAAGCAAACGATAGTATCCGTTATCTGAGTTTTGCTGAAACGATTTCCTATGACGGTAGTAAGACCCTTCCTTTAAATAAAGAGACTCTGAATCATCCTTCTATTACTGGATTTACCACTTTGTATATTATGACCCAAGAAGATGTTCGAAAATTGGGCAATACAATTCCTGAGTTAAAAGAGCAGCAAGTTGGATTTTACTGCCCAAATCAGACCAGTCATCTGGAATCAGTTGTTCTTGGAAAAAAGACCTTTGACGTCGTAGAAGGTGTACAAAATATTCAGGTTTCTGACTTGCTAAACACCTATAATCCTGCTCTACTTATCGTCAGCAATGATCAGGTACTCCAAGAATTTGTCCAAGTCTTTAAAGAAAGTAAGGCTGAAGGAGAACAGTTGGTGAATTATCAAGTCCAGACCAATCTAAGCCGTGAGGAATTTCAAGCCTTGGTTGGCTCAACTGCTGGAAATTTCATGACAGAAGACGGTAGTCAGAGTCTGGGGTTTGTTGTCCAAAAAGAAGACTTCCAAAATGAAATACTAGGTTTTGTAGGTGGTTTCCTCTTTACAGGCTTCTTGCTTGGAATCAGCTTCTTATTGGGGGCTGCCTTGATTATCTACTATAAACAGTATTCTGAAGGGCATGAAGATAAGAAATCTTACAAGATTCTTCAAGAGGTTGGAATGAGCCAAACTGCTGTTAAAAAGACCATTAACTCTCAGGTTTTACTTGTCTTCTTTATGCCACTAGGTATGGCCATTCTCCACTTCATCGCCTCTCTTACCATGTTGAAGCAGATGTTGCTCATGTTTGGCGTAACCTCACACAGGATGATTTATACTGTAAGTGGCATAACCATTCTCCTTATCTGCCTGCTGTATTATATCATTTACAAATGGACAAGTAGGGCTTATTACCGCATTATTGAAAGATAGGCCTTGTTCATTAACAACTGGATATTAGGCGTATTCTGTATAGAATAGATTACAGAAAAAGTGGCTTTGTCGGTCACTTTTTTGATACAATAAGACTATGAACAAAGACAAAATTTATATCGTAGAAGATGATGAAACGATTGTACAGCTATTGATGAGTCATCTGAGCCAAAACTATCACGTGAAAAGTGTCCATAATTTTCGTGCAGTGAGCCAAGAAATAGCAGAATGGCAACCCGATGTGGTTCTTATGGACATCAGTCTTCCGTACTTTAATGGCTTTTATTGGACGACAGAAATTCGCAAGACCATGACCATGCCGATTATTTTTATTTCCAGTAGCGATGATGAAATGAACGCTGTCATGGCGATGAATATGGGAGGAGATGATTTTATCGCCAAACCCTTCTCCCTTCCTCTTTTGGATGCTAAAATTGCTGCCTTTTTGCGCCGCATCCAACAGTTCACACAGATTAATCATCTTATATTAGAGGGCTACCAATTAAATATGGATGGGCGTTTCAGCTACCAAGATAAGCACATCCAACTCTCACCGACGGAGACTAAAATTCTCACTACCCTTATGCAACAACAAGGCCAGGTTGTAAGCAAGGAAAAGCTACTGGAACAACTGTGGGAAAACGAGGAATTTATTGATCAAAACACCTTGAATGTCAATATGACACGTTTACGTAAAAAAGTCAGCGAACTGAGATTTGATCGCATTCATACCATTCGTGGAGTGGGGTATATTGTTCAATGATGATAAAATTTTTAAAAGAATATACTGGTTGGTACCTCGTGTATTTCATCATCGGGATCAGTATAGTAGTCCTGTTTCTTCTTTATCAACTTCCTTTTGATTTCCTCTTACAAAGTCTCTTTTTTACCAGTATCCTCCTTGCTATCTGGACCGTTTGGTTATTTTTTCATTTTAAACGAAAACAAGAAATCATTGAAAACTTTACGGGAGAAATAAAAGGAACAGAGCTCAATTTGCCATCTGATTTGGCTTATTTGGCCTTGTTAGAACGCGAGAAAGAAGCAAGTAACGCCCTCATCCTTGCCTACAAATCTCGTGAAAATGAGTGGCAGTCCGTGGTCAAAATGTGGTCTCACCAGATGAAAGTCCCCTTGGCTGCCCTCTCTTTGATGAGCCAAACAAATCAGCTTTCTCAAACTGAGGTCAATCACCAATTATTGCGACTTGACAATTATATGACAAATCTTCTCAATTACATGAAGTTGTCCAATCAGACCAGTGATTTTCGCTTTGAGATGATTGAGGTTCGAGAACTGATTGTCGACTTGGTTAAAAAGTACCGCAGTCAGTTTTTGCAAAAGGAGTTGAGTCTTGACATAAAAGGGGAATGGCAGGTAAAAAGCGATCGGAAGTGGCTATCCTTTGCCCTGTCCCAAGTGATTGATAACGCTATTAAGTACAGTCAAAATAAAAAATCCATTATCATTCATCTGGAAAATGGCGTCACGATTATCGATCAGGGGATTGGAATTTTACCAGAGGATCTTCCCCGCTTATTTGACGAAGGATTTACCGGTTACAATGGGCGTGAACATCAGAAAGCCAGTGGATTTGGTCTTTATTTGACCAAACGGGTGCTCACCCAGTTAGCTTTATCGATTGATATTAGCAGTCAAATTGATCAAGGAACTCAGGTTCGTGTTTGGAAGAAGTAGGAGAAGCAGATGAAGCTAGCCCTTGTTTCTGGTCTCATGACCAGTCATGCACTTGAACTGCAACTGGAACGAATTGAACAATATTGTAAAGAAGCAGCAGAATGCGATATTATCGTTTTCGGAGAAGCCTATCTCCAAGGATTTGATGGCCTTACATGGTCTTATGATAGGGATAAAAAACGGGCAGTTGAACAAAACTCCCCTGAAATAAACAGGCTAAAAACAATTGCTCAAACCTATCAGATGGCCATTTCGATTGGCTTTTTTGAGAAAAATGAAGAAAAACTCTACAGTAGCCAATTATGTATTGGGGCAACTGGAGATATCCTGTCTACCTATCGACGAATTTCACAAGGCTGGAAAGAGAAAGGTGTAGGCAAGCAGTATCAAGAAGGACAGCGTTTTGAAGTCTTCGACTATCAAGGTACACGCTTTGTCACAGCTATCTGTGGTGATTTATGGCACGAAAATTTGTTGAATCGTCTGACTGCCTTAGAATATGACATCTGCCTTTGGCCTGTTTACATCGATTATTCACCTGAAGAATGGCAGACTGCACAGCATGAATATGCGGAGCAGACAAAAAAGCTCTCTAAGCCTATCTACCTTGTTAATTCCTATTCAATAGACAAACAAGAGGCTTATGGTGGAGTCTATCTCTTTGAAAACGGGCAGATTACTCCTATCCTACCAATAGGAAACTACGGAATTGTGAAGATAGAATAGCATTTTTATTTACATAATATAAGTTATGTAAAACATTTATTTCCTTATCTTTCTGTGCCATACTACCTGATATAAGAAATTTGCAGAGTTCAATCGTACTATTAAGCCAAAAATCTCTGTATAGATTCTAAATAAGGACTTGAAAACGGTTTAAAAGATGATATACTAGGAATACATAAAGGAGGAAGTTATGTCACATCATGCTTTGCAAAATGGGTCTGATATTCGTGGAATCGCGATTGCAACAGACGAATTAGCTGTTAACCTCACACCTGAGGCCGTAATCAAAATCGTACATGGCTTAGTTCGTTGGCTGTGTCAAGACGAGACCCTTCATAAGGTCTATCAAGAAGGTCAATTAACGATTGGAATTGGTCGTGATAGCCGACTTAGCGGCCCTAGTTTAGTCGAAGCTTTTACAAAAGAAGCTATTCGTATTGGGGTACAAGTGATTGATTTTGGTCTAGCAACCACACCAGCCCTTTTTATGAGCACGCAGTATGAGGAATTTTCATGTCATGCCGGTATCATGGTAACAGCAAGTCACTTACCGTATTACTTTAATGGGATTAAAATCTTCAGCCAAAAAGGCGGTGCAGAACATGAGGATATTACTTTTATCCTAGAAAATGACGAAGTATTACCCGCTCAGGAAAATGGAACAGTTCGTTCAGAGGATTTGTTGACACCGTACGCAGCTGATTTGGTTGGAAAAATCCGCTTGGCAAATCAAGGTGAAGAAGAACCATTAAAAGGATTGCACATCATTGTCGATGCAGGAAATGGAGCCGGAGGTTTCTTTGCTGACAAGGTCTTACAAGCTTTAGGAGCAGATACAAATGGTTCTCAATTTCTTGATCCAGACGGGACCTTCCCAAACCATATTCCAAATCCAGACAACAAGGAAGCTATGGCGAGTATTCAAGCAGCAGTCCTTAAACATCAAGCTGACTTAGGCATTATCTTTGATACGGATGTAGACCGTGCTGCCTTGGTCACTAAATCAGGAGAGATTTTAAATCGGAATAATCTCATTGCCGTTCTCAGCCAAATCATTTTACAAGAACACCCTGGAACAAGCATTGTAACCAATTCCCCAACTTCTGAGCATTTAAAACGCTTCATTGAAGAACTAGGCGGTAAACAGATTCGTTATATCTCAGGCTATCGTAATGTCATCAATAAAGCGGTTCACACCAATCAAGAAGGGATTGATTGTCAACTGGCTATTGAAACATCTGGCCATGCTGCCTTTAAAGAAAATTATTTCCTTGATGATGGAACCTACGTCGCAGCCAAAATTCTCATGCTCTTGCCACGTTTACAAGCAGAAGGACGGAGCTTAGATGATTTAATTGCCCAGTTGAAACAGCCAGTCGAAACGCAAGAAGTCCGCTTTAAACTAGAAGCACCCGACTATCGTGCGCTAGGTGAGCAAGTAATTGCGGACTTACAAGCACAAATGATTGACGGCTTTAACTTTAATCCAGAAAACGAAGAAGGTGTGCGCTTTGATGTCACCTCGCCATACGGAGATGGCTGGTTCTTACTGAGAATGAGTCTTCATGAACCTTTATTGGTTCTCCAAGTGGAGAATGATCAAGCAGGTTACATTGTTCCAATTCTCAGACGTCTATCTGCATTTTTAGCAGCCTATCCTCAGGTGAATCAAGCAAAAATGAAAGAAATAATCGGAGAATAAAGATAAAATAATTTACATAACAAAAGTTATGTAAATTATTTTATAATTGATCCAAAGCATTTTTCTGTTCATCGTTGACAATGTGGGTATAGAGGTCTGTAACCTGCGTATTCGCATGACCCAATTGATGGCTGACAAGCACTTGAGATTTTGTCGCATCATAGAGACGAGTAGCTAGCGTATGGCGGAGTTTATGCGGTGTGACTCGGATTTTAAAATCTGCAGAATATTTTGCGACCATTTTTTCAATACTGGACGCATCCATACGATTTGGCAAGCCACGGTATTCCGATAAGAAGAAGGCAAGATCCGTCTTTTCAGCCTTGTAACGTTGCTGACGAATGGCAAGATAGGCTTCCAAGTAAGGCTTTGCAAATCCCGCTACATGAACTGAGTCTCGTTTCCCACCTTTTCGTGTAACATCAATCATCATCATCTTTACATTGACATCAGCCAGATTAAGATTGACCGCTTCAGAAAGGCGTACTCCAGAAGCCAGCAGTAGGGCTAGAATGGCTAAATCTCGTTCTTTGTTTTTCTGGAAGGAGGAGAGAGCACGCTTTGATAGTTTGACGGGATATTGGGTCTCAACATACTCTAAAAACTCCATGGTTTCGTCTCCCAAAAAGAGTTTTTGCTTGATATTTTCAGCTCTAGCAGCAAGCGTTTCCTTTTTCTTTTTGGTTGAAACCTTCTTCATAACATTGCGGTAAAAATAAGGCTCTCCCTGATCATTTTCAACTTCCTCAGTCAGGTATTTGTAGAGGCTTGATAGAGCAGACAAGGTACGATTAATTGTCGTTTGTGATACCCCATTTTGTGTCGTATTGGCATTCAGCAAGGGTCTTTCCCGTAGATAGAGAATAAAGGATTCCATGTCTTTCTTAGTGAGCTGTTCCAAGGTATCTAATGGGATTTCAGCTATAGTCGTTGCCGATACCAAATCCGTATCGATCAACCATTCAAAAAATCGTCGGTATTCTTTCAAATATTCATACAAGGTCGTAAAACTGTAGGGGACAGCTAACTTTGATTGGTAGTAGTCCAAGACATACCACGGCATTATTTCCTTTAATTGTTCGATTTTTTCTAGTAGTAATTCGCGGCGCATAAAGATTCTCCAAATTTTCTTCTTATCAAGAGTATAGCACAATAATAGATATATTTCAAGAAAATTATAGTTTTTCGGAAAGATATATGTAGAATTCTCGATAAGTTAACTGGAAATAATTATAACCAAAAAAATTTTTTCAAGAAATTATCTACCTTATTTTATTTTCTAAGAAAAGGAATCATTCATGATAATCCATTTTGAACCTGTAGCTCCTGAAAATGGGCGAGCGCCTCTTACAGTGAGACCTGAACAAGAATACTTTTTCTGTGACGCTTGCAAGAGCCTACGCTTATCGAACGTTAGCAAGTAAAACTCGTTTTATTTACCAAGACCTGGTGCCAATTGGACTTTTTCTCTATTATGATGTTCCTAGTGAAAATGCCTATGTTCTTGCTGAATTTTTTATCGGAGATTCTTATCAAGGAAAATCTTATGGCACCCAAGCTCTCAAGATGTTGTTAAAGCAATTAAAGGACGAAAAACGCTATCCCTATCTCCGCCTGTTCTATATTAAAACGAATCAAGCAGCAAAACAATTTTATGAAAAGGAGACCGGGATGAAGATGAGATTGTCATGGAATATCTCGTTTATAATATAACATAATTAAAATTATGTAAAAAGAAGAGATTATTTTCTCTTCTTTTTTGCTTTCTTCATTTTATTTGCCATGCGCTTCATGGATTGTTTCATGGCAAATTCACCTATTTTACCCTTTAAGCCCCCACCAAACATCTGACTCATATCTGGCATGCCAGCACCACCTAAGGCTGATAAATCAGGCATTCCCCCCTGACCCATCATCCCTTCAAGAGCGGACATATCCATGTTGTTTGGCATATTTTTAGGAAGATTATTGGGATTGATTCCCATTTGTTTCATCATCTTATTCATATCACCAGACATAACCCCCTGCATCATAGCCTTTGCTTGGTTAAAGTCTTTAATGAACTTGTTGACATCGACAAAGCTATTTCCTGAGCCGTTCGCAATCCGACGACGACGGCTTGGAGTCAGCAAATCAGGATTTTCACGTTCAGCTGGGGTCATGGATGATACAATCGCACGTTTTCGAGCAATTTCTCGCTCATCGACCTTGAGATTAGCAAGGGCAGGATTTCCAGCCATTCCTGGAATCATCTTGAGCAGGTCTTCCATCGGTCCCATATTTTGTACTTGGTCTAATTGATCAATAAAATCATTGAAATCAAAGGTATTTTCTCGCATTTTTTCAGCGAGTTCAAGCGATTTCTTCTCATCGTATTCTTGTGAAGCCTTCTCAATCAGAGTCAGCAAATCTCCCATCCCCAAAATACGGCTAGACATACGGTCTGGGTGGAAGGTTTCAATATCGGTAATTTTCTCAC
Source organism: Streptococcus sp. zg-86 (assembly GCF_017639855.1). Lineage (NCBI taxonomy): Bacteria > Bacillati > Bacillota > Bacilli > Lactobacillales > Streptococcaceae > Streptococcus > Streptococcus zhangguiae. The sequence goes on along the minus strand of NZ_CP072115.1, from coordinate 1,017,569 downwards.
CAGTACCTGTGAACTTGATTGGTTTGCCAGTGATATGACGGACAGAAAGTGCGGCACCACCACGAGTATCCCCATCGATTTTGGTTAAGATAACCCCAGTCACCTCAAGCTGGTCATTAAACTCACGAGCAACGTTAGCAGCTTCCTGACCAATCATAGCATCTACGACGAGGAGGATTTCATTTGGTTGACCAAGTGCCTTGACATCTCTCAATTCATTCATCAGCACTTGGTCAATTTGCAAACGCCCTGCCGTATCAATCAAGACGTAGTCGTTATTTTGTTGTTTGGCTACTTCAAGACCTTGCTTGACAATGTCAACTGCTGCGACTCCTGTACCTAACTCAAAGACAGGAACGTCAATTTGTTGTCCTAAGGTTTTTAACTGATCAATGGCTGCTGGACGATAAATATCCGCTGCAATCAGCAAAGGTCGGGCATTTTCTTCTTTTTTGAGCTTGTTAGCTAGTTTTCCAGCAAAGGTCGTTTTACCAGCCCCTTGCAGACCAACCATCATGATAATAGTTGGAATTTTTGGTGATTTGATAATTTCAGCTGTATCAGAGCCTAAAATTGCTGTCAATTCCTCATCAACAATCTTGATAATTTGTTGAGCAGGATTGAGCGTTTCAATCACTTCGTGACCAACTGCACGTTCACGGACTTTCTTAATAAAATCTTTCACGACTGGCAAGGCAACGTCTGCTTCCAGAAGGGCAAGACGGATTTCCTTGGTTGCTTCTTGGACATCACTTTCGCTAATTTTGCCTTTACGGCGCAGATTTTTAAAGACGTTCTGTAAACGTTCGGTTAAACTTTCAAAAGCCATGGTATTCTCCTTTATTCTCTATTATCAATGCTACTTAATATGGTGATTTGTTCTTGCAAAAATTCATCTGCTGGATAGCGTTCTAAAATTTGATCAAAGATTTGGCTGCGGACAATGTAGTCAGAATACATGTGCAATTTCTTTTCGTAATCTTCTAAAATCTTTTCTGTCCGCTTGATATTGTCATAGACCGCTTGACGGCTGACCTGAAATTCTTCTGCAATCTCAGCCAAGCTATAATCATCAGCATAGTAGAGCTCGATATAATTCATCTGTTTATCGGTCAATAGTGCTGCGTAAAATTCAAAGAGGGCATTCATCCGATTCGTTTTTTCAATTTCCATACCTTTTATTATACCAAATTTTTCCTAGAGGATAAAGTCTGTCCATCTCATTTTAAATATAAAAAAGTTTACATAATAAAGATTATGCAAACTAATTGTTTTCCAAGTAAAATTCAAAACGTTCACCAACGTATTGGCTATTTACATATTCAAAAGGTTGACCGTCCTCCAAATACGATACTTGGCGCAGAGCTAAAATAGCTTGATTTTTCGTAATTTGCAAGTGTTTTGCAACCTTTTCGTTGGCCAAACGAGCATAGATTGTTTGGTGGCTTTTCCCGATGCGATAGCCGTTTTCCGTCAAGGTTTTAAAGAAATGGTTGGTCACGTCGCTCTTTTTCACATTGTGAATCAGCCGTTCTGGAATGCTGGCCACCTCGTAGACCACTGGAATATTGTCTGCAAAACGCACACGTTCCATTCGAATAACGGCCTCTCCTGCCTGTAAATTCAGTTGACTAACTTCCTTATCATTGGGCTTTGTTCGGATATAGGATAATAACTGACTAGAGGGAGTTTTGCCTTGTAGTTGAATAATTTCAGTAAAAGACATGGTTCCCCGCATTTTTTCTTGGACACGGGTACTGGCTACATAAGTTCCTGAGCCAACTTTTCTTTGTAAAATTCCTTCTTCCACTAAGAGCGTAATCCCTTGTCGCAAGGTCATTCGTGACACTCCAAACTCATCTGCTAAGTCTCGCTCACTTGGCAAACGTTCTCCAATTTTCCAAACCCCACGGTCAATTTCTTCTTTTAATTTATCATGAATGGCAATATAAGCAGCTTTCATAATCACTCCTCTTTGTTTCTATCTCTATTGTACCAAATTTCTATCTTTTTAACCATTCTTACTGCAAATTGTTCGTTTTTATGTTAAAATAAGAAACATCATGTGATAATTGATTTGAAAGGAAATAAGATGACAAGCAAAAATGTAGAGAAAATTATTGTGTTAGACTACGGTAGCCAATACAACCAGTTGATTTCTCGGCGAATTCGTGAAATTGGTGTATTTTCAGAGCTAAAAAGCCACAAGATTTCAGCAGCTGACGTTAAGGAAATCAATCCGATTGGAATTGTTCTTTCAGGAGGACCAAATTCTGTTTATGAAGAGGGATCGTTTGATATTGACTCAGAAATTTTTGAATTAGGCATTCCAATTTTAGGAATTTGCTACGGTATGCAGCTGATTACCCACAAACTCGGTGGCAAGGTTGTACCGGCTGGAGATGCTGGAAATCGTGAATACGGTCAGTCAAAGCTTACCCATACTCCTTCTCCTCTCTTTGAAGGAACTCCAGATGAGCAATTGGTCTTGATGAGCCATGGAGATGCGGTAACAGAGATTCCTGACAACTTTGTTCGTACAGGCACTTCTGCTGATTGTCCTTATGCAGCCATTGAAAATCCTGATAAGCAGATTTATGGGATTCAATTTCACCCAGAAGTTCGTCATTCTGTTTATGGAAATGATATTTTGCGCAACTTTGCGATTAATATCTGCGGAGCAAAAGGCGACTGGTCCATGGATAATTTCATTGATATGCAGATTGCTAAAATTCGTGAAACTGTCGGAGATAAAAAAGTCCTTCTTGGGCTTTCTGGTGGTGTTGACTCATCTGTCGTTGGGGTTCTTCTGCAAAAAGCAATCGGTGACCAGCTCATCTGTATTTTCGTTGATCATGGGCTTCTCCGTAAGGGTGAAGCTGACCAAGTCATGGATATGTTGGGAGGTAAATTCGGTCTCAATATTGTCAAAGCTGATGCTGCAAAACGCTTCCTTGATAAATTAGCAGGTGTATCTGATCCTGAGCAAAAACGCAAAATTATCGGTAATGAATTTGTTTATGTCTTTGATGACGAAGCAAGCAAGCTAACAGATGTCGCATTTCTTGCCCAAGGAACACTTTATACGGATGTCATCGAATCTGGGACAGATACTGCTCAAACAATTAAATCCCACCACAATGTAGGGGGATTACCAGAAGATATGCAATTCAAATTGATTGAGCCACTCAATACCCTTTACAAAGACGAAGTGCGTGCCTTAGGAACAGAACTTGGTATGCCTGATGAAATCGTGTGGCGTCAGCCATTCCCAGGACCAGGACTGGCTATCCGTGTCATGGGGGAAATCACCGAAGAAAAACTTGAAACTGTCCGTGAATCCGACGCCATTCTCCGTGAAGAAATCGCAAAAGCAGGACTTGACCGAGACATCTGGCAATACTTCACAGTGAACACTGGTGTACGTTCTGTTGGGGTTATGGGAGACGGTCGTACCTATGACTATACGATTGCCATTCGTGCCATTACGTCTATTGACGGCATGACTGCAGATTTTGCCCAAATTCCATGGGAAGTCCTTCAAAAAATCTCTGTTCGTATCGTCAACGAAGTCGATCACGTTAACCGCATTGTCTATGACATTACCAGCAAACCGCCAGCAACTGTTGAGTGGGAGTGAAATAATCCAGTGGATTATGTTAGCTGATTATTTTATTCTTTTTGATATCCATTTAGTAACTAAAAATAGCACCCATTTCAAGGTGCTATTTTTTAATCTAACTTCTCTCAAGTCTGCTTGCGCATAAGGTATAAGAATTATATCTTCGTTTGTTAATAAATATCTCGGCGATGTCCAAATTCAAGTGCTAAAATAATCAACTTATCATCCTGAATATGGCAAATCAATCTATAATCACCGATACGGTAACGCCACTCCTTAGCATGGTTGCCTGTCAAGCCTTTTCCGTTTGCTCTTGGATTATCTGTTCCCTCCAAGTGCTTATCTATCCAAGCAAATAGTAACCTCTGGATTGGTTTATCTAGTTTTTTTATCTGCTTTTGAGCCTTTTTCGAATATTCTATATGGTACATCCTACAAGCCTAGTTCTTTCTTAAAATCAGCATGACTAATCGTTTCAGAGTCTGCCTGATACTCTGCATAAGCTTGATGATAGATTTTCAAATCATATTCATCCTCAATATCACGCTCCAAGGCTTTTTTAAACAAACTAGAAAGGCTTTGCCCTGTCAATTGAGCATAGCTTTTAAAAAATGTTTCTTCTTCTTGATTTAATCTAATCGTAACTGTGCTCATACTTGTTCACCTCGTTTTATTTGTAATACATTGTAACACATTTCAAGCTACTTGTCAATTTATTGGCTAGCTAAACTAACATGGACAGCTATTTCAAACTTCAAGAAATGACAAAAATACTGTATAATAGGAAAGTTAATAGCACATGATGAAAGGATTGGATAGATGAAACGAGGAAAAAAAGTCTTCAAAATTAGCCTACTACTGCTACTTGCTACATTTATTCTAGGAGTTTTTGCGCTCCAGAGTATGACCTATAAACCTATGCCTGAAGCGATAAGGTATGCGAAAGAAGCGAAGAGGGAGGCAGATACAAGCATTTTTACAGCAGAAAAAGAAAAAGGAGTTGTCATATTATACGGAGGTGGCTTGGTAGTTAACCAAAGTTACGCTAAGTTAGGGGCAGGACTTGCCGAACAAGGCTATACAGTTTATCTGCTCCACTCCCCTCTCAATCTTCCCATTTTAGCGACGAATAAAGCCAAAGAAGTAATCAAGTATTATGGCTTGAAAAATGTATACATAGGTGGACATTCCCTCGGTGGCGTCGTAGCTTCCATGAATGCGGAACTGCATGAAATAAAAGGCTTACTATTACTGGCAGCCTATCCACCTGATAACGTAAATTTGTCGAAAAGCTCTCTTTCTGTGCTTTCACTGACTGCCTCAGAAGACAAGATCTTAAACTGGTCGAAATATGAAGAAGCCAAAAAGCGACTTCCAGCAAATACACAGTATAGAACGATTCCAGGAGGTAATCATAGTGGTTTTGGCCTCTATGGTCAACAACGAAAAGACGGTAGTCCTAGCCTGTCTGCTTCTACTCAACAAGATGAAGTAATTCGGCAGATGGTTGCCTTTATGGAGAAATAAACAGTGTACACCTTGTCAAAAAGAAAAAGGTTATCTTAACCCCCTTCTTCTAATAAAAATTCTTTTACCACATCCATTGCCTGCATAACAGTTTGCTGACGAGACTGGTGGAGACCGAGCTCTTCCTTGTCTAATTCATTGTACATTTCATTGGTCAAAAGAATTCTTTTCTGTAACTTTGGCGAATACATAATATAGCCAACCATTTCTAACTCTGTTAATTTTCCAAGAATATCTGTTAAGGTATGAGAATCTGTGGTAGTATACTGCATTTCCTATCTCCTTTTCTACATCTGACCATAGGCATTTGGTCCTATTTATGGTAAAATAAATCTACGAGATTTGTTTTTAAAACATACCAAATGGTATAGAAATATTATACTCATTGGTATCCTATTTGTCAATAAAAATATACGATTATGAATAAAAAATGGAGTCAATCATGGATACAGATAAGAATATTTTTCCAAATAGACTGAAAGAATTACGAAAAAGTGCTAAATTAACCCAACAACAACTATCCAGTGAACTCAATATTAAACAAGGAACCTATTCACGCTGGGAACGTGGCCTGCTTGAGCCAAATATTGCTCAGATTACAGATATCGCTATTTTCTTTAAAGTTAGCGTGGATTACCTAACTGGCAAGCGAGATAAAGAATACAGTACCATACCAGCGCTTAACCATGAGCCGATATCAGTTGCGGAAAGTAGCAAAATTGCTGACTACGTTATTTCCAGTATTTTTACAGCCCTCTCTTCTGCAAAAGAAAAAGGTATCTCTGAGCAAACTATGGTCGCTCTTCTATCAGAATTGGGCTTTGAAAAAGAAGCACAGACTACCCTTATTGAGCAATTGTATGAAACAGGCGCGCTCAAACAGCCTAAAGAACAATGAAGCTGGGCAAAAACTCAATTTTTGACCTTTCTCTTAAAAACTGAACAATATAAAATGGCTTAGAATCAACGTTTCTTGACAACGTTAATCTAAGCCATTTACTCTTTTTAAGACTTTTGCCCAGCCTCATTGTTCTCAGAACGTAGACAAACCTCACAATTCAGAAAAACATTACAATAATATTTCATTTTCTGTAGTTTCAAGGTTAGAAAATTTGCGAGCGTAGCGAGCATAATACCGCCGCCACCGCCGTGTTAAAAGGTAAGCGCTCCATAACGAGGTATCTAGTAATCCTCTCACTCCTCCAGTATTCTGTTAGTAGAAAACAGAATTGGAGGCTATTGTGATGTCACAACCTATTGTTCCTTTGGAAACGCCCCAATCTCGTCGTTTTGATAAGAAAAACAAAAACGAGATGGTGCTGAAAATGCGTATTGGAAGAGTTGAACTAAGCTTGTTCCAATCTCTTCATCAAGAAACACTGGAAACTATTTTAGATAAGGTATTGCTCTATGGCGATTCATCTCAGTGATCTAGGCAAGGTCTATCTTGTCTGCGGGAAAATGGATATGAGACAAGGTATTGACTCGCTCGCTTATCTTATTAAACGTCAATTTGAATTAGATCCCTTTTCTGGTCAAGTTTTTCTCTTCTGTGGTGGCCGCAAAGATCGTTTCAAGGCCCTTTATTGGGATGGACAAGGTTTCTGGTTGCTTTACAAGCGATTTGAAAACGGCAAACTCACTTGGCCTAATGATGAACATGAGGTCAAAGCCCTCACTTCCGAGCAAGTAGACTGGCTCATGAAGGGATTTTCGATAAGCCCTAAAATAAACCCTACAAACAGTCGTGATTTCTATTGAAATCATGGCTTTCTTTTCGGTATAATAAAGAAAACTGGAGGGTGAGACTATGGAAGAGTTATTAGCCATTATTAAACAACAAGCAGCTGTTAACCAACAACTCACAAATGAACTTGCTCTCCTTCGTGAACAAGTAGCTTATCTGACACAAAAGCTCTATGGCAAGTCATCAGAGAAGGTTGTGCATCAACCTGGTCAGCTAAGTCTCTTCGAAGAAGAACCACTTCTTGAAGAAGACGCTAACTTGCCCAGGTGACACAGAAACGATTACCTATAAACGTAAGAAAACCAAGGGAATTCGTCAGGCTGTTTTCAGTCAGTTTACTCCAGAGATGGTTCATCATGAACTAAAAGGCGAAGACTGCACTTGTCCAGACTGTCACGGTCAGTTGAAAGAGATTGGTTCAACCGTCCAACGTCAAGAATTAATCTTTATTCCTGCGCAATTGAAGCGGATTGATCATGTCCAACATGCTTACAAATGTCAGGCGTGTAGCGAGAAGAATCTCAGTGATAAGATTGTCAAAGCTCCCGTCCCTAAAGCCCCTTTAGCACATAGCTTTGGGTCAGCCTCCATCATCGCTCATACGATTCATCAGAAATTCAATCTCAAGGTACCGAACTACCGCCAAGAAGAGGATTGGAATAAACTTGGCTTGCCTATCACACGGAAAGAAATCGCTAATTGGCACATCAAATCTAGTCAGTATTATTTCGAACCACTTTATGACCTTCTTCGTGAGAAGTTGTTGGAACAGCCCATTCTCCATGCGGATGAGACTTCTTATAAGGTCTTGGAAAATGATAGCCAGTTGACCTTCTACTGGACCTTCTTGTCTGGGAAGCATGAAGAACAGGGAATCACTCTTTATCATCACGATAAAGGGCGGAGTGGCTTGGTTGTGAAGGAGTTTCTTGGAGACTATAGTGGCTATGTCCATTGTGACATGTGGTCAGCCTATAGACAGTTAGAACGAGCTGAGTTGGTTGGTTGTTGGGCGCATGTCAGAAGAAAGTTCTTCGAGGCGACGCCTAAGAAGGCAGACAAGACCTCTTTAGGAGCTAAGGGATTAAGGTATTGCGACCAGCTGTTTGCCTTGGAGAATGACTGGGTTGACCTCTCTACTGAAGAGCGACTACATAAACGCCAGGCAGAGTTAGCCCCTTTGATGGATGAGTTCTTCGACTGGTGTCGTGAGCAGGCTGTTTTATCAGGTTCTAAATTGGGCATGGCCTTAGAGTATAGCCTCAAATACGAAACCACCTTCCGAACGATTCTCTCGGACGGCAATCTAGTCTTGTCCAACAACATAGCAGAGAGGGCTATGAAGACCTTGGTTATGGGGCGTAAGAACTGGCTTTTTTCTCAGAGCTTTGACGGCGCTAAGGCGACAGCCATCATCATGAGCTTACTAGAAACAGCTAAGCGTCATGATCTCAACACTGAGAAATACATGACTTATCTTCTAGAACATCTTCCTAGTGAGGAAAGCCTCGCAAATAAGAACGTTCTAGAGGCTTATTTACCGTGGGCGGAAAGTATTCAAAACAACTGTAAATAGAAAACATTCCAGAGTCCGTCCAGACTTTGGAATGTTTTTCAATATACCTCGTTATGGAGCGGTTACGTTAAAAGTGACAGATTCTTCAAGCTGAGAACAATAAAAACTCCACATTAGTGGAGTTTTTATTGTTCTGCTTCTAAGGCTGATGAACGACTGTATCTTCCATATCCAAAATAACCCCATTTTGGTAGACTCGATAGAGCGAGCCGTCTGTTCCTTGCAAAAGATTGTAGGGTACAGAGTCCGTTCGATTGTAATTGCCTTCTACAACAGTCCAGCCCTTGTCTCCTAAAATCATATTGGTATAGTTAATCGTATCTTGTCCACTTTCTAAAGTCACACCTGTATTTTTATCCCCTAGGGCTTCTGCTGCAGCGGAAGTTGTATCAGCTGTACTTGCTGGCTCACTTGTACTTGAGGATGATGATTGAGAAGATGACGAACTTGTCGATACTTGGCTGGTGCTAGATGAACTCGTCATTTTTGTTTGCGTCTCTTTTTTGGAACAGGCAGTTGCTATCGTTAATAGTGCCAAACATGATACGGCAAGAAGTGTATATTTTTTCATCTCGATATCCTCCTAATCTCGGTGAATGGTGAAGCCAGTTGCTTGCTGGGTAGCCATAATGGTCATATCTGAAATCTGAACATGGCGGGGTTGATTAGCAACAAATAGGACACTTTGCGCAATATCCTCTGCTTGTAGCGCTTCAATACCTTGGTAAACCATCGCTGCTCGCTCCTTGTCTCCATGGAAACGTACCTGACTGAAATCTGTTTCTACAATCCCTGGCTGAATGGTCGTTACCTTGATATTTGTTTCAATCGTATCAATCCGGATACCGTCACTCAAGAACTTGACCGCTGATTTGGTAGCTGCATAAACTGCTGCACCAGCATAGGCATAAATCCCTGCTGTCGAGCCAATATTGATGATATGACCTGTATTTTGTGTGACCATGCTTGGCAAAATCTGGCGAGTAACATAAAGAAGTCCCTTGACATTGGTATCGAGCATGGTCACCATATCAGACACGTTCGATTCATAGAATTTATCAAGTCCTAAAGCTAATCCCGCATTGTTGACTAAAATGTCTATTTGAGGAACCTGAGCAAGAATCTGCTCACAAACAGTCACTACTTCTGCTGCTTGTGTGACATCCATTTGGTAGTAATGGACAGTGACACCATATTTTGCTGTCATATCTGCCTGAATCTCTTTTAACTTCTCCACTCTCCGTCCCGTAATAATCAGATGATCTCGGTTTTCAGCAAATGCATAGGCAATCGCCTTTCCGATACCACTTGTAGCGCCAGTAACCAATACATATCGTGCCATACCGCCCCTCCTTTTCTCCTCTTCATTATACCACTTTTTTTGAGAAAGATGAATGAAGAGCAGAAAAAGTTATCCAATTTCATCTATACTGATCAATATAATCCATGCGAAGTTTGGGGAGAATTTTGTAGCTTATTTTTCTATAAATTATGGAATGAAGGAGCGGGATACTTATGTCCCACTCCTTTGTTTTTTATAGAATAAAGGAATTATCCTCTATAACTCCAATCTGCTCTTTTAGAGTGAACTTAGGGGACTCGAGCTGATAAATGATAACGGAATCTACTTGAACATCAATCAATTGACCGAGTTCATACTTTAATTGCCGATACTTTGAAGGAGAAATTTGACCTTCAAAAACCGATTTCTGGATGTGGACAAGGTATTTACGACACGTTTTTAAGACTTTGTTCAAGCGTTTCTGCCCAATATCATAAGAAAGAATAATAAACATTTTTCTACCTACTAAGTATCTTTTTACGGATATAAAAGATGATTCCGAATAATATCATCGTAATTATTGAAAAAAGATGAATGAGCTTAATATCTCCTAAAAAAGATACTTGTTTCCAGAGAACATGTTCTAACGGTAAAATAGGTAAGAGGCTTACACCGGTCAAGAATAGCACTATGTAATTTAAGTCATCATCATTTTTCTTTTGTCGAATTGCTTCTTTAGTCTGACTAATATCATGTAACGAGGAAAGTTGACTGTCCAATAGATCACTGTACTTTTCAATATAGAGAGCATTTTGAAGAAGATGATACAAATCAATTGCCTGCTCTTGCGCACTAATTTCAGGCAGTAAGAATTGATTTTTAAAAATAATATAGTTTTCTTGTAGTTTTAAAATAGATCCCACACTACTACGGACATTGTTTCCAGCATCGTGTGAATACTTCAATATTCCCGTTCTTTGACTAAGCACTATCAGAACCATGTCAAGGTATTCAGAAAGAAAATACTGAGTTAGAAATAGTGGTTGCTGTCCATCTGATAAATAGATAAAAGAATGCTGGGTAACTAGATACAAACTCTTATATTCTGCCCATCTTGGATAGACTGTTTGTTCCAAAATGCTTTGCAACATACTTTTACTTCGACAAGTCGCTGCATCTTTATCAACAAAGGCCAGACTGTAAAGATCTTGCATTTGTTGAGTTGAGAGATTCTCTACTTCAGAAGCTGCCTGAATCAGGGACTCTAATTGTTGATTCCCAATCAGACTATGGACAAACATTCGGTCATCAATAATTGTGTCAAGGTAGATAGACATATCTTGAGGGCACTGTGGGAAAATAGCTTCCTTTGACAGTTGGAAAAAGTCCATGAGCAATTCTCTGGGAGCGTCCATAATGTTATAGGTCTTTAAATAGTCTGATTCTTCAGGAGCATGGGACAATTGATTTTTCTCCAGTAATTGAAGATTATTGGGTGCTTCCGAATAGGTGACATTTTCATTTAAAAAAGGAGTAAAGATTCTGCGACCGTACTGATTGATATAGCCTACTTCTTTTAAGGATGTGTAGGTATGATTTTCTAGAGAAAAGACCAAATACGCCATATCCAAGTCGGGTAAATAGCGCAATAAAATATAGTCAACTTTCAAGTCAAAAAAGTGAAGTGAGCTAGTTGCTACAGCATCTGAAGCAAAATAAGAAATCCGATAATAATATTCCTTTTCAGAAGTGGGTTTATAAATATAATTTTCAACGAGATAGGAAAATTCATCTGTCTCCTTGCCCTCAACAACTGGGCTGTGAATCAATTCTTTTGCTTCCTTATTGAAATAGAAATGATGCGCATAGTGGATGGTTTCATCCTCTCTTAAATAGGGCAACTCTCCCATGACTTGTATTCGCTCCCAATTCTGGCGAGTGAGTTTTGTTGTTATTGCTCCCTTGTTTATGCCTTTCAATAGAAAAGGAAGAATAAAAACATGGTAGCTATAGGCTGATTTTACCACAAGTGGTAACTCCTTTCTAGAAATAGACAATCAGAGGTCGGATTCAAGTTCCTCCTCTGATTTTTTATGATGTCAAGAATGAAATGCACCAGTTACACACTGCTAAGACAAGATAAGTAACTTTTTTCCTTATAGGTAAGGTAATACAAAGAGGAAATAATTATGTTTGCAAATCAAGTTCTTATTGCTGGTCTCAATTCCTTATAGGTAAGGTAATACCCAATTATTCAATCTAACGAAGATAAAGTTCTAGTGGAACTTGGTCTCAATTCCTTATAGGTAAGGTAATACAAAAAGAGGTATTTTTCATGAAACGAAAGAAAACGGAAACTAAATTGTCTCAATTCCTTATAGGTAAGGTAATACCAGTTTATTGAGTATTTCAAAAACGAATTTTTAAAGCGTCTCAATTCCTTGTAGGTAAGGTAATACGTTGAAGCGTTAGATAAAATCAAAAACCAAGACAGACTGTCTCAATTCCTTATAGGTAAGGTAATACACACAGACATCGAACGCCAAATCCAATCGTTAGTTAACGTGGCTAAGGAGCAAGTCTCAATTCCTTATAGGTAAGGTAATACGAATCGTATGTTCACCAGGTGGACACATTAGTGAATACGTCTCAATTCCTTATAGGTAAGGTAATACACATTTACATTTACTTTAAAATCTCTTTTCGGATTTGAGTCTCAATTCCTTATAGGTAAGGTAATACAGGAAAGAAGGAAACATCATGTTCAAATCACTAAAGGCCGTTTGTCTCAATTCCTTATAGGTAAGGTAATACATAAGGAGGAAATATTATGAATATTACAGCGCTCATGCGTCTCAATTCCTTATAGGTAAGGTAATACAAAGAGGAAATAAATTATGTCATACACAGTAACACTTGAAACAGTCTCAATTCCTTATAGGTAAGGTAATACAGGAAAGAAGGAAACCTATCATGAACAAAACGTTCAAACGTATTAAGTCTCAATTCCTTATAGGTAAGGTAATACCACACCTGCTCCAGTTGAAGTCACAAATGAACTTCCTATTCAGTCTCAATTCCTTATAGGTAAGGTAATACATTTTGAAAAAACAGTTGATTTTTCTGATTTTGATTTCGTCTCAATTCCTTATAGGTAAGGTAATACAGGAAAGAAGGAAACCTCATGAATATCATGAAAACAGTAAGTCTCAATTCCTTATAGGTAAGGTAATACAACTGCAAGTAGGGCAGTCAACACTTTAATTATAGTACAAATATGCAAACTATTCAAGTATTTCGTATTAAAAGTCGGTCAATCGCTTAATGGTCGGCAGGCAAAAAGCTTGCTACTGCTGTTTTATAAATTGCAATACAATTTATAAAATCTTCGACCGACTTTTAGTAGTATTTAAATGGTGTAAAGCGCTTTACATCCCTATCACCTAAAATAAATTTTTTAAACAGTTGAACATCACGTTGTATTAACTGATGATAGGTATAGGTGGTATGCTTCAGAACGAGCCGAGTATGGAATTTGCTCTCCAAAGCTTCCAAAACGATTCTTTTACCAGCTGAATTAAGCCACACCGCCCCATCTTCCTTATATTCAAAGTGTTGTGGCATGTGGATTTGATGCCTATTAATCAGAGACAATATGACCCTATCAACAATAATAGGCTTGAAATAATCAGCAAAATCTAGATGAAGCGAATAAGGCCGATTGTTCGAAGCGTGAAGGACAGCTATTTTAGGATCTAAACGAGATTTCCAAATTAAGCGCAGAACTTGGCTGTACAAAACAGTATTACAAAAACTAATTAGAGCATTTAAAGCATCTCGTGGAGGACGTTTTGTTCGCTTTGTAAAACAAAATTGTTCCTGATTGAGTACCTCATTATACAATTGATAGTATTGCTGCTTGGCTCGCGCTTCCAATAACATCAAATCATCGACCGACTTTGTCGTACGAACAGCATTCATTCCATTCGTTAATTCTTGTTCCAGATTCCTGAGTATCCCATTTGACCGAAACTTTTTTAAATAGTAACGACAATTTGCACGCATATTGTGCAAGTGTGCTAATTCAAACTGTTTAGCCACAGTCACTCTCTTCTCCTCCGACAGATACAATTGACTCTGCGCAAGTAAAATAGGAGCACTACTCCTCATGGACTCAGGAATAAAATAAGATTGAATATCTCCAAATTGATTATGTAAAACGAGCGGAATTTTTTTGTCATACAACAAATGTAGGGTTTGCGGACTAATAACTACTTCTGAGTAAATATTAATCTGCTCGACGACCTCAATTGGCAGATGATGTTTATGTTCTTCATTTTCGAACAATAAAGAATAATCTTTTTTATTGAGAATACCATTTTCAATAATATAATATTGCCGGTTTGCAAACTGTAGTTGACTGGGATGCCATCTTGATGAGTAAATAAAACGTGTATAATGATGTTTCTGACATTCGACTATGTTATTTTTCAAATAAAACTCATATCCTAACACGCGTCTATTAAAAGCAGAAAAAATGCCACTTTTCTTCTCATTAATGACAAGTTGAAATTCATCGACTAATAATTGTCTTATTTCTTGATAAATTGGGAGAGCTTCTTCCTTACTTGCAACATAAATATAAAGATTATCTGCATAACGAAGCCAATTAAATCCTCTGGATTCTAAATAGCAGTCTACAGGATGAAGATACAGATTACTCAATATCGGACTAATGGCACTTCCTTGAATTAATCCCTTAAATTGCGTAAATACTCTGCCCTCAGACTCTATACTGCAAAAAAGATAGGCTTGAATAAATTCTCTCACCCTCTGATCCGAAAAATAAGCTTCTAACTGCTGATTCAATCTATCTAAGGGAATTGTGTCAAAGTAATGGTATAAATCTATTTCAATGACAATCGAATTTCCTTGTATGAGATAATTTTTTGCTTGCTGGATGGCTGCTAAGACACCTTTTTCTGCTTGAAAAGCAAAGCTATTCGCTAAAAATAACGGATTCATATACCGTTCAAGTTTTTGCGCCAACATTCGCAATAAAAATCGATCTAAATTGCCAAACAAGGAAATAGTGCGATAACCTCCAGAAGTCTTCAGTAATTGACATTGTTTGACTATCGTTGGAACATAGCTACCGTTCTTAATTTGAGAGAGAATTGCTGATGAATTAAGAGACCAAAATTCTTTTAATTCACTCAAGAGAAGTCCATCACTTCCAAGACTATCCTTTTTAGTCTCTATATAGCGGAGCGCTTCTTTTTGATTTTTGTTTGAAAGCAGTTCTTCTAGACAAAACATCTTCTTCTCCATTTAACAACCTATTTAGTAATACCGCAGATAAGCGAACATCGTCTCGTGCATTGTGCAGATTGCCTACAAATTCGGGACACAATTCTAAGCGATTGACTTGTGGTGGAATACCTTTTGCATATAAGAGGCTACTAATATCAATAAAGGGATAGGGGCCTTGAAAAGTCCGTTTCTTTCTATCATATTCAACCATTTTGTGAAATAGATTGGATTCGACAGGAAAGAGCACATCAGCAAAACAGATTGCTCGTTGTCTATAAGTATCCCACCATGTCCAAACCTCCTCAAACAATGCTTCTTCTGTTTCAAATGGCTGATAGTCGCCAATAACTGGTAATACATTCTCTAGCACCCAGACATCTTTGATAGAAGCTATGTTGCTCGGAAGTCCACCATAAAATGAAGCAATCTCTTGTCCACTCTGATCTGTTACGAGGATAGCTACTGTCAGTAAAGGGCCATATAGGCCGTCAGTTTCTGCATCTATGATAAAACGAAGTTCCATGCCCCTAATATCTCCACTCCTGTGAAAAGGCCCATAAGACTTCTGAGGAAGTATCTGTATGGTCTTTACATGCTTCTAGCTGTTCCCGCCAGCCTTTTAAAACAATCATTGTCTCGTCAAAGGAAATTTCCTTACTGAATATCGATTGTCGAGCTAATTTATCTTCTAAGGATTGGACACATTGAATCGCGCGTTTCAAAGAAGGTGCTGTTTGCTTCTCATAGATTTCTAAGCTAGCACGCGCTGCTAAAATCGCTACTAAACGCAACTGCAGAGTTAGAGTTCCCTTCTTACGGCTACAAATCATAATAGCCTGATCATAATAGCTAAAACTCTCTTTGACTTGTCCTTTTGCCCGATGATATTCTGCCAAATTCCAATAAATAATATCTAAGGGATGATAGTAAAGTGATGAAGCTTGAAGTAAATGAATGTCCGTATTTTTCTTTTCTTTTTGAATCAATTGAAAGATAGGATGCTCAGCTAAACTACTATATAAACAATCTGCCCAATCAGATTTTTCTATCATAGCTTGCGCAAGAATTAAGCTATAGTACATCAGATAAAACAATTGGCTAATAGCAGTCTCCTGTGTGTAGATAGTATCCCAAAATCGCTTTAATTCTTTTTGATTTATCGTTTCACTAAAACAATAGGTTTCATCAATAGCACGCATCAGCCAATAGATAGCCTCCGGTATGTTTCCTTCTTTTTGCTCGATTCGGCTACGGTACTGCAAATGTCGCTCCAACTCTCCATGAAATAGTGGATATTGCTGTAAAGCAGTATCTGATAACTCTCTCAAGAAATCAATTTCCTCAAAAAGTAACTGGTTTCGAAACAACCTCGCATAAATCTCCATACAGAGCACATCGCCATAGTATTCTGATTTTAATGTAGAAAAATTAGTTTGAATCATGGGATAGGTTAGCAAGTTCGTCATCAATCCCTCAAAACTTTCCCTCATCTCTGACATCAGCTGAATAGCAGTTGAAAATTGATAGCTGTCAATATAAAATACTGCTAATTTTTCCCTCATTCGATAAAAAAGAAAGATATTTTCCAAACTGTTCTCTGACAATTGGACAACTTCTTTTAACTGAGTCAATACTGTAACAACTTCTACTAGCTGCCCTGAGCGGAGATACATATCACTGAGTTGTAAAAGAATCTCATATTCTAAGACTTCATAGGGGTACTTTTGAACCTTCAATAAAGGAATCAGCTGTGTTTCTATCTGTTTCAAAAGAGAACTAGCTTCGTCATAATTGTCTTGTCTAGCGCTATAAGCTAAAATCTCAGCTGTTAACTGGCGTATTTGTGATTTTATCAGTCGATAACTCAAATGTGACATTCGTTCTAAAATAAGTTTTAGATACTCTTTCTGCTGCAATCCAGTCATATTTTGAGAAGTAAAAACTTCCATAATGGCTTCTGACAAATCATTTTGTCCAAGAAGAATACGAATTTTTGTGTCAGAAGATAGCTCTGACATGGAAAATGTATAGGCGTCTTCAAATAAAATACTTAGACTGGCTTTACTGTCCCTATCTTTAAATTTCTTTCGATAGTACATCCGTCTCGTATTAGAAGCAAAGTCTGCCAAGATTAAAGGCAAAGATTTCGTAGCCCGTTCTAAATGAAACTGTACTTGAGTGGACTCGTGTACTGTAAATTCATTTCTCTCTTGCTTGTCATGCAAGAGCTTTCGAAAACATCTCACATACTCTTCTTCTGTAATATGAACTAGTTTTTCGTCTCCTTTTTGAGCAAGGCGGCTAGCAATGATAATAGCCAGTTTTATTGGACCATATTTTGCTTCTAGTAATTGTGTTAATTGCAACAAGCCTTCTGACAGTACCTGTAGATAGAGCAAGCGGTTATCGCCATTTCCATAGTATTCAATATTTTCAAAAAAGATATAACGGGCATCCGTATATTTTTTAAAGTCAAGTAATTTCGGGATGACATATTCTTTTTTTGCCTTCATATCCAAAGTCATCGCATGATTGTATTCTTTGGAGGAAAGAAATGTTTTTAAATCAATTTGACTGCTTTTTTCCGTTTCAACTAATACGCCACCAACAAAGGAATATAAGTCCCTACTGTCTGACGTTTCATCAAAACAACCACTTTCATCCAACCATAGTTGAAATTGTTTCATTTGTGCTACCTTTATTCCTTAAACTGACTAAAGCCTGTATTTGTTTTGGCTCCAATTCCAATATCTGTCAAGATTGTTTTAAATAAGCGCAATTTCTCTTCAATAGTGACTTTTTTTCCGCTTGGCAATACACTATCTTGTAACAGAAAGCCAAATTCAAATTGAATGCCAGGCTTTACTTTTAAAAATGAAAGGGGAACTGGATTTTTTATCTTATCTGAGTGCGGAGTAATGTATTCCTGTGCTAGTAATTGTTCTTTATTGCCTTTATTGTCAGCAGTAGGAAAGGCTCCTAAGAACACATCCTGATTCTCAAAAATAGCAGGAATCAACTCCTGAACATCTTGACAGTCCAAATGTGGAAGAATTTCTTGAATATAGGCTGTCTTTAAGATTTCTTGTGTATGCTTAGGAAATATACTTCTTAGATAGCCTTTTAAGCTAGAGCCTGGAATGTAGGGCAAACCTGTGACATAGTCAAAAGAAAAGCCTGCCTTTAACACATCATTTCCATTCAAATCATGAGGATTTCCAGTTCCAATCAACAATCCAGGATACATCGTTTCTAAGGTAATAGAACGATAGGTCGCAATTGCCTGCCACTCTTTTAAGGGACTGGATGCTAAGGGAAAGCGAAAACGATAAAGTGCTTCGTTTCTCTTCCTAAATCCTCCTCCCACTTCAAATGTTGCTTTCTTCTTCTCTTTTGCTTGAATGCCTCCTTGTGTCAAGCCACTAAAATATTCTCTATAGTAGATATAGTGCATATTGGGAGATGTAAAAGAAAAATCTGATTCGCTTTGCCTGTTTTGGGAAGAAGAATGATTCTTTCTATGCATTTTATCATTGTGGAATTTCATATTCATAAGCCACCTCACTTAGTTGGTGAATCTTGATAAAATAAATTCATCGCCAACTTAACAGCTATAGCTGCATGTAATACATTCTCTTTCCCCAACCGTTCATTTGAGTTAACCACATACTCAAATAAGTTACCTTCCGTAACGTTAGTATCATATCTTTTTAAGACATTTAATAAAATCATTGGTAATTTATGGCGATCTTGCTGTGCACCATTTTCTTCAGAAGAGTAAAAGGCTACAGCTGCCGCTAAACTTCCCATAGTAATCGCAGCTCCAAAAGTAGAAATATAGCCTCTAAATTCTTTTGGAATATGTTCACTGGGAAATTCTTCTTTTAATACTTGGTAAGCCAGCGGAAGCATTTGATTTACAGTCCGTTTATTCATCACTAACTCCTCTCTTACAAGCCTGTCATTTTACACAACCCATATCCAATAGAAGCATTGGCTCCAAATTGAACTACCTGATTAGCCACTACTTGATCAAACTGATTCAGTAATTCTAGATTGTCATACTGGGAAACGACAATGAGGTAGAAAATCGTTTTATGCGGAACGACTTCCTCATACCATAAATTTTCACTCTTACCATTATTTAAACAATTTCGAGCCAGTACTGGTAGATCGTGTGCTTCGTACTCATCATTTGAAACGATTTGCAGATTATAATTTTTCTCAATATCCTTAAATAAGGAACTTGTACAAAGAAAGGTTTCTGTTAGCACTTGAAATTGAGTGGCCGCTTCTTGAGGCACTGCTAGTTTGTATGGCTTATCTCCTGCTGTTTCTGGCAAAGGCTGAGCTAACAAGTTAGCACTCAAAAACTTCAGCTGTCCTTGGCTCGTTTCTCGATCACTGCTACCAAAAATTGTATCGATTACGTCTTTATCTATTTTTTTATGTTCAAAAAACTCTCGTAAGGCTCCTTTTACACCTGAAGAGTTAATAGTTGGAAAATTTGTGACGGCATCTCTTTCAATTTCGTTGTCAATCACATTAAAATTTACTTCGCCATTTCCAACATGTAAATTTGTCAGACATTCTAAGATATATGCTTTTGCTTTCATACTGCTTTTTCTCCTTTGATTTTGATAATTGTATTATAACCGGCTATATCGGTCGAGTGAGGACCCTTTTGTCCCACTTCTCCATAAAAGACACTTCCTGCCTTATATAGTAGAATGTCTCTATTATGCCGATTGATGCCTTTTAGGTGATTCTTAGCCTCCCAATTGGTCAAGAGTTGTCGAACCATTTTCTCTTCAATGATAGCAAAACGATTATACTGTAGCTGATTCGTCACATAAATATCCGATAAGGCATAATTCCAAACAAGTCCTTTTGGAGTATGTTTTGAAAAATGCTGAGCAACAGATGTTTGTAATGAATCCTCTTTTTCTTGAACAAATACCTGAAATAGTGAGGATTTCTGCCCCAATGTGACGTAATCATTTTTCAACTCTCCATGTTGTAAGGTCACATAGACAGCAAAACTATAGTCAGGGTTCATATAATGAACTTCTCTTTTAAAAAGAGCGTCCTCTGTCCTCGCTTTACGGTTTCCTGTCAAAATATCTGTTTTAAAAATCTGTTCCTCTTTACAAGATGATGTGATATTATAAAAACCATTTCCATATCCTTCTTTGGCTTTGTAGTCTTCCCTCATAGGAAGCTCTAACAGCCCATGACTCGTCTGCACTGTTCTGTCTAAAGACATTGGCGAAAAGCTTGCTTGTGGCTCTTTGTTGTTAAAAGGATTGGGAATAATAATCTCTTTCCCATTTTTTAAGATAAAAATCGGTGAAATCCCGTGAAGCCAACCAAAAGACTGGGGGCTTCCTTGCAATCGAAAACTGGTCTCTCCTACCACTTCCGCCATTTTTTGTCGC
Organism: Streptococcus sp. zg-86; assembly: GCF_017639855.1. Classification (NCBI taxonomy): domain Bacteria; kingdom Bacillati; phylum Bacillota; class Bacilli; order Lactobacillales; family Streptococcaceae; genus Streptococcus; species Streptococcus zhangguiae. The sequence goes on along the minus strand of NZ_CP072115.1, from coordinate 997,064 downwards.
TCTTCTTTACTATAATTGAACCCTTGTTTGATTAAATCATTTTGTTTTAATAATAGGTATCGAAGAGCTCCAAATATGGTTGTTTGTTCTGGATAAAAGTTACTGCGAATAAAATAAGGATTATAGTCTTCCTCAGAAGACTGATTCCGCCCTTCAAACCGGAACTGTCTCTCTGTTCCGAACGAGAAGGCTTCTAACGGCTTAAACATGACCAAATATGTTCTCACGACTCACGTTCTCCTCCCTTAAAGAATTTTATAGTACGTAAAATAGTTGAAAAATGCTGGACGCAATTTTCTTGCTCTTTTAGCTGTATTCTATACCTTCCTCCGTCTTCAATATAAAATATATAAGCAAGTTCAGCAAGTATCTCTACATACTGCTCAAATGATGCTTGATGAATGTGTGCAAATTGATTAGCAAATTTTTCCTGAAACTCTGCTAAAGACAGTTGATTTAATTGGGCCTGACCAAAGAGCAATTCAAATAGAACAGCCTGACTTTCAATGCTATATAGAAGAGATTGAAGTTGTTCTTCTTTTGTTCCTAATTCCTCCATCATTTCAAATAGTTTTTGAAATATCAGATGATTGAAAGATATGGAAAGTGATTGTCCACTATGCTTACTAATGGAGAGAGCTACTTGTCCCCCACCAGCTTGCTTTGCCTTCTGTAATTGCTGCTGTGCTTCTGCAAGCGTTTCGTATAGGGGGAATTTTTCATATCGAATAGCAACGCCAAGGGATATGTCGGACTGCGACTTATCCATCTGCTCTAGTTGAAAGATTTTCTTAAATGCACTGTGTAATTCATTACTGAAAGTAGGAATCATCGCTACTGGGGCTAAAAATAGTAAATCATCACCCCCAGCATAGATAGTCATTCCTCCATGCTGATTGATATCAGTAGCAGCTTTACTTGTATATTCTTGACACAGTTTTGAAAAGTTACGGATTTTCTTCACCTGCTCTGCTAACGGTAAATAGTTTCCTTCCTGATCCTGACACATGCTAGCTAAGAAAGCTCCCATGCGATCTCCATCCGAACTAATAACTGCGAAATACGGAAAGTGTTCTGTCTCTGTCGTATCTCTTGCGATATCCTCAATTGCAATAAACCGTCCTTCTTTTTGCAAAAAATTATCTTGGCTAGGCAGAAGTGGATTATCACGAAGATAGTAATTTCGGTCATTTTTCCGACCGATAAAAATGGTATCAAAAAGATTTGTATTCACGCTATTCTTTGACGCCCTCATCAGCTCAATGGCATCAAGCGCCCAGTTTAGCTCCTCTACTAGGCTTTTACCAAGTAAGGTCTCTTCATCAAAGATCACATAGTCCAAATGCAAGTAATGTTCCAAAAATATTCTTTTTTCTTCCGAACTCACACTAATATATTTTTCCATCTTCTTCTTTGTTTGCGAAATGAGAGACTCTAATTGGTCTTTTGTGGTATCTGAAATAGAAAAGAGAATCCGATCATGGAATGTCCCGATTCCATTTCTCTGTAATTCGTTTGTTTCAAAGTAGGGAGAAAAAATTTCAGCCTCATCTCCATACTCTTCTATCAGACTCTCACAGAACTGCCTTGTGACTTCTGAGAAAAAAGTGCTTGCGTACCACAATCCTACTGGTGAAATAGCTTTGCGAATCGTCTTAAAAATAGGTCCTATTGTAATTCCAACATATTTCATTTCTACTTCCTCTTATTCTTGAAAACTAACGTTTTGATTACAGGTGCATCAGGAAATAATTCTTGCTGCGTGACACTACGATTGTATCTCTTAATAGCATAATCTAAAAATTTCTGCAAATCAAACTGAGAAGGAGTCTGGAGGCGGATTGTTTTTTTATACCCCACTTTAAATTCAAATGTTTGGTCGTAGATTCTTTTGTCTATCTCTTTAGGAATGATATACACTCTATCATGTATGATTTTGAAAAAGAGAGGAGACGGAAAACGTTGAATGCTAAACCCTTTAGGTCTATGATTCACTCTAACTGTTTCAGGTTTCCGAGACTTTTCTCGATCTCTAAATGTCATACTACTTCCTACTCCTAAGACAGCTCGTACATATCTAGGATTCGTATTAATGCTATATTGGGATGAACGATAGCTTCCAAAGCTACTAACAAGCTTTTTCTGCTTTACTTCTGCTTTTTCATTATCAATTCCCTGATCATGCATATAGCAAAAAAGAGAGCTTCGTTGATAGTATTTGCCAGAGTTAATCCCACTCTTTGTTACCGTATAAAATTGCTGAATATAGTCTAGTATGTTTTCTGGTCTCTGTCCCCTACAGTCCATTTCATACAAACAGTCCAAGCTAAATTCCGTCTTTAAAATGCTACATATCTTTTCTCTGGTCATGTCTGGATTTTTCACCAGAAAACTGCCGTAGCCTTTTCCTTGTACTGTCCCGAAATTAGTCACTACAAAAAAACTTTCTAGATGTGCTTCAATCAACCTTTGTAATTCAGGAATAAAACAGGTAATCGTTAATTGAGGATTAGTAATTATCCAGTTTGCACTCTTTGCGTAATACATTGGAATGCGTTTCATTTGACTCTCCAATTCACAACTCTTACTGTCTTCAAACTGCATCTTATAATTTAAAGCATTCTCTGTTAGATAACAATCTAATGAAGCTGAGCTTCCTACTTTTGAGAGCAAGTATCGGTCAAATTTTGGTTTTACCTCACTAGCTCGGAGCGTACATCCTGCATGGTTATGTTGAAAATGAAGCATTGGAGACTGGTGTTCTAATGAGACCAACAGCTTAGCTCCTTTGAATTGTACCGCCATCTTATTTCTCCTTTTTTATAATGCGAAACATGCCAAAACCCATTGAGTTTTTTTCGCCTAAACCAACTTGATATAGAAAATCAAGTACCTCAGGCTTTCCAGAAATCAAATAGTCTCCACTCCAAGCAGTCATGATAAAATTTTTATATTTTGTCACAACTTTCCTAAAGGAGTTTGAGTGCAAGGGTTGAATTGAAAATGATGAATCAGACTCTACTCCATAATAGGCTTTGTATTTATTTTGAAAATTGCGTATCAAGCGACTACTGAACTCTTTTTCATCAGGTCGATAAAAGGTTGTCATGCCACTTTCCTTATCTGTCGAACGAGCGATCACAGGGGAAAGCATTCTAATCTGGTAGTCAGACTCTTCCAATGCGACCAAACTAACCTGTACATCCCTAACGACTAGTCTTTGTCCTGCTAGCTCTACTTCCTTATCTTCAAGCAGACTATTTACAATTTGCAATATCAAGGCTTGATCAATACTTCTAATCTGTAGCACTATAGTATGTAAAAATACTATTTTATCCTGAACAATCTGATACTGGCCTATTAACTGAGAAAAAGTAAATAACTTATAAATTCTTGTTAAACCTTTTGAAAACCCCTGATCATGTACAAATCTGGAAAAATCCGAATTTTTCCTTAACAGTGCATAAATCATCGATTGTACAAGATAGTTATAATTGATAGGTAATTCACATTTTCCTATAGCTTCTAGAACAATCTTTGCCTCCATGTCCTTTATGACCTCCAGCCAAAAATTTTATTACTGATTATCTTTATTATATATCAATTTTCTCATTTTTTATAGTAATTTGAGAACTATTTTTTATTTATGTTACAATCAAAAAAAGATGCTCCCTATCTTAGAAAGCATCTGTATGAACTTCTTATATCGCACTCATCAACCGAATCAGATAAACATTGAATCGTACCTGTCTGGAATAATAGATATTGCCACCATTCACATAGAGTTTGCCACCGTTTAACAGAGCCATGGGGTGATAATAGGTATAGGTTGCGGCGGTGGTATTCCCAAGACTAGGGGCAACCACTTCTCTTGAATAGGTCGTTGCTAGCTCAATCGTATTTTTCCCACCGTTTTGGGCAATGTAATCAATATAAGCTGGTCCATAATTATAGGCTTGAACAGCTGTCCAAACATCGACCTTGGCTTCTTCTGCAAAGGTTAGATTTTGAGTAAGGTACTCGACACCCTGGCGGATACTTTCCTTGCTATCTGTAATGGTATCTGCATATCCTGAAGCTGATTCGCTTGATTGCATGACATCAGCTTGCTGCCCCTTCGTTTCCGTGTAAATCATTGCTAGCACTAATTCTTCATTAGCCTTGGTATCATTTTCGGCCAAGATTTCCTGCACCATAGGTTGATAGGTCATGACCTGTTTGACAGCTTGGTGCACTTTGTAGAATTGGTAAGCTAGAAAAACAAGGACGATGAGGGCAATCGTTCTTGTTAGTTTTCTCATGTTATTTGCTCTTAATATCTTCTATATTCTTGATGAGGATAGAGTAAGTTCCGTTATCATTCTGAATAAATTCAACAGACTCAGCATCCTCATAAATAGTGGTTGGAACAATCAGTTCAATCCCATTTGAGAGGGATAATTTCTGATTTTCAAATTTTTTCAATTGTCGACTACTATCAATTTCCTCAAAGCTCACTCTTTCTGGAATGATATCTTTGAGCTCGTCCACAAATGTCAGGCGGGCAGTTAAGTTATCATCAAAAAGTTGATTGGCCAATTTCTCTGGTGATAGGGCATTGTCTTCTTCCAGATGATTGAAAATAGCTGACTTGATTTTGGATTGGAATTGGAAATCAGCTTGGTTGAAATTCTCTGCAATTTTTTGAGCTGTTTGCTCAACTGCCTTGATTGATTTCTTGGCTGAGATAACTGGATTGTCTTGTAGGACATTATCTGAAAAATAATTTAAGAAGGTTCCATTGTACTTAATCCGTTTTTCAATCAGATGGTATTTATAGTTTTGCAAGTTGAGAATCAGAGCTTCATCGGGAGCAGAACCTGCACTAGGCAGATTATTCTGAGTGAGTTTAAGGGGACTATCGCTTTCTGCCCCTACATGGACTAAATTTTCTCGAAGTGAGATACGTAAAAAGGCAAAATGTTCCACTCCGTTTTTCTCAAAGCGGACAAAAACCAAGTCGTTGGTTTTGAGATTTTCTGAGACGGAAAATTCTTCTTTCCACAGATTGGCAATCGAGACAGAACTCGCTAGCAAATCATCTGACAGATAGTCAAGAAAGGGGCTTTCAGCCCCCAATTGACCAGTCTTTGCTTCATCGGAATAGGAACGTTCAATCTTCTTTCGGAGATATTCCTCAATCTTTGGAGTAATCGTTAAGACCTTATCTGCTAGAATTAGTTCAGTATCTTCTGGACTAAACTGGTGAATAACGGCTTCTTTAATATAGATGTCCATGAAGGTTAAGCCTCATAAAGCGGAAAGGCATCTGTCAAGGCCCGTACTTCTTGGCGTACTTCTTCAAGAACTGCTTCATTGTCTGCATTTTCCAAGGCCTTAATGGTCAATTCAGCCACCTTGCGCGCTTCGTCAATACCGAATCCACGAGCAGTAATCGCTGCAGAACCAATTCGAATACCACTTGTCTTAAATGGTGACAAGGTTTCAAATGGAATGGAGTTTTTATTTAAGGTAATATGGACTTCGTCCAAGAGATTTTGGGCTACTTTTCCATTTTCAACGACCTTGGTCACATCAACAAGGAAGAGGTGATTATCTGTTCCACCTGTGATGACTTGGAATTTGTCATGCGCTAGGAAAACATCTGCCATAGCCTTGCTATTTGCAATGACATTTTGAGCATACTCCTTAAAGGCTGGATCTAAAACTTCCTTGAAGGCAACTGCTTTGGCAGCAATCACGTGTTCCAGTGGTCCACCTTGGATACCAGGGAAAATCGCTGAATTGATTTTTTTAGCTAATTCTTCATCATTGGTCAAAATCAAGCCACCACGAGGTCCACGGAGGGTTTTGTGAGTCGTTGTTGTCGTGATATGAGCATAAGGGACTGGATTTGGATGTAAACCAGCTGCGACAAGTCCAGCGATATGTGCCATATCAACCATAAGTTTTGCACCAACGCTATCTGCGATTTCACGGAATTTTGCAAAATCAATGATACGAGCATAGGCAGAAGCACCTGCAACAATGAGTTTTGGTTGTACTTCTTTTGCTTGGGCTAAAAGAGCATCGTAGTCAAGCAAGCCTGTTTCCTTATCGACATTGTAGGCGACAAAGTTGTAAGTTTGTCCAGAAAAACTAACGGCTGCTCCATGGGTCAAGTGACCGCCTGCTGCCAAGTCCATTCCCATGACCGTATCGCCTGGTTCAATCAAGGCCATATAGGCTGCACAATTGGCTTGGCTACCAGAATGAGGCTGGACATTGGCAAATTTTGCCCCAAAGATTTCCTTAGCACGCTCAATCGCAAGACTTTCCACGATATCTACGCACTCCGTTCCACCATAATAACGGCGACTAGGATAGCCTTCTGCATATTTATTGGTCAAAATAGAACCTTGAGCTGCCATGACTGCTTTTGAAACAACATTTTCTGAAGCAATCAATTCAATATTGTGTTGCTGGCGCTGTTCTTCTGCAGAAATAGCATCCCATAGTTCTTTATCAAATGCCTTGTAATCTTCTTTATCAAAAATCATGCGTTTTCTCCTTTAAATGTGAGTTCTGGTAGCTGAGCGAGAAGGTCCTCGCGAGTGATAGCGCCTTGGCGTAAAATCTGGGCTTCCTCCCCTGACAAGTCCAAAATGGTGGAATCTTGTCCTGTTAAGAAACCATCATCTTTTACCCCAATAACCTCTCCATGGAAGTCCTCTATAATCTGATCAAACAAGACACCACTGGTCTTGCCAGAAAGATTCGCGGACGGTCCAATCAGAGGTCCAAATGATGTAATCAAATCAAGTGTCACAGGGTGGCTAGGAATCCGAAAACCAACTGTCTTCATTCCAGAATTAACCCAGTGAGGAACTTGGTCATTTGCCTGTAAAATAATGGTCAAGGGCCCAGGTAAAAAACGGTCAACGAGCTTCGGTAAAAATGCTGGTTGATTTTTGGAAAAGGCTAGAACCTCTTCTAAAGAGGCAACATTTAAGTTCATCGCCTTATCTAGCGGGCGTTTTTTGAGATCATAGACACGCTGGACAGCTTCTTTATCTAAGGCTCGACCAAACAAGCCATAGACTGTTTCCGTAGGGAGTACGACTGCTCCACCAGTTTCTAAAATTTGTGCAATCTTATCCATGATCCACCACCACCATCCTATCTTGTCCAAATTGGTCTTTGAGAACGCGGACGCGTTTTTCTGGAAAGGCAGTTTGGAAAAGGTCTTTTACTTGTTGTCCCTGTTTATACCCGATTTCTAGGTAAATTTTCCCTTTTTCCGTCAGAAATTCTGCTGCTCTTTCTGCAATCTGTCGATAAATAGCAAGCCCGTCTTCTTCTGCAAATAAGGCTGTGTGCGGCTCTGAATGAAGCACATTTAAGCCAACTTCTTCCACATCTGCTCGTGCGATATAGGGGGGATTGGAGACGATGATGTCATATTGTCCCTTGATGTCCTGCCAAACATTGGACTGGACAAAGGCAAGTTCGATTTGATTCTGCTTTGCATTTTCCTGAGCAACAGCAAGAGCATCTAGTGAAATGTCTGAGGCTATTACCTTCCAGTTCTGCTGCACCTTAGCAAGACTAATTGCAATAGCACCGCTTCCTGTTCCAATGTCGAGTACCGCAAGGTTCGTTGCATTATTTTCTGTCAGAATGAGGTCAACTAGCTCTTCTGTCTCAGGACGAGGAATTAACACTCTTGAATCTACTGAAAATTCCAAACCATGAAAATTTGTCTTTCCAATAATGTATTGGGCTGGAACATGCTGGGCTAGCTGCTGAAAAATCATCTCTAACAGATTCTTATCGTCTTTCGTTACTTCTTTCGTCAGCAATAAAACAAAATCTGTCAGAGTCAGCTGCTTCAATGCACGAAAGGTATAAGCTAGACTTTCTGGCTCTTCTCCTATCTCATCCAACTTGCTTTCATAATGTGAAAACAATTGCGCGTAATTCATTATTTATTCAACTCTTCTAATTTTTGCGTTTGGTCATAGAGCACCAAGGCATCAATTACCTCGTCCATTTTACCAGATAAAATCGTATCGAGTTTTTGAAGCGTTAAACCAATACGGTGATCCGTCACACGGTTTTGAGGGAAATTGTAGGTACGAATCCGCTCTGAACGATCTCCCGTACCAATCGTTGACTTACGCTCTGCATCTTGCTCATCTTGGGCAATTTGGGCAAAGTGGTCGGCAACACGAGCCCGAATGACCTTCATCGCCTTATCACGGTTTTTCTGCTGAGTTCGTTCTTCCTGCATTTCTACCTTGATATTGGTTGGCAAATGGACAATCCGAACGGCTGTTGCAACCTTGTTGACGTTCTGTCCACCAGCACCTGAGGCATGGTAAATGTCAATCCGCAAGTCTTTTGGATCAATGTCATACTCGACCTCTTCGATTTCTGGCATAATCAAGACCGTTGCCGTTGAGGTATGAACACGCCCTTGGCTTTCTGTAACTGGTACACGCTGCACACGGTGGGCGCCTGATTCATATTTCAACTTAGAATAAACCGATTGTCCAGATACCATAGCAACAACTTCTTTTATCCCACCAACGCCATTATAAGAAGCCTCCATGACTTCAAAGCGCCAGCCTTGGCTTTCTGCAAATTTCTGGTACATGGTTAGCAAATCTCCTGCAAAGAGGGCTGCTTCATCTCCACCAGCTGCTCCACGGATTTCCAAGATGATATTTTTGTCGTCGTTTGGATCTTTAGGTAGGAGCAAAATCTTTAATTTTTCCTCGTATGCTTCCTTATCAGCCTTGGCTGTCTTGAGTTCTTCCTTGGCCATTTCTTCCAAGTCCGCATCACCAGAAGCATCCTTGATCATTTCCTCGGCATCAATGATGTTTTGAAGCACCTTTTTGTACTCACGGTAGGCTGTTACCGTATCACGGGTTGCCGCTTCTTCCTTTGACAACTCCATAAAACGCTTGGTATCGCTGACGACATCTGGATCACTTAATAACTCTCCAAGTTCGTCATAGCGATCTTCTACCGCCTGTAATTGATCATAAATATTCATCTTTTCTCCTATCTTTCTGGTGCAAAATAGTGTCTACGACACACAGGGATATAGGTTTCATTGCCCCCAATTTGAATCTGCTCTCCCTCATAAACCGGCTCACCATTCACTGTGCGCAAGACCATAGTTGCCTTTTTGGAACAATATTGACAAATGGTCTTAATCTCATCTAGCTTATCAGCTAAAAGGAGCAAGTGCTTAGAACCTTCAAATAAGTCATTGCGAAAATCATTTTTGAGACCGAAGGCCATGACCGGCACATCTAATTCATCAACCACACGCGCAAAATCATACACATGTTGCTTGGTCAAAAACTGAGCTTCATCAATGAGCACACAGTAGGGTTTTAAGGACAAATTTGCAATGTAATCATAGACATTCATCTCCGTTGTAATGGCAACTGCTTCTCGCTGCATTCCGATACGACTAGCAACCACTCCCACACCTGCGCGTGTGTCCAACGCTGAGGTCATGATAACCACATTCTTGCCCTGTTCCTCGTAGTTATGCGCCACTTTCAAAATCTCAATGGTCTTTCCAGAATTCATGGAGCCATATTTAAAATAAAATTGAGCCACTTTTTTCTTTCCAATCTATCAAACTCATTCATTCCATTCTACCATAAATTCAGCAAATGCGGTACTAGAGAAAATGAAAAAAGCGTTTCCGTTCAGCTATCGCTCTACTAATAAATATGCTATACTAGTCCTAGTAAAGAAAAAGGAGAATCTTATGCCATTTGTACGAATTGACTTATTTGAAGGACGGACTGAAGAACAAAAAATTGCCTTAGCACGTGAAGTGACAGAAGTCGTCTCTCGTAATACCAATACTCCAAAAGAAGCCATTCATGTCTTCATCAACGACATGCCAGAAGGCACCTACTACCCTCACGGCGAAATGAAGCGGAAAGGGTAGAACCTGCTAGACTAATTTTAGACTTGTCCACGCAAGTCTCGGATTGAAGAAAAAGTCCATCTTGGATAAGTTTCTTCAATCTTTTTTCTTTTGCTTGAAAAAATACTTAACAATACTGCTCTACCAACATTTCTAAGTGTTTCTATTATATGGGAGTCAACTTCAAAAATATGATGAAGTATTTTCGATAACATCATGCAGATAAGCAACTGCCTGTTCGTCATCTGTTTTTATAAAACTAGTCACCATTTTGGGATGATCAATATAACTTTATCCGTTTGACGTTTAAGAGCTTTAGTTGTAAGATTACTAGCATTCATGTAGCATTTACTCCTGAAATGAACATATTAGCTTCTCGTTCGGTCACTTCCTCGTAATCTGAAAAATCTCCAAAAAATAAACGGTCATACCATGCCTCATTCTCCACCCAACCATCAGACACAGAATAAACCTCCGTTATCCCATTACAATAACGAACAATTTTAGAATGTTTCGTTTTAATAAAGAAATACTTTGCCTCCATAGTCTATCTCACCAACCTATACTTGTCCTGCTGTTATATGCATTAGCTACTATTCTATAATAAATATGATTCTATTATACCAAAAAAAGCCTTGGAAAGCTCCAAAGCATTGGTATATTATAGTGGATTGAGAAAGGAATAGGACAAGACAAGGAGCTGCAGATAGAACTGGCGTTCATCAAAGCGACTTAACGATGCCCTAACCTTTATTCAATTCACTATATCTTAATCTTTTTCTGCTCGTTTGGCAATACTACGCAAGCGCAGATTCAGACAGATTCCACATATGAAAATTCCCACAACAAGGCCAATCCAATAAGCAAACGGACCTAGTGATGTCCGGCTATCAAGTAAAAAGGCAATCGGGAAGGTCATACTCCAGTAAGAGACAAGCCCAATAATAAAGGGAATCGTCGTATCCTTGTAGCCTCGTAAAATACCTTGTATCGGTGCTGTAAAAGCATCAGCCAATTGGAAAAACAGGGCATAGGTCAAAAATTGAGACGTTAGCCCAATAAAGGCTGGATCATGACCATACAGAGTTGCCACCATTGGTCTAAAGAAATACAGGAAAGACAAGGTTAGGGAGGCAAAACCGAATGCACTCAAACGGCCCAAACGACTATATGCTCTGACATCTTGATAACGCTTGGCACCAATTTCATAAGAAATCACAATTGGTAGAGCTGAAGAAATACTCAGTGGGAAGGCATAGAGCAAGGTCGCAAAGTTCATAGCAGCTTGGTGTGAGGCAATGACCTGTGAAGAGAATTTAGACATATAGAGTCCAACAACAGCAAAAATCGCTACTTCCGCAAAAATCTGTAATCCAATTGGCAGGCCGATTCTCAAATCTTCTTTTATAAAGGACCAATCAAGGGCGCTAATCTTCCAAATTTGATATTCCTTGATTTTGGGATGACGATACATCACCATAAGGACAATCAGCAGAACCGCCCAATAAGAAAGGGCTGTTCCCAATCCTGTACCTGCTCCTCCCAGTCTTGGTAAGCCCCATCTTCCATAAATCAACAGATAATTGAAAAAGGAGTTAAAAGGCACAATCAAGAGCATCAAATACATGGATAGTCTTGTTAAGCCAAGAGAATCAAAAAAGGAACGAAAAACGCTAAATAACAAGAGAGGAAAAATCCCAATCGAAATGTAAAAAAGATAGCGCTCTGCAACTTGAAAGACTGCCTTTTCCAGATGAAGCATTCCCAAAATAGGCACAGCTCCTCCAAAGACAAGAAGCAGTAAAATCAGAGCAAGACCAAGGGCTAAATAGATAAATTGGTGTAGCTCTTTACGAATAGATTCCTTAGCACCGCTGCCTAAATGCTGTCCAATAATAGGAACAAGAGCTGAAACAATTCCCGTCGATAAGGCAAAAAAAGGATTCCACAAACTAGTTGCCATCGAAACGCCGGCTAAATCAACCGTACTGTATTGACCAGTCATCATAGTATCGATAAAACTGGCTGAAAAGTTTGCAAATTGATAAATTAAAATAGGCACAAAAATCTGGATAAATAGGCGGATTTTTTCTCGCCAAGTTGCTGTTTGGTACATGAATACTCCTAGTTTCTAACATATACTATGTGAATTAAATAAAAGTTAAGACACCGTTAAATCGCTTTGCTGAATGTCAGTTCTATCTGCTGCTCCTTACCTTGTCCCATTCCTTTCTAAATCCACTATAATACCTCATTTTAAGAAAGAAATGAACAAATGTCAACTTAAAGAACATAAAAAGGAAGGTCAAGCATTTCTGCCAGCCTTCTGATTCTTGTATCCTACTTTCTTTCCATGGAAAAAGCTACTCTCTCGTCCGTAAAGTGAGCGAAAAAGCCGATCCCTGACCCAATTCACTTTGTACTGTAATCTGTCCATTGAGTTGATGAGCCAATTCTTGTGCAATATACAAGCCCAAGCCATAGCCACCTGTATTCATATTGCGAGAAGATTCTACGCGGTAGAGGAGTTTAAAAATCTTATGCAATTCTTCCTTAGGAATACCTTGTCCTTGGTCTTCAACGGTGATTTTGAGCTGGTCATCCGTTAAGACAGCATGAATTTGCAAGGGCGATCCACTCGGAGAATATTTGAGTGCATTGCTAACGAGATTGACTAAAATGCGCAAGAGCTTATCATAATCACTTATTATTTTAGCAGAGGCAGGTTCTACCTGAATGTCCACCTCTCGACCTTCTTGGTCCAACTTCAATTGAAACTCTGACAAGGTATCAATTAGTAGCTTATCGATAAAAATAGCTTGTAAGGGGCCTTCTTCTCGCTCAAGAGCGTTGAGAGTGACATTATTGAGAGATTCGACCAATTTATTGAGCCGATCTGTCTGCCTACGAATGGTTTTGAGATAATAATCGCGTTCATTTTCTAAAATCAGACCATCCAGCATTCCCTCAACCGTCGCCTGAATAGAGGTAATCGGTGTTTTAATATCGTGCGAGAGCTGCGCAATCATCGTATTTTTTTCTTTTTCGCTGATCTCTAATGACTGAAAGCTATCCTCTAACTTTGAAGTCATGGTATTTAAGGTTTGAGCAAATTCCTGAAATTCAATCGGGCTTTGAATATCATCAATGGTTTCAAAATGATTTTGAGAAATTCCTTCAATATGCTTAGTTAGCTTTTCTAAGGATGTAAACACCCGACTCATCAACATCAGACTGACAAAAGCACCAACAAGACTAGCAACAAGCGTTGTCAACAGAATAAAAATTTCCCCTTTTTCAGGAATCAGCATCCGATTGACAGCCCACATGAGTGATAAGAAAATAATCAAGGTGGAGGTCAAATAGCCGATAAGAATAAAATATTTTAATTTCATTTATACCTCCAATTTATACCCTAGACCCCAAACCGTCTTGATAGTCGGCGTTTCAGAGGTCGCATATTTTGCAAGAGCATTCCGAAGACCATGGATATGGACATTAAGCGTATTAGTATCATCAATATATTCTTCCTGCCAGACACGGTCATAAAGCTCTGTTTTTGAAAAAACACGTTGCGGATTGCTCAACAAAATCCAAAGGAGATCAAATTCCTTATTGGTCAAGTTTAATTCCTTATTTTGGATAAACGCTTGATGCGTGATCTGGTTAATTTTTAAATCACCCACTTGAATATGGTCTTCCTGATGCTGATGACGATGAATACGACGCAGGATATTATTGACTCGCAAGACCAATTCTCGTGGACTAAAGGGTTTACTGATAAAGTCATCTGCTCCCAAGCTGAGCGAGTAAATCTTATCCATATCAGAGGTTTTTGCGGTAATAAACAAAAATGGCTGGTCAGGCGTGATAGCTTGAACTTCACTCATCAAGTCATAGCCATCCATAATAGGCATCATGATGTCCGTGATAATCAAGGCAATGGATTCTTTTTTATAAAGTTCTAGCGCTTCGGCTCCATTGTGGGCAATATGAACTGTATAACCTTCTTGAGACAAATAGCGACAATTGATTTCTGTAATCTCAATCTCGTCATCGACCAATAAGATTGTTTTATTCATCACAAATCCTCCTTTATGCAAAATAGTGCTATACTTCTGCAAGTATAACACTATTGTGGCAAATCTTTCAAGTCATACTCTCAAAAAAACTTAGTCAATATCCTATTCTTATTGGACAAGCAAATTTTTTCTAAGTAGACAAGAAATCATTGAATGTCATTCGTTTTCTGATTTTTTACGTAAAGCAAATCCTGCAAAGCTAGCCAAGGCCATTCCAATCAGCGTAAGGGTAGCTGAACTTTCTGATCCTGTCTGTGGCAACTCTTTTTTCATCATCTTGTCATCCATCATTGCTGCTGTATTTTGTTTCATATTAGTCATTGGATGAACTTGATCTACTTGAGCCTTCATATTCTCTTGCATAGGAGTTTGAGAATTTTGCACCATGTTATTTGGCATGGCTGGTGCAGTTGGAAGTTGATTTTGTTCAGTTTGTTTTTCTATCTTGCGAGTAGAGCCTCCAAAACCAAATATAGATAGGAATACTTGGCGAGTTGCTACAACATTGCTTTCATCAGCTTTACCGTCTTTGTTTCCGAAGACCTTAACGGTTGCAGTATAGGTATGAGTTCCAGCTGCTTTTAATGCGTTAAGTAATTCTTGACCAGTTTTGCCAGTTGCAGGTCCGTCAAGGGCTACTTGGTAGAAGTATTGACCATTTGTCAAACTTTCAAGTGCTTGTAAAGCTGGGTTCATCGCTGAACCGTTGTCAGACCATGGAGCTGTCTCAGAAGCCTTAAGCAATAAGCGAGTAAGCATGCCGTCCCCACCGAAGAATTCAAATGGAATTGTTCCGTTTACCCCAGCAAGGAAAGGACCTGTGCCGTCTGCGTTGGCCTTTTCAAGATAGGCTGCTGGTACTTCTGTCTTCGCCTTAAGATTCAACTCAATAGCATCTTTCACATTTTCAACAGCAGTTAAACCATTGATTGTCACTTTCACTTTGCGAGTTGCCACAACATTGTCTTCGTCAGCCTTACCGTTTTTGTTTCCAAATACATTGACTGTTGCAGTGTAAGTGTTCGTACCAGCTTTTTTCAATGCATCAAGCAAGTCTTTACCAGTCTTCATAGCAACATCTTCTCCCTCAAGAGATACTTGGTAGAAGTATTGCCCTTTTGCAAGTTTATCAAGTGGCAAGATAGGAGCGTTTTTAGCTGAACCATTATCAGACCAAGGAGCTGTCTCAGAAGCCTTAAGCAGTAAGCGAGTGAGCATGCCATCGCCACCGAAGAATTCAAATGGAATTGTTCCATTAACACCTGCAAGGAATGGACCTGTGCCGTCTGCGTTGGCCTTTTCAAGATAGGCTGCTGGAACTGTTGTTTCTTCTTTGATGTTGCCCTCGACAGCTTTCTTCACATCTTCAACAGCAGTCAAGCCATTGATTGTCACTTTCACTTTGCGAGTTGCTACAACATTGCTTTCGTCAGCTTTACCGTCTTTGTTTCCAAATACATTGACTGTTGCAGTGTAAGTGTTCGTACCAGCTTTTTTCAATGCATCAAGCAAGTCTTTACCTGTCTTCATAGCAACATCTTCTCCCTCAAGAGCTACTTGGTAGAAGTATTGCCCTTTTGCAAGTTTATCAAGAGGTAAGATAGGAGCATTCATGTCTGAACCGTTGTCAGACCATGGAGCTGTCTCAGAAGCCTTAAGCAATAAGCGAGTAAGCATGCCGTCCCCACCGAAGGCTTCAAATGGAATTGTTCCGTTTACCCCAGCAAGGAAAGGTCCAGAACCGTCAGCGTTAGCTTTTTCAAGGTAGGCAGCAGGAACAGTTGTTTCAGCTTTGATGTTTTCAGCGACAGCTTTTGTCACACTTTCAACAGCGGTCAATCCATTGATGTTCACTTTTACTTCACGAGTTGCGACTACATTGCTTTCATCAGCTTTACCGTCTTTGTTTCCGAAGACTTTAACGATTGCAGTGTAAGTTTGCGTACCAGCGTCTTTCAATGCGGTAATTAATTCTTGACCTGTCTTATCAGCAACTTCTTTAAGAGAAACTTGGTAGAAGTATTGACCTTTTGCAAGTTTATCAAGAGGTAAGATAGGAGCGTGCATGTCTGCACCGTTGTCAGACCAAGGAGCATTTTCAGATGCTTTAAGGAGCAAGCGAGTAAGCATGCCGTCTCCACCGAAGGCTTCAAATGGGATTGTTCCATTAACGCCAGCAAGGAAAGGTCCAGAACCGTCAGCGTTAGCTTTTTCAAGGTAGGCAGCAGGTAGAGTGGTTTCTGCTTTGATATTGTCTTCAACAGCTTTCTTCACATCTGTTGCGGCAGTCAAACCATTAACGTTGAGTTTTACTTGACGTTCTGCTACAACATTACTTTCATCTGCTTTACCGTCTTTGTTTCCGAAGACCTTAACAGTTGCGGTGTAAGTGTTCGTACCAGCTTTTTTCAATGCATCAAGCAAGTCTTTACCAGTCTTACCTGCTGCTTCTCCCTCAAGGGCTACTTGGTAGAAGTATTGCCCTTTTGCAAGTTTATCAAGTGGCAAGATAGGAGCGTTCATCGCTGAACCGTTGTCAGACCAAGGAGCATTTTCAGATGCTTTAAGAAGCAAGCGTGTAAGCATGCCGTCTCCGCCGAAAGCTTCAAATGGGATTGTTCCATTGACACCTGCAAGGAATGGGCCTGAGCCGTCAGCGTTTGCTTTTTCAAGGTAAGCTGCAGGTAGAGTGGTTTCTGCTTTAATATTTTCTTCGACTGCTTTCTTCACATCTGTTGCGGCAGTCAAACCATTGATTGTCACTTTCACTTTGCGAGTTGCCACAACATTGTCTTCGTCAGCTTGTCCATTCTTATTTCCAAATACATTGACTGTTGCAGTGTAAGTGTTCGTACCAGCATCTTTCAATGCGTTAATTAATTCTTGCCCTGTCTTACCAGTTGCTTCTCCGTCAAGAGCTACTTGGTAGAAGTAAGTTTTTGGTGGCAAACTTTCAACAGGCAAGATAGCTGGGTTGTTTGCTGTACCGTTGTCAGACCAAGGAGCATCTTTAGCTTCTTTTAAAAGCGTACGAGTCAACATACCGTCTCCACCAAAAGCTTCAAATGGAATAGTACTATTAACACCTGCAAGGAAAGGTCCTGAACCATCGGCATTTGCTTTTTCAAGGTAAGCCGCAGGTAATTCTGTTTCAGCGTTAATCGTATCGTTGATTTCACTCTTCACGACATCAGGAGTTACATCCGTAGCAGGACGAGCTCTGAAAGGGCTCTCGTCAGAGATTTTTTCTTCTCCTTCAGTAGCTTTTATTCCAACTTCCTCTTCTTTCGGTCGTTGTTGTTCTAAAACCGGCTCAATTTCTTGCTCATCATTTATTTTTGGAGCTTCTTCATTCGCTTGAGGAGCACTTATTTCTTCTATTTTAGACTCTGAAATTTCATCCGCTTGAACACTTGTCTGATGTCCTAAGAAAATAACTAATCCGCTAGCAATTAGGACAGAAGCGACTCCTGCTTTAAACTTACGAATTGAAAATACTGTATATCGTTCTCTATTTGCCATTTCTGGTCTCCTTTAGTATTGATACACGTATTGTAGCAGAATATTCTTAAACAGATGTAAGCGAATTATTAAGTAATTCTTAAGTGTTTCTTATTTATTACTTATCTCGTTTTGTAAGAGATTTTGCAAATAGTCATCAATTGACATCAAAACCTCTGTAATTTCCTGACCACTAAAGATATGGTTTGCTCCGTCTACCACCTTTAATTGTGCATTCGGTATGCTCTCTGCTGCTCTCTCAGCATAAGGTAAAGGAACAACATCATCTTGATTTCCTTGGATAATCAGCGCTCTTGCTTGAATTTTTGACATTTGTTGGTAAATATCATAATCCAAAAGCCGTTCAAAATAGACTTTTCCAAGATTCGTCCCTCTATGATTGTAAATGTCTGGAATGCTAGCTGTCTCTTCAAATAATTCCCGTGCATCATCAAACAATACAAAAGCGGCATTTAAGGTCACAAGCCCCTTAATCTGCGGATTTTCACCCGCTACAAGGGTTGATACAACACCTCCCTGACTATACCCCATAAGAATGAATGCATTCGTATCCACATAGTCCTTATTACGCCAATAATTTAACACCGTCTGCAAATCTGATTGCTCGGTAAAGACAGACATATCCAGCATACTGCCTCCACTTCTACTTTGAGTGTTGCCTCCGACAAAGTCAAAAGCGTAGACCAAGTAACCCTTATGAGCAAGCTCTTCAGCATAGGAAGCGACAAATTCCAAGGTATTGTTAAAGCCGTGTGAAAAAATAATCATAGGCAACCGCTTGTCTTGATACCCTACTGGCGCAAATAGACGACCGTAAATCTGATTCTTATCCCGTGGAATGAGCACTTCTTCCTGCACAATTTCCTGACTGGGTGTTACCTTATCTGTTTTGGCATTTTCTTTTCTTGAGCTACTTTTAGCATCTGATTTCCTGGTCGAGGAATGACTGGATGAACTAGTAGCAGGAATAGATTGCTTGCTACAAGCACTCAGTAGTAACCCCATCCCAAGTATGGAAACCATAGCAAATATGACAAATTTTCGCTTCATCTTTCCTCCTATTCAAAAAAGAATCTGCTGAACGCTCTATTCAGTAGATTCTTATCTAGTATTAGTGGGCATCGCCATTCCAAATCGAATTTTTCACGATGACATAATCCACATGTTTCAAGCTCGAAATATCTTTGCCACCTGCGTAAGAAATGGAGCTTTGCAAATCTTGTTCCATTTCAATTAAGGTATCTTTCAAGTGTCCTTTAGCTGGCAACAAAATTTTCTTACCTTCTACGTTCTTATAAGCTCCTTTTTGGTATTCAGACGCAGAACCGTAGTATTCCTTGAATTGTTCGCCATCTACTTCAATCGTTTTTCCTGGGCTTTCAATGTGACCAGCAAAGAGTGAGCCAATCATGACCATGCTTGCCCCAAAACGAATGGATTTGGCAATATCACCATGGGTGCGAATACCGCCATCTGCAATAATCGGCTTGCGCGCAGCTTTGGCACACCAGCGTAGGGCAGCTAATTGCCAACCACCAGTACCGAAGCCAGTCTTGACCTTAGTGATACATACTTTCCCTGGGCCAATTCCAACCTTGGTCGCATCTGCTCCTGCATTTTCCAATTCACGAACTGCCTCAGGTGTTCCAACATTTCCTGCAATGACAAAAGTATCAGGTAATTCTTTTTTGATATGTTGAATCATTCGAATCACACTATCGGCATGACCATGAGCAATATCAATGGTAACATATTCTGGTGCATCGTCTTTCAACTGGGTCACAAACTCATACTCGTATTCTTTTACCCCAACTGAGATAGAAGCAATCAAGCCCTGTTCATGCATACGCTTGATAAATGGAATCCGTCCAGCCTCATCAAAACGGTGCATGATATAAAAATAACCATCTTTGGCCAATTGTTCCGCAACTTTTTCATCGATAATAGTCTGCATGTTTGCTGGTACAACAGGTAGTTTAAAAGTATGGTTGCCCAAGGTTACCCGAGTATCCGCCTCTGCACGGCTCTTAATGATACATTTATTTGGAATCAATTGAATATCTTCATAGTCAAAAATAGGGAATTCGTTAAGCATCTCAGCTCTCCTTTATGATAATGACCTACCTATGCCCTTTGGCATCGCTACGCCTTTCCTGACGCTTCCTTAACTTATTATACAGGAATGTTTGGTTTTTGTCAATTTCAAAACTTTATTACTTTTTAATATTCGTTTTTTATAAATATTTTTGTTTTTAAATATAAATATAGTTCGTTTTTTATTTGAATAATCTTTGAAATGTTCTCTTTTTGCTGAGCAATTAGAGAGTTCGAAGATACGCAATTCTCCAAAATAGGAGTATTTTTCCCGCAAAAAATCGCAATCTAACGACTGCGATGAGAGAAAATTATATCTTTGATGTTTCTCAATCAAATTCATATAACTGAGGGTAGTTAGCACATTCTGGATTTTTAGGATGACACACCTCACGACCGAAGTAAATCATCGCCTGATGAGCTTTGAGCCACAATTCTGGCGGCAATACTTCCATGACACGCTTTTCTGTTTCAAGCGGTGTGGCTGATTTCTTAACAATATCATGGTGCTTACAAATCCGACCAACATGGGTATCAACTGCAAAAGCGGGAATACCGAAGCCAACACTCATCACCACATTGGCGGTTTTCCGTCCCACTCCTGATAAGGCTTCTAATTCTTCTCTGGTCTGTGGTACCACACCATTATGTTGTTCTAGCAATTGTTGGGCGCATTCTTTTAGGAATTTTGCCTTGTTGCGATAGAGACCAAGCCGTGAAATATAGCTAGCAATTTCTGACTCACTAGCTGCTGCCATTTTCTCAGGGGTCGGTAGGGCTGCAAACAAAGCTGGTGTTGCTTTGTTTACCGCTGCATCCGTTGTTTGAGCCGATAACATGACTGCCACCAACAGTTCAAAATGATTACGAAAATCCAGACTAGGCTTGGCATCAGGATATAGGGCAATGATTTCTTCAATCACTTTTCTAGCACGTTTTTTTGATAAAACCATACACTCTCACTTCTTCTATTCTTCCTTGAATCTTATTATATCATATAGGGCAGAAGAAAGAAAAAAACTAGTTTGATGACTAAAATTCTTCCATTCTTCGCATTTCATTCTGCAACACATCACCTATTCATCTCGCATATAAAAACACCACAGAAAGTCTGTCAATGCGACGTCGTTTCTGCAGTGTTGCGTTTTATTTCCGATACATCTTAAACTGGAGGTAGAGATCATTGTAATCGCCTAGGAGTTTGCGACCGAGGTTGTCGTAGACTTCTAGATTTTTCAAGGTCTCTTCTGAAGGGTAGAATGCTTTATCGTTTTTGACTTCATCTGGCAACATTTCCTTGGCCTTAGTATTAGGCGTTGCGTAACCGATATACAAGGCATTCTGGTAGGCATTTTCTGGACGTAGCATAAAGTTAATAAAAGCATAGGCACCTTCAATATTTTTGGCTGTTTTTGGAATGACCATGTTATCAAACCAAAGATTTGAACCTTTTGACGGCACAACATAATGCAGGTTTTCATTACCATCTAGCATTTCACTTGCTTCACCTGAGAAACTCACAGCAATAGCAGCCGCATCTTGAATCATGTAGCCTTTGATTTCATCAGAGACAATCGCTTTGATATTAGGAGTCAATTCGTACAAGTAATCCGCTGCTTTTTCCAGCTCGTCTTTGTTACGAGAATTGAGACTGTAGCCAAGGGTCTGAAGACCAATGCCCATTCCCTCACGAGCACCATCTACCAACATGATATTGTCACGGTATTCTTCTGACCATAAATCTTCCCATTCCCGAGGAGGATGTTCGACCATCGTCTCATTGTAGACAATTCCCAAGGTTCCCCAAAAATAAGGAATTGAATAGTCATTTTTTTTATCAAAGCTCAAGCCCAGAAACTTCGGATCAATATTTTCTAGACCCTTGATTTTTTTCTTATCGAGCTTTACCAGCAGATGTTCATCCATCATCTTAGAAATCATGTACTCAGACGGAATGGTCAAATCATAGGTTGTTCCACCCTGGTGAATCTTGGTATACATGGCTTCGTTCGAATCAAAGGTCTGGTAATCAACTTTTATGCCTGTCTCTTCTGTAAACTTTTCTAGCAAGTCAGGGTCGATATAATCTCCCCAGTTGTAAATGACTAATTTTTCTGTCGTTCCCTCATTAGATTGACTTTCTAGTTGATGACTAATTCCAAAGAGAGCAAGAATAATCACGATAATACCGATTAAAAAAGAATACAATCGTTTCATTAGCTGGCCTCCTTTTCACGTGAAATGAAATAATAGCCCACCACCAATAAGATACTAAACAAAAAGACTAGGGTTGATAGGGCATTTATTTCAAGGGAAATTCCCTGACGAGCACGTGAATAAATCTCAACAGAAAGGTTGGAATAGCCATTTCCTGTTACAAAGAAAGTCACGGCAAAATCATCTAATGAATAGGTAAAGGCCATAAAGTAGCCGGCGATAATGGCTGGTGTCAAATAGGGCAACATGATTTCCTTGAGCATTTGGAATTGACTAGCCCCCAAATCATAGGCTGCAAGCACCATGTCATCATTCATTTCCTTAAGTCGTGGTAAAACCATCAGAACAACGATTGGAATTGAAAAGGCCACATGACTCAAAAGAACAGAGATAAATCCAAGTTGGAAGCCAATCACGGTAAAGAGAATCAGGAAGCTCGCCCCAATCATCACATCTGGTGCTACCATAAGAATATTATTGAGGGACAATAAAGTGTTCTGCCATTTTTGCTTGCTTTGATAGATATAAATGGCTCCAAAAGTTCCGATAACTGTTGCAATCAAGGAACTAAGAAAGGCCAATAGGAAGGTTTGAGCTAAAATCAGTATCAAACGACTATCACCCAACATAGAGGCAAAATATTCCGTAGTGAAACCTGTAAATCCGTTCATATCACCGCCTTCATTAAAAGCATAGGCAATCAGATAAAAAATCGGGAGATACAAAACAAGGAAAGTAATGGTGAGATAAACTTTTCCAAATTTTTTCATCATTTCTTCCTCTCTTTCGTTAGCCACATGGTCAAAAGCATGGCCAAAATTAAGACCACACCTACGGTCGAACCCATTCCCTGATTTTGGGTTGTAAGGAAATGTTGTTCAATCGCTGTTCCAAGTGTAATAACACGATTACCACCGATCAAACGGGTCAGCATGAACAAGCTCAAACTTGGAATAAAGACAGCTTGAACCCCACTTCTGACACCATTCATCGAGAGAGGAAAAATAACTTTTGTAAAGGTTTGCCAAGAACTAGCACCCAAATCACGACTGGCATAGATGAGATTTTGATCCAAATCATCCAAAGCATTGAAAATCGGTAAAATCATAAAAGGAATTTCAATGTAGCTTGCAACTGTGATAAAGGAAAAGTCCGTAAAGAGAATCTGCTGCGTTCCCAAGCCTAGAAAACTCAAAAATTGATTGATTGACCCGTATTGGCCAAAAATTCCAATAAAGGCATAGGCTTTCAAGAGCAAATTCACCCAAGTCGGTAAAATAATCAACATCAACCAGAGCTGCTTGTGTTTTAACTGGGTGAGAAAAAAGGCAGTTGGATAGCTAATCACTAAGGTCACGAAGGTAATAATCCCTGCATAGAGAATCGAGTTCATACTCATCCGCAAATAGGTCATGTTGGGAGAGTTGAAATAGGTCTGGTAATTCGCCAGGGTAAAATGCCCATCGATCCCCAAAAATGATTTGTAAATAATCATGGCAACAGGCGCCAAGACAAACAAGGCAATCCAAAGGGCGTAGGGAAGAACGAACAAGCTAGAGGTTTTCTTCATTTCGTTCCTCCTCAATCGCATTGATCAAGCCATCTTCGACTTCTTCAACTTCCACATATTCTTCAATACGGGCATCAAACTCTTCTTCGGTTTCATTGAGGCGCATGATATGAATATCTTCTGGTTCAAAGTCTAGTCCAATCACCTCGCCTTCAATCGCCTTACGGGTCGAATGAATCATCCACTCATTGCCCAAATCATCATAGGCGATAATTTCATAATGAACCCCACGAAAGAGTTGAGTATCCACCTTAACCTTTAATTTTCCTTCTTCTGGCAAGGTAATTTGCAAGTCTTCTGGACGAATGACCACCTGAACCTGCTCATTTGGCTTCATCCCTCCGTCCACTGCTTCAAACCGCTTACCGTTAAATTCGACCAAGTAGTCCTCAATCATGCGACCTGAAATGATATTGGATTCTCCAATAAAGGTCGCAACAAAATGATTGATTGGCTCATCATAAATATCGACAGGTGTCCCTGATTGGACAATCTCGCCTTCATTCATGACAAAAATCCAATCACTCATGGCTAGTGCTTCTTCCTGATCGTGCGTGACAAAGACAAAGGTAATGCCAAGTCGCTGCTGCAACTCACGCAATTCATATTGCATATCGGTCCGCAATTTCAAATCAAGGGCTGACAAGGGTTCATCTAGCAAGACCACTCGTGGTTCATTGATAATGGCGCGTGCAATGGCCACCCGTTGGCGTTGCCCACCAGATAACTTTTGAATAGGTCGTTTTTCATATCCTGCCAAACGAACCATTTTCAAGACTTCTGTTACCCGTTGTTCGATTTCTTCCTTGGGGATTTTTCGTAATTTAAGGGGAAAAGCCACGTTTTCAAATACAGTCATGTGCGGAAAGAGCGCATAGGACTGAAAGACTGTATGGACATCACGTTTGTTGGTTGGTACATCGTTGATTCGCTCACCATCCAGATAAATATCACCAGAAGTCGCATCTAGTAGTCCTGCAATGATATTTAAAATCGTTGATTTCCCTGAACCAGAAGCTCCTAAGAGGGTATAAAATTTCCCTTCTTCCAATTCAAAGTTAATATCTTTTAACACAACTGTTCCACTGTCTTCAAATACCTTTGAAACATTCTTAAATTCGATGATTGGTTTCTTCAATTCTCATAAATTCCTTCTTTATATGGATTACAGATTAGAGGCTCTGTTAGGCCTTTTCTGACTCTAAGGCATGATAACTACCTTCTATACTACCGGCTACGATAGGCTTCACCCCCTTACTGTTTAAAATGCTTTATTTTTATTTCCTTACTCTAAAGAATCACCTAAAATCCGTACTTCCCGTTCTAGGATGACTCCAGAGTGTTGGTTAACCTTGTCAATCACATAGGCTACTAGGTCTTCGTAATCTTGTGCTGTCCCATTTGCGACATTCACCATGAAGCCTGCATGTTTTTCAGATACTTCAACACCACCGATACGATGACCTTTCAAGCCAGCCTCCATAATTAATTGACCCGCAAAATGTCCCATAGGACGTTTAAAGACTGAACCACACGACGGATATTCCAAGGGTTGTTTCAACTCACGTAAATGAGTCAAGCGTTCCATTTCTTGCTGAATAGCCGTATGATTCCCAGGTTTTAAGGCGAATTTTGCAGATAAAACAATCGCTCCATTTTCTTGCAAAATGGACGAACGATAGCCAAATGTCAATTCTCGAGCATCCAGCGTCTCAACATAGCCTTTCGGTGTTAAAATTTGAGCAGAGACCAAAATATGGGCAATCTCTCCACCATAAGCTCCCGCATTCATAAAGACTGCTCCGCCAATACTTCCAGGAATCCCACAAGCAAACTCAAAACCTGATAAGGAATGGTGGGCTGCAACCTGAGTTGTCTGAATCAAATTAGCTCCTGCTTCTGCCTCAATCGTATAGCCTGAAACAGTAATGCTATTTAACTTGTCCATGCGAATCACAAAGCCACGAATTCCTCCATCACGAACAATGATATTACTTGAGTTTCCTAATACCATCCAAGGAATCTTTTCCTCATTGGCAAAGGTTACAATCCGTACCAACTCATAGCGATTCCGAGGAAAGGCCAAGTAATCCACCTTACCACCTACTTTTGTATAGGTATATTCTTTTAAAGGCTCATTAAATCGAATATCGATTTCAGCCAAAGCTGTTCTTATTTTTTCTTTCATCCTAACTCTCATTTCAAACTACATTCAGTCCATTATACCAAAAATCCCAGTAGAAAACGATAAAAAAGGAACAAAAGGAGAATTTCCCTGTTCCTTTTTGAAAATCTTATCTTGATTCTGTACGGACACCTTGGCGATCCACCGACAATACGACACACTCTCCATCTAAGGAAAGAGAATCTATAGCTTCTTTGATAGCTTGTTCTTTGTCCTTACTTGCTAGAATCATGACGGTTGGCCCTGCTCCAGATAGATAGGTTGCATAAGCTCCTAATTCATGCCCTAACTGACGAATAGGATAGAACTCCTGAACCAGTTTTTGACGAAAAGGCTCATGGAACATATCGGCTTCAATGGCTTTTCCTGCTTCTACTAAGTCACCTGTTAGCAATGCCGCAATAGCTACATTAGCAATAGAGCTTGCTGCAACAGCTTTTTTCGATGAAAATTGTGTTGGCAAGACACCGCGACTCTCGCTCGTGCGCAAGGGATAGTTCGGAATAAAGGCAACAAAACTAGCTTCTGGAAAATCCGTTACAATCTTTGCAACTTTTTTATTGACATAACTGGAGATGACCAAATTCCCAAAAATCGCAGGCGCCACATTATCCGGATGTCCTTCGATTTCTGTCGCCAAACGCAGTTTTTCATCATCTGTCAACTCTAAATTAGCTAATTGATTCGCTAGTTCAATTCCTGCTACGATGACAGAACTAGAGGAACCAAGTCCACGCGCGAGTGGAATATCGCTCGTCATCCGCACATGATGTGGCTGCAAGTCTGGATAAACCTTCAAAGCCGTTTTGATGAGCAGATTGTAGCGATCAGAAGGCACAAATTCCAAATCATGCTCGACAAACCATTCCTCCTGCGGTTTAACAATATCAATCGTTAGATATTTTGATAGCGCAACACCGACTGAATCAAATCCTGGTCCAATATTGGCACTGGTTGCTGGTACGATAATCCTCATCTTATTCCCCTAACACTTTAAAGGTATTCTGAAGCATAAAATCTGCAGCTTCTGCTAAGGTGCTTGTCACACGTTCTAACTGAGTTTTACTCATGCTATGGGTCACGACAACGAGATGTGCCTGTTCACCGTCAGAAGCCTGTTGGAGAATTTGCTTGAAGGAAATTTCTTCCGCATTGAAAATCTCAGCCAATTGGAGCAAGGTCCCATTTTTGTCTGGTGCCAAGATAGAGAAATAATACTCACTACGCACATCACTTGGGGCTGCAATTTGGAGTGGACGAGAGAATTCATTAAAGGCTTTCCCAACTGTTTCATCTTTCAAGCGACGAACAATACGAATAATATCTGCTGTTACACTAGCTGCTGTTGGTTTTTGACCAGCTCCTGGACCATAATACATAGATTGACCAATTCCGATTGACTCGACAAATACGGCATTCATTACGCCATTGACACTTGCCAAGGGGTGTTGTTTTGGCAAGAAGGTTGGTGACACTTCAGCTGACAAACCAGAGGCTGTTTCCCTAATATCGCCAACCAATTTGATAACATAGCCCAATTCCTGTGCTACCGCTACATCATCTGGTGAAATAGTCGAGATTCCCTTATGCTCAACATTGTCAAAATCAATCGTCATTCCAAAACCAAATTGACTGAGGATGACTGCTTTGTAGGCTGCATCAATTCCTTCAACATCATTGGTTGGATCAGATTCCGCATACCCTAATTCTTGAGCTGTTTTCAAGGCTTCTTCATAGGTCCATCCCTCGTCTACCATTTTAGTCATCATAAAATTCGAGGTACCATTTAGGACACCTAGGATACGGGTTACTTTATCAGATACCAATGAATTTGACAGGGTACGCAAAATAGGAATACCGCCCGCAACAGCTGCTTCATAATACAGTGCGACATTGTTCTTCTCAGCTAAGATCCGCAATTCACTTCCATGAACTGCCAATAAATCTTTATTAGCTGTGACAACATGTTTTCCAGCCTCCAAAGCGCAACTAATAAAGGTTTTGGCAGGCTCAATCCGTCCCATCAATTCAACAACAATCTGAATATCCTCGTCAGCTAAAATCTCATCTACATTTGTCACAAAATAATAGTCGTGTCCTGCTGCTTCTAAGCGTTCTTTTTCCGCATCGTCTCGTACCAATACTTTTGCAATTTCAATCGTATCTTGAGCAGCTTGCTGAATCTTCTCAGCGTTTTCCTTCAGCAGGAACGGAATCCCACTTGCTACCGTTCCAAATCCTAACAATCCAATCTTTACTGACATACAAACTCCTTATAAAAGTATTTTTATTATTATAGCAGATAATGAGAGAAATTGGCAAAAAATTTGATATAATAGAGGCATATCGAAAATTAGTAGAATGACACTCTAGTCCGTCCAACTATCGCTATCTCGTTGGGGTATTTTTCCTACAAGACAGGTCTGTTGAAGGATGACTAGATAGATGAAAAAGGAGGTTGTCATGGTAGCACAGAGAAGCCGATCCCGTCGTAGAAATGGAAAACGTCAACAGCGTAGAAAGAACCTTTGGGGTATTTTTCTGACTCTAACCGCTATCTTAGCCATTTCTCTCACCCTCTATCTCAAACGTGATTGGCTCTTTGCGGGCACCACGTCAACTCCATCATCAACAATTCAAACCAGTCAGACAACAAAAGAGACACTTGACTCCTCATCAACCAATCATGATACAGCTACCACTGCTGATAAGGAGAATATGGTCTGGGAAAAACAAGAAGCTCCCGTCAGAATACCGATTCTCATGTACCATGCTGTCCATGTCATGGCTGCTGAAGAAGCTGCAAATGCTAATTTAATTGTTGATCCAACTACCTTTGAGAGCCATTTGAAAGCCTTACAAGAAGCAGGCTATTATACTCTCACACCAGAAGAGGCGTACAAAATTCTAACTGAAAATGTCCTTCCAAAAGGTAAGAAAGTTGTCTGGCTTACCTTTGATGACAGCCTTTGGGACTTCTACCGTATCGCCTATCCCTTGTTAAAACAATACAATATGACTGCAACTAATAACGTCATTACAGGTGTTACTGATACACAACCAGACCATTTGACATTGGAACAAATCAAAGAAATGAAAGGCATGGGCATGTCCTTCCAAAGCCATACTGTCAATCATCCAGATTTGGAATATAGCACACTCGAAGCCCAAGCAACCGAGCTAAAAGACTCGAAAGATTATTTAGACCGACAACTGGATCAAGACACCATTACAATCGCCTATCCAGCTGGACGCTATTCTGAGCAGACCATCAAAACGGTTGAGAATAACCACTACAAGCTAGGGGTAACGACCAACGAAGGTCTTGCTTCCGCCGCAGATGGACTACTCACTTTAAATCGCATACGAATTCTTCCTGTCACAACTGCTGACGTATTATTGCAAACCATTGAACAATAAGCAACGACAACCACTAAGGCAATTTCTTAGTGGTTGTTTTTCTTTGTAGTCATACTATCGCTAGAGAAAATCCTTTTTCATGGGAAGTTGGACTCAATCGTCATTTCTTAGAAATCAATTCCCTTCACTCATTCATTTTTGAATTTGGGTTAGAATGATTCATTAGATGATCCTTGCTAAACTCAGCTATCAATAGTCACTTCTCTGACTTTCTTTCAATCTTGGGTATCAAACACAGTTACTTAAACTACATTCGAAGCTTAAAAAGCACACATGATGACAAACAACTACTGTGTCAATCTGTTTTTACGAACTTTGGTAAGAGAAGCTGGACTTTCTGCCCAGCCTCTTTCACTTATATCAGTCAATCACTCGGCTTTCCGCAACTTGCTTATACCAGTAAGCGCTTTTCTTGGGATAGCGTTCTTGAGTTTCGAAATCAACATAGAATAGTCCATACCGCTTTTCATAGCCATTTGACCAAGAGAAAACGTCCATCAAGGACCATAAGAAATAGCCTTTGACATTGGCACCGTCAGCAATTGCATCTGCAATAACTTCTAAATGCTGTTTCACATAATCAATCCGAGCATCATCATAGACCGTACCGTCTACAAACTCATCTTTATAGCCCAAACCATTTTCTGTAATATAGATTTTTTTATAATTTGGATACTGGGTTTTCACGCGCATAATCTGATCATAAAGACCTTGCGGATAAATCATCCAATCCCAATCGGTCCTTGGGACATCTACATCAAATTCTCTGCGACCAACACCCTTGATCTGGTACTTAGAGCCACCTTTTTCCCCTTTGCCATTGTGGGTAATTTCTGTTTCTTCAACATCATCTCCTCTCATCCAATCACTCATATAGTAATTGATTCCAAGGAAATCATTTAAATCCTTTGCAGCCTGTAAATACTCAAAATCTTCATCCAGTAATTCGAGTTGACCTCCATTTACTGCTAGTATTTGGTCAACCCCTTGCATCGTCTCATCTGAATACTTTCCAAGGTAAGTCGCATCTAAAATAAAGCGATTGTGAATAATATCTTCTAACTCTGCCGCCCGAACATCGGCTGGATTTTCAGGATTGTAAGGATATTTTGTCGGTAAAGCATGGACCACCCCAATCTCGCCTGCGTAGCCCTTATCTTTAAAGAGTTTGACTGCACGTGCATGAGCCACCATCATATTATGGTGAGACTGAAAAACTTTTTCAAGATTATACTGAATCCCTGGTGGAAATTTTCCGACCAAATACTGTCCATCACCAATCGGCCCAATCTCGTTAAAGGTTGTCCAAAATTTGACTTCTGGAAATTCTGCAAAGCAGAAGGCAGCATACTCTACAAAATAATCAATCGTATTGCGGTTCAAGAAATCACCTTGAGAATGCAGTGCCTCTGGTGTATCAAAATGATGTAAGGTCACAAAAGGCTCTACATGTCGTTTGTGGCATTCTGCAAACAAACGATGATAAAACTCGACTCCCTTTTCATTTACCTCACCATATCCCTTTGGAAAAATGCGAGACCAGGCAATGGAAATCCGAATACCATTCACTCCGAATTGCTCTGCCAATTCCAAATCAACTGGATAGCGATGATAAAAATCACTAGCAGGGTCTGCACGGTACCAATAATTATCTTCTAAATATTTATCCCATGCAACAGGCCCCTTACCATCTAGCTTAGTCGCTCCTTCTGCTTGATAGGCTGCTGTCGCTCCACCGAAAATAAAATCTTGCGGTAATTGTTTCGCCATACTTCACTCCTAATTTTCTAACTGTTGCTGAACAAAAGCAAGAGCTCCCTTACCGTCACGCGTTAACTTAATGTACTCAGCCCCTTCTGTTTTCGCCAATCGAATATTTAGCGCATCTGTTTCTTGTTTCATATCGGCATAGTTTGAAGCCACTTGAGGCGCAAGAATAACTAGGTCATATTCTGGTAGAATCTCACGGTGAGCACCATAACTTCCTGCCGCAGCTGTTACAGGTACGCCATATTCTTTTGCTGCTTTGGTGAGAGCATTGGCCAATAAACCACTGGTTCCACCACCTGCACAGAGCACCAACACATTGGTTTCCTTGGTGATTGTCTTATCAGACAACTGACGTTCAAGAATAGCATCTGCTTTTGCAGTATTAAAATTCGCTGCTACTTTTTCATGAAGCTGATTATTTTCCTTACCTGCTTTTTCCTCAGCTAAAATTTGGTGGTCATACACCTTTAAGAATGGATAGTAAATCACAATATCTACTACGACCAACAAGGCAGCAAGGACAAAGGCTAGAGGTGCAAAGTTCGTTCCCATAATGATACCCAGTGGTCCAGGTGTTGTCCACGGTAAGTTAACACTAAAACTGTTCATGCCCAATGTATCAACAAAGAATTTGAAAATCCAAACATTGACAATCGGCGCGAAAATGAAAGGAACAAAGAAAACAGGATTCAAAACAATTGGCGCTCCAAACAAAATCGGCTCATTGACACCAAAGAAGGTCGGAACAACGGAAGCACGTCCAATCGCCTTATTGCGCTCAGATTTACAAAACCACATGAACATGAACGGTACGACTAATGTTGCTCCTGTACCACCCATGGTAACAATAAACATCTGTGTACCAGAAGTAAGCACTTTATCCGCATGTTGTCCTGCTTGTAACAATTGAAAGTTCGTTTCAATATTGGCATAGGTAATTGCTGCAATGGCAGGCTCAACGATAGATGGACCATGAATTCCGACAAACCAGAAGAGGGCATAAGCACCAAAGATAATCGTAATTCCTAAGTATCCGTCTGCTGCTGTAAATAATGGCTCAAAGAGTTTTAAAATCGCTTCAGCTACGCTCGTTCCAACAGCATGACGAATTCCCAAATCAATGGAATAGATACCTAAAATAGTAATAGCGTACGGAATAATGTCCTTAAATACTTGCGAAATATTTGGCGGTACTTCCTCTGGCATCCGAATGGTGATATTATTTTTTACACAAACTCGATAAACATTTACTGTCACAAAAGCGGCTACAAAGGCTGTTAACAAACCTTTTGTCCCCATATAGCCATTTGCAAAGCCACCTTCAATACCATCTGAAGCAAGGAGCAAGAAGGCTGAGATAGCCGCAATCATGGTCGAGATAAAGTTGATTTGATTTGTTTTAGGCAAATCACGGTTGATATTATCTGTCAGAGATTTTGCGGTTGTCCCCGCTACTAATACTGCCACAATCCCCATGGTATAACCATAAGGCTTCATGATCATAGCGACTGCTTCATCCGACCAAGTAAAACCAAAAATATTTGGCACAAAAGCAACTAATAAGAAAATACTTGAAAATAGAATAGCTGGAATAGCTGCTATAAAACCATCACGAATGGCACGCAAGTAGATATTCCGTGAAATTTTCTCAAAAAAAGGCTTCCCTCTTTCAATTTGTTCAATCAGTTTATTCATGATTTACTCCTCTTTTATACAATTCAAGCATGTGTGACATCATATCTTTCAACAATAAGGTCGTCATCAAGTGATCCTGACCATGCATAAGCGTCACACTAAAGGCCAAGTCCTCTCCTTGAGCCTCTTTTTGCAACAGACTCGTCTGCGCATGGTGCGCCTCTACAATACATTCATTTGCTGCAGCAATCAACTGCTCAGCTCGAGCAAAGTCGCCTTGTTGAGCTGCTGTCAATGCCTCCAATAATTTGGATCTGGCATCTCCTGCAAAGGCAACAATTTCAAAACCAAGTAGGGTAATTTCTTCTCTATTCATTCTATTTCCTCCTTTTTTTCCTGTATAGAGATATTAT
Organism: Streptococcus sp. zg-86; assembly: GCF_017639855.1. Lineage (NCBI taxonomy): Bacteria > Bacillati > Bacillota > Bacilli > Lactobacillales > Streptococcaceae > Streptococcus > Streptococcus zhangguiae. Next base: position 964,216 of record NZ_CP072115.1, on the reverse strand, counting down.
AGTAGACGCTGAATATGAAGGACAATATATAATTTTTCTCCTTCGTTTGAACACATGCCTAATTCTGTCGTAATTAAATCATGTATTCGTGTCCCTAAACGATAAGCCTTTGGGTAAGCAATCTGCATGGTAGCTCCCATATCTTCCAGAGAAGAAGTCGAATCCTTTTCCTTATCAGAATAGCGAATAAAGTAAGTTAAATGAATCATCAAGCGATCATAAAATTTACTATTTTCTTTTGTTCTCAGAATACCATTGGCAGCTAATTCTTTTTCTACCGAAGCTAGTACCATTTGTAAGGTTTCAGCTTTTAAGGCTTCCTCAGCTGGTTTGTTACCCTTAGCATTGATAAAATGTAAGGCAATTCTTCCTAGCTCATCTTCTGGAAAATCCCTCAGTATTTTTTGTCTAAAGATAGACAGAGCTTCTTTCGCCATTTGATATTCTACTGGATAGGCTTGCATCATATCAGCTAACCTGTTTTCTTGATAGGTTTGGTCTAAAACCGCTTTATAAGCACAATAGATATGCGTCGTCAGGGTAATATAGATATAATCTTGGACGGGATAATCATACTGATGAGATAGCTGATCAATCAGCTGATAGGTTACGGAAATAAAATCAAGTGGGATGTCTTTTAATAACATCAAGAAATGGTCTTTTGATTCGGAACTTTTTAATGAAAAGATTTTTTCAATCTTGTCAGCATTCACAATATCCCCTTTTTTCTTTTGAAAAGCAAGACCTATTCCCATCACTACTGACTGCTCTCCTCGCTCGTTTTTAACTAGAGCCGCATTATTATTTAAAGGTTGTACAATTCGATACATGTAAATGATATTCTCCTTTATTTTTAAAATACAAAAGACCACAAATGAAATGAAGGATTTTCCCTCATTCATCTGCGGTCTTGCCTAATTTTCTTAGTTACAATCCACTCTATAAAAACTAACGAAACAATTATATCATGAAACAGCATCCTTGTAAACCTTTACATTTATTTAGATGATGAAACTCTTTCTTTCCAAGAATGTGCAGTCTTTTCTAAAACAGCATTGAGCGATTCGATATTTTGACGGCCCTCTGTACGCAACCATTCTCTTGCAGCTTCTTCTCCTTGTTCCATATAGATTTGAACAGAATCAGCCCAAGTAGCACGACCGCATAGTACACCATTGAAAGCTGCTCCAGATTCGTGTGCAAATTCCAAGGTTTCTTGGAAAAGACTGGCAGATACCCCTGCACTCAAATAAATATATGGAAGAGAAGTTGCTTCATCTTGCTGTTTAAAATAAGTTGCTGCCTCTTCTTTCGTATAGGCAATCTCATTTCCCTGCGCAAAGCCTTCTACATAAGCCATGTTAACAGGTACTTCAACCTTCAAAACATCTATTCCAAAACGTTTATCAGAGAAAATACTCATCGCTTCAATCACTTTTCGCGGTTTTACCTTGGCATAAGCGATACTACCTGCATCCTCTATCGTTTCATCATAACTCAAAATTTCCAAGAAAAATGGCAGACCTTCGGCAGCACACTCTGATCCAATGCGCTCAATATAGGCATGTTTCTGCAAATTCACATACGGATCTCCGTCCACATCGTAGTATAAGAGAAACTTAATGGCATCTGCTCCTTCTTTCTTAAGGCGTTTTACTGACCATTCGACTAGGCAATCTGGTAAACGACTGGTCGTTGTTGCGTCATAGCCTGTTTTTTCATATGCCAGTAATAATCCTGACTGAGAATCACGAATCTGAGCAGCAGGAAGTCCATATTCAGGATCAAGCAGGATAGAAGATGAATATGGTGTCAATTCTTCTGAGACGATTGATTTTAATAATTCAATATCTTCTACTGTAGGCTCAGTTTCCTGATACTTAGCCATCATTTTTTTCAAAGCACCACGCTGATCAAAAGCAAGGGCAGAAATGATTCCCTCTTTATTGCTCACTTTTTCCATTAACGCATATTTCTGTGTCTGTACTGTCATTGTATACTCCCTATTTGTATTTGGCATGACTAGTCATGGTATTCGCCACGATTCCATTTTTCAAGAAATTCATCGAAGAAGCTACCATCTGTTTGCTCTTGATTGATTGTTTCAATTTTTGCCAGTTTTTCAATCAACTGCCGATTCTCTTCAGTAGGCTGATATTCTGCTTGAATAAAGGCATCAATAATATCGCACATCAATAATTCGCCAGTTATCTTACCACCAAAACCGATAACATTCGCATTTAATTCTGTTTTAGCATACAAGGCTGATGTCATATCTCTGACAAGGGCTGAACGAACACCTGGTACTTTATTGACAGCGTTATTGATTCCAACCCCTGTTCCACAAATACAGATTCCCAAATCTGCTTCGCCACTAACAACTGCTTCTCCAACCTTTTTACCAAAAATCGGATAATGAGTTCTCACACTGTCATAGGTGCCACAATCCAGAACATCATAGCCTTGATTTTTTAAATAATTCACAACTGCAATCTTTTCATAGGTTACAATATGATCGCATCCAACTGCAATTTTCATGTTTTTTCTCTCCTTTGTATACAACAGATACTAGCACATTTTATTGAGCATATCGACACGAATTTGGTGACGACCACCATCATAGACGCCTTCTACAAATCCTTTCACGATATTCTTCGCTAATCCTTCACCAACAATCTCACTACCAAGTGTAATGATACGTGAATTATTATGTCCACGCGTCATATAGGCAGAGCGTTCATCTGAAACTTCTGCCGCAATCATCCCCTTAAGTTTGGTAGCTGTCATGAAGGAACCAACGCCGTAGGCATCAATTGCAATACCTAGATTGCCTTCTTGTTTATTTACTTCCTTTGCGATTGCTAAGGTAGTGTCTACAAAATCTTTCCCATCACTAACATCAAGAACGGGATAACCCAAATCTACAAGATAATGATACAGAACATTTTTTAGCTGTACACCTGCTGGATCAGCACCGATAATAATTGTCATTGTTTTCTCCTTGTGTAACGTTGTTTCTTTTTCCGGAAAGATTGTTTTGCAAAACAGTGTAAAAGCAGTTTGCTTTTATGTTTGTATTATATCGAAAACAAAACAAGAAGTCAACATTTTTTGTGTTATTTTTGTTGAAAAACACAACAAAAAAGCAACAATAATGACAACTGTTGCTTTTAACATCATATCAAATTATCATTTGATAAAAATGAATAGATTCATCCGACAAACTGTAGGAACAAGCTCATTCATTACTAACCAAACTGGCTTAGGAGCTGATAACTTCTGTATAGGTCGACAAATAGCGGAGCTCTTCATCCTCTACATCGCTATCACAAATAACTGCTGTCACATCATCTAGGTGACAAAAAGTTGTAAAATCTTCTTTACCAATCTTGGTCGTATCGATTAAAAGGTACTTTTCTAGTGAATGTTGCAAGGCCAATTGTTGAGTATAAGCTTCAGTAAGGGTTGATGTCATGATATCTTTACCTTTAACTGCATTGCTACTAAAAAATATTTTACTAAAGTGCATTTTTTCTAAGACAGTATTTGCCATTTCGCCAACAAATGATTCTGTCACTTGTCGCCATTCACCGCCTAGTAAATACAATTGAAATTGCTCTGATTTCTTGTGTGATAAAATCGTAAAGATAGGGAGACAGTTGGTCATGACCGTCAGTTTCGGATTGTCAATCACTTCTGCTAGACAGGCCACAGTTGTTCCTGGTCCTAAAAAGATTGTATCACCATCCTCAATCAGAGCTGCAGCCTTCTTAGCAATATTTCGTTTGGCTTCAATATTTTGAACATGCTTTTCGGAATGAGAAAATTCTCGTAGCAGAAAGGCTTTATTACTGCGGGCTCCTCCATGAATTTTTGTCAATACGCCCTTTTCTTCTAGCTCACTAAAATCTCTCCTAACCGTCATATCTGTCACATTAAGAGAAGCCACAATCTCTGAAATCCGAACCGTCCCTTTTTTATAGACCAACCGTGTAATTTCCTCTAACCGCTCTTGTTTGTTCATTGTCTTTTCTCCATTTCTTTCTTATTTTCATTATACCAAAAATCTATCAAAATGTTGAAAAAAACAACATCTTATGTTGAAATAGGAAACAGATAATAAAAAACATGAGGTAAATACCCCATGTTGCGTAAAATTGCTACTAGATTATTTCAAAGTAACTGAAGCTCCAGCTTCTTCCAATTTAGCTTTGATTTCTTCAGCTTCTGCAGTTGCAACGCCTTCTTTAACCAATGCAGGTGCTCCATCAACAAGTTCTTTAGCTTCTTTAAGACCAAGACCTGTGATTTCACGTACAACTTTGATAACACCAACTTTTTTGTCACCAGCAGATGTCAATTCAACGTCGAATGAATCTTTAGCAGCTGCAGTATCAGCAGCACCAGCTGCAGCAACAGCTACAGGAGCAGCTGCAGTTACACCAAATTCTTCTTCGATCGCTTTTACAAGATCGTTAAGCTCAAGGATTGAAGCTTCTTTAATTTCAGCAATAATGTTTTCAATGTTCAATGCCATTGTTATTTCCTCCAAATAGTTTTGTTTTTATTAAATAATAGATGGTTGTAGCACTAGGCTACGCGTTGACGCATTAAGCAGCGTCTTCTTTGCTTTCTGCAACAGCTTTGACAGCGTATGCAACGTTGCGAACTGGTGCTTGAAGTACAGACAAGAGCATAGAAAGCATGCCTTCTCTGTTTGGCAATGCTGCAAGAGCTTGGATTTCTTCTTTAGAAGAAACTTTACCTTCGATAGCACCACCTTTGATTTCAAGGGCTTCAGCTGTTTTAGCAAAGTCGTTCAAGATTTTTGCTGGTGCAATAACATCTTCATTTGAAAATGCAATGGCAGATGGTCCAACAAAAATTGATGCAAGTTCTTCAAGACCAGCTTTTTCAGCTGCACGACGTAAGATTGAGTTTTTGATAACCTTGTACTCAACTTCGCTTCCGCGTAAGTCACGACGAAGAACGGTATCTTGCTCAACTGTCAAACCACGTGCATCCACAACTACGATAGATGCTGCAGCTTTCATCTTCTCAGCAACTTGATCAACTAATTCTGCTTTTTTAGCGATAATAGCTTCACTCATTAGTGTTTTACCTCCGTTATTATTTTGGGTTTGAGCTTGTTCCAATAAAAAAACGCGCCAAACCTAGACACGAAAGTACAAATACGTTTTCTATCCGTTTTGTGCCTCGGTAGGATATTTATGAGTCCAGCTCCCCTACTGTCTTAGGTCAGTTTTTTCAAACCTTATTTATACTATCATACTTTTTGCGTCTTTGCAAGAGTTTTTACTCAAAAAAATTAAAAAATGTAGCATGTCTTACTACATTTTTCTAAATTTCATTCAAAATGCTCTCCCAAGCCTGATCAAATCCATGTCTTGTCTCTGACGAAAAGACGACAAATTGGTCATTTTTGTCAAAATCTAGTTTTTTCTTAATCATGGATTCATGCTTATTCCATTTTCCACGGGGAATTTTATCTGCCTTTGTGGCGACAACAATAACAGGAATTTCATAATATTTTAAGAATTCGTACATTTGGACATCATCTGCTGACGGTTCATGTCGCATATCGACCAAACTGACTACCGCCCGTAAGTTATCACGGTTCGTTAGGTATTCTTCAATCATTTTTCCCCATTTGGCACGCTCAGTCTTTGAAACTTTCGCATAACCATAACCTGGTACATCGACAAAACGGATCTTGTCATCAATGTTATAAAAGTTTAACTGCTGTGTTTTCCCTGGTTTACTGGAAGTACGTGCAAGATTTTTACGGCCAAGTAGGGTGTTGATAAAAGAAGACTTCCCAACATTTGACCGTCCCGCTAGAGCAATTTCTGGCATATCGTCTTGAGGATACTGAGCCTTAGAAACCGCACTTAAAAGGATTTCTGCATTGTTTGTATTGATTTCCATCTACTTGCTTAAGCCCTTTCTAGGATTGGCTCTGCCTTGCCATCAACTGCGTCTTTGGTAATCCGCACGCGCTTGACTTCGTCCTGACTCGGTATTTCGAACATCACATCTAGCATGGTTTCTTCAATAATAGAGCGTAAACCACGAGCACCTGTCTTTCGCTCAATTGCTTTATTTGCAATTTCTTCGAGCGCTTCCTTGTCAAATTCCAACTCGACACCATCGTAAGATAACAAGGTTTGGTATTGCTTAACAAGAGCGTTTTTCGGCTCTGTTAAAATCCGAATCAAATCATCAATCGTCAACTGATCTAGGGCTGCAAAAACGGGTAGGCGACCAATTAACTCTGGAATAATACCAAATTTTTGAATATCATCAGCTATGATGTGCTGCATGTAGGATTCTTTTTCATCAATGGCACGGTTATTGTGACCAAAACCAATAATTTTTTCACCCATACGTTGCTTGACAATTTCTTCAATACCATCAAAGGCACCCCCAACGATAAAGAGAATATTTTTGGTATCCAATTGAATCATTTCCTGCTGTGGATGCTTGCGACCACCCTGTGGTGGTACACTTGCAACAGTTCCTTCTATAATTTTCAGAAGGGCCTGCTGAACACCTTCACCAGAAACATCACGGGTAATCGAGACATTCTCACCTTTTTTAGCAATCTTATCAATTTCATCAACATAGATAATACCGCGTTCTGCACGGTCAATATTAAAATCTGCTGCCTGTAAGAGTTTTAGGAGAATATTTTCAACATCTTCTCCTACATAGCCTGCTTCTGTCAAGGCTGTTGCATCGGCAATGGCAAATGGGACATTCAAACTCTTCGCTAAGGTTTGAGCAAGAAAAGTCTTACCAGATCCGGTTGGCCCAATCATGAGGATATTTGATTTTTGCAAATCAACATCATCCTCCTCACGGCTATCTTGAAAATTAATCCGTTTGTAGTGATTATATACGGCTACGGCCAAGGCACGTTTGGCACGGTCTTGTCCGATAACGTAATGGTTCAAAATAGTGAGTAATTCCTGTGGTTTTGGCGTATCCGCTAAATCAGTCAAGACTTCTTCTGCTAATTCTTCACGGATAATTTCCTGGGCTAATTCCACACATTCATTACAGATAAAGACATTGTTTCCTGCAATAATTTTTTTAACTTCTTCTTGATTTTTTCCACAAAATGAGCAGTAGATAAGCTCTGATGGGTGGTGGTGTACTGTCATTCTAATCTCGTTCCTATCACTCTTTAAAATAATACGCCATATACGGCATGAATACTATTTACTAAATTGGTTACTGCATTTAAGAGAAAAAGAAGGGCTAGTCCGTAGCGCTTTTTCTGAAAAGCCTGAATCGAACAAAGCACACATATGCCACATAAAACTGCAGTAAATAGACCAAATAAACTTTTCTGCATGAATCAGTTCTCTCTTCTTTCAAATATTCTCACGGTAAAGTCAACAGGATTTTCCGCATCTCGTTCATAGTCGTTCATGCTTGTTTCTTTAAAAACACTCCAATCAAATCCCTTTGGAAAATAGGTATCGCCTTCAAATCGACTATGAATATCTGTTCTGACAATTTCGTCTAAATGGGATTCAAAAGCCGAAAATAGTTGGCCTCCACCAATCACATAGAGATTCTTGTCCTGTTGATTGTACCAGTCTAACACTTCTGAAACATGGTGCATCACAAGAGCACGGTCATCAGCCACTTGATAATCTGGATCATGGGTCAAGATGATTGAAATACGATTTGGAAGAACTCGCTTATTCATTCCTTCAAAGGTCACACGTCCCATGACCATCGCATGGCCTGTCGTTGTTTGTTTAAAATGTTCTAAATCAGCTGGTAAAGACCAGGGAAGACTGCCTTCTTTACCAATTAAACCTTGCTCATCTTGCGCCCAAATGGCTGAAATTTTTTTTGGCATTGTTTCTTCCTTGTTCATTTTTTCTTTGAATTACATTTTACCAAAATTTGGCAAAAAATGCAGAGTCTAGGCATGACCTAGTACCCTGAACCTTATTTTTCACCAGCTAAATCGCTAAATCAAACTTGAGCTGCGGTTTTACTGGATGATAATCAACTAATTCAAAATCTTCCGGTTTGATGTCGTAAAAATTCGTTCCATCTGGTACATTCAAGATTAAGCGTGGCTGACAATCACTCGGCTCCCTATTGAGCAACTCCTTAGCCTGTTCAAATTGATTATCGTAGATATGCAAATTATTGATGAAATAGAAGAATTTCCCAACTTTCCAACCGAAATGTTTGGCAATCATCATTTGGAGTGCCACATACTGCATGGCATTGATATGGTGGGCTACCAACATATCATTACTACGCTGGGTCAATGTGGCATCTAGATAGATGTCTCCATCAACTCGTCTAACATCAAACATGGTCTGAAAGGCGCAAGGCAAGAGACCGTCTGTTTCCTCAAAGGCTTCATAGTCCCAAAGCGAGATAATATTGCGACGGTTCCACGGATTGTCAGTTAATTGTTTGAGAATTTTATCGATAATCTGGTGTTTTTTGACAACAGCCCCATACCGCTCACCAATCGTTCCTGTTGCTCCAACTTCCCAGTCATTCCAATAGGTCACACCGTATTTGTCATTCAAAACGGAAAGGCTATTGGTCTGATCTTGGTAAATCCAGCAAACTTCTTTTATGGCTGCCTTAATCGGAATGGGACGTAAGGTGGTAATGGGAAATTCTCCCTTTGCCAAATCGTATTCCGCAAAGGAGCCTGTAATGTATTTGGAATTTGCAACATTCCCATCTTTATAACGTGGACGGGCATTCTCTGAAAAGACGCCCTCATCGAGTATTTTTTGAATGTTTTCTTTGAAAATTCTATCTGCTTTTGTCATGAATCTAGTATATCACTTCTCTATTATTTTGTCCTTTTTCTAATGTCTATCTAGTCAAAAAAAGAAGGTAATTTTGTACAACTTCCCCTCTTTTTTCTAACATTTTTAAACTAGTATACCTTAAAAATTAACCTGATCAGGATTGCTTTGGCTAGCAACTCCTTCTACTGTATCAAGTATTTCCATGTCAGCACTAGACAATTCAAAGTCAAAAATGTCTAAGTTTGATGCAATATTGGCTGGTGTGACAGACTTTGGAAGTGGTAAAAATCCTTTTTGAAGTGACCAGCGTAATGCCACTTGCGCAACGGATTTACCATAGCGAGTAGCCATTTCTTCAACGACAGGATTCCCAAAAATTTTCCCAGTTCCAAGAGGACTATAGGCTTCGATAACAATGTCGTGTTCCCGGCAAAAGGCCACAAGATCATCTTGACCGCATCCCGGTGCCAATAAAATCTGATTGACCTGCGGTTTGATTTCAGCAGTTTCCAGCAAGGCTTCCAAGTGATGAATCATGAAATTAGAAACCCCAATGGCACGCACCTTACCAGCTTGATAAGCTTCTTCCATGGCTTTCCAGGCACCAGCATTTCCAGCTTTCCAGGCATCATTTTCACGTAGAGCTTTTGGATTTGGCCAATGAATCAAGAGCAAATCGAGGTAGTCAACACCTAATTTGGCGAGCGATTCGTCAATCGAAGCTTTAGCTAATTCATAATCGTGCTTATCATTCCAAACTTTAGTCGTTAGAAAAATATCTTCACGCGCTAGCTGACTGTCTGCAATCGCCTTTCCAACACTGATCTCATTCCCATAAATCTGAGCTGTATCAACATGCGTATAGCCAACAGATAATGCATGAAGCACACTTTGATAGGCAGGATCTCCATCTGGAATTTGCCAAGTACCAAAGCCAATCTTAGGAATTGTTACACCATTTGATAAGATATAATTTTCCATTTTTACCTTCTTTCTATTTCTGCAACTCACCTTTAGTATATACTGCAAAACTTTTTCAATCAAGCAAAAAAATTGAAATGTAGGAAAAGGGACTGGTCATATCCAATCCCTTCTTCAATCTATAGAATATGCGCTTACTTAATTTTTCGCATTTTTCTTAATCCGAATTGCACCGAATAGACTAGTCAAACCAAGTACGGTCAAGAAGCTTGCAGTTGCGCCATCTCCAGTTTTTGGCAAAGCTTTTTCAGAAGGTACAGCTACAGTCGTAGTTGATTTCATTGCAACTGGCATAGCTTGATCGGCTCTTCTATTAGGTTCTTTTCCTTCTAAAGTAGCTAAAGCAGCTGCTTCTTTTTCTACATCAGCCAAGATACGTTTATTGGTCAACGCCTCTGGTCTGTTAGTACCTGCCGGAGCTCCTTGTTCTTCTTGAAGAGATGGAGAAAGAATCGGCTTGTGATTGATTTCAGATTTTGGTACGAATTTCTTTCGATTACCAACTGCACCAGATACTTTTTTACCTAATTTTTCAAGATTTGTTAAATATTCTACAAATACTTCTGTATCTGGATTAATCGCTCCAATTAGTTTCGCATTACGGAATTCGGAGAATCCATCTCCTCCGCCATAAAGAAAGTCATTGATTACTACAGTATAGAGCTTATTTGGATCTAATTGATTACCTAGTTCATCCGTAACCTCTACTACTTGGAAGGGATTTTCTTTGGTTGGATTGTCAGCCTCTGTGTAGGTGTATTTTAGTCCAGAAATTTGGAGGAAGTAGCGCTCTTCTTCGTCATATTGTTGATTGAGAACCTTGAAAATCTGTTCTCCTGTCATTTGCACGATTTGCAAAATATTACCAAATGGCTGAACAGCTTGGGCAGCACCCCAAGTAATCGTACCGTCTGGTTGGACAAGCAAGTCTGCTCGAATACCACCATTATTGGTCATAGCAAAGTCAACAGTGTAGCCAGATTTACGTGCGATTTCTAACTGACCTGTTGTAATCAAATTTCCAACAGGACTTTCTTTAGCTTCATTTAAGTCACGTGTAATGTTTTCACCGCTCTCTGCTGTACTAATCTTAGCATCTGTTACTGTTTTGACAATTCGATTTGCTTCCGCAACAATTGCTTGAATAGATGCTTTTGGCTGCTTATCGGCTGTTGGTTTAACAGCATTTATCGTTGCAGTAGGAACTTTTACAAAATCTTTGGTCTCTGTGTCCAATATACCCCGCACATCTGCATAGGCCTTACCTTGTGACGTTGCCTGTACGATGAGCGTATCTGCATCTGCTAAACCATTAGTGTATACGTGATTGTGTCCCGCAAAGACAATATCTACGCTATTATCTTTATCTAAGTCGTTTAATTTTTCAATCATTTTTTTCGCTTCGCCAAAAGCCTGTCCATCCTTACTAGTAGACGGTACGTGAGCTAGAACAACAATCGCATAGACTGATTGGTCGCGAAGCTCTTTCGCATATTTTGCAATCGCTTCGGCTTCATCAGTAATATCATATTGCTCATGATTTTTACGAAGCACCAGATTCGGAATTTCTTGGGTCACAACCCCAATAAAACCAATCTGAACTTGTTCATTAGAAGGAGTTGTAATAGTCTTAATCGCATAGGGTTTCCAACCGAATGGAATATCACCTGTAGCCTTATCACGAACGTTTGCAATCACAATCTCTTGCTTAGCAGGTTCGTGATTATATTCATCTACAATAGGATAAAATTCCCCAGGAGTTGGTGCCTTCCCTTCTATGATGCGGTCATATTCTGCCAAGCCTTCATCAAACTCATGGTTTCCAAGCGTTCCATACTCGAAGTTCATTTCATTAAAGACTTTTACAGTAGGCTCATCCTGCAATAAGCCTGAATTGGCTGGGCTGGCACCGACCATGTCTCCAGCTTGCACACGGATGCTCTCGCTATGTTTATCCTGATTAGTTTCCTTAAACTCCGTTTCTGCATCATCTAGATAAGTCGCTAATAGAGCTGCTGTTCCTGCACCGGATACTTTTCCACCTGCTTCATCAGGTAGATAGGCATTCCCTGTTGTATCCAAAGCACCATGGAAATCGTTGACACCCAAAATTTGGACTGCAACTTCCTCAGCACTCGCATTTGCTACCCAAAGGCCATAGGTCGCAACCAAAGCAAGGACGCTACTTTTCAACCAAAAACGTTTCTTCATTTCATTCTCCTAACTTTTTTGTTAATAGACATCTATTATTTTACTATTTTTCTTTCATCAACACAAGTTTTTGACATAAAATATATGTGAAAGCGGATAATTTTCGAACAAACTATAGAAACACGTCTCCTTTCCTTCTATCAGCACTATTTCTGCTTGATACAGAAAAAGAGAAAATCAGCTGATTTTCTCTTGAAATCGTATTAGGGACCAAACAAGAAATAGCCTAGTCCATATGAAATTGGAAAGGAGAAAATAAGTAAGATACTGACGAGCATCCACCACCATTTTCGGTAAAAAATCGATAAGAGCAGACTAACGAGTCCAATGGTAGGCACGATAAAAATCGTTGCATAAGCAGCCCAACTAGTTAGCCAAAACCATTCCCTAGGAATTGGTAAAAAGGCAGAAAGCCATATAACAAACCCTGTATAAATGAGGTAGCGATAGCGTTCCTTTAGCAATGACTGCTCAGTTGTCATAGTGATTTCTCCATTTCCTTTATCAAAGCAATCTATTTTAAGACGAGCGATGCGGCACCTAGAACACCGGCATCATTTCCGAGATTTGCTAGAGTCAATTTTGTTGATTGGGCAATCTGAGGGAAGGAATTTTTCAAATAAACTTCATTAACCCCTTCTAGTAAGAAATCACCAGCTGCTGACACACCGCCACCGATGACGATATAAGCAGGGTTTAAGACAGCTGCAATATTGGCACAGGCTGTGCCTAAATAGTGGCAAAAATGACGGTAGACAATCAGAGCAAGGTCATCCCCTTCTTTTGCAAGATCAAAGACATCTTTTGCCGTTACATCCTGACCATCATCAATGCGTTTTTTCAATTCAGCATCACCAGCATAGCTTTCTGCATAACGGCGAGTTAGATTGACAATACCAGTTGCTGAAGCTACTGTTTCCAAGCAGCCTTTTTTACCACAAGTACAAGCAATTGGTTCTTCAAAGTCAACTGTAATATGGCCTAATTCGCCACCAGCACCGCCAAATCCACGAATCAAGTTACCGCTAGCAATAACGCCGCCACCGACACCAGTTCCTAAGGTCATAAAGACGACATCTGGATTGTTATCACCAGCGCCGACCCACTGTTCACCTAAGGCTGCGACATTGGCATCATTGTCGATGAAAAATGGCAAACCAATAGCTGATTCAATTTGTTCCTTGACCTGTTGAAGCGTCTTCCAATTAAGGTTATAGGCCCCAATAACTGTTCCAGCCTTACTATCTACCACACCTGGTGATCCCATTCCAATTCCTAGGAAATCATCTTTTGTTAATTGGTGCGTGTCAAAATGGTGCTGGATACTCTCAATAATATCTGGCACAATGTGACTACCTTCGTCTAAAATATTGGTCTTAATAGACCATTTTTCTTGAATCTCACCTTGCTCTGTTAGAATAGCAAATTTAACAGAAGTCCCACCAAGGTCAATACCGATTATCTTCTTTGCCATAAGTTACTCCTCATAAAAATATTATTTCGCCTTATTATACCACATTGCAAAGGTTTGCACTACTTTTTACCGAAAAATATATAGTAAGATTAAAAATTGCAAATGCAAGAGAAAACGTCCTGCGCTAAACAAGAAAGTATAGATAAACTGTGTTCCCTCTCTCGTACCATTATAAAGAAAGAGACTCGAAATTAAGGTGAAACCGACTGCAAATCCCACCATTTGAACGGGCTGATAACGCTGGGCATAAAAGTATAAGGTGACAAGTAAGAGCAAACAAGTCAGCAAAGTCAACCAGACACATAGACGGTTCATCCGTTTGGTCTTGACATAACTATATGCAGCAGCGATTACCGTCACAAGCAAGTAAATCCCCATATAGACAATCATAATGGTTTTCATATTCTACACCTATCCTTCGCTTAACTCACTCAGATATTCGTAGCGCTCGTATTTAGCTAACAAAATCTCATTTTGCAACTCTAATTCTTTTTGTAAATCAGACAAACGTGTAAAGTCACTGCCGCAATTCTGCATATCTGCTTCAATTTCGACGATTTTCTCTTCGACACTCGCAATATCATCTTCAATTGTTGCCCATTCCTGTTTTTCAAAGTAGGACATCCGTTTTTGTTTCTCACGAGCTTTTTCCTGCTTTTCTTTAGGAGCTACAACTCGATTGGCTTCTGCAGAAGCAAGAAAAGCTTTCTCATCCAGATAATCTGTATAATTGCCGAAGAAGGTGCGAATCCCCTCGTCTTCAAAGGCGAGAATCTTGGTCGCTACTTTATCGAGGAAATAGCGGTCGTGACTCACTGTAATCACTGGTCCTGAAAAGCCTTGGAGAAACTGTTCTAATACGGTTAATGTTGCAATATCTAAGTCATTGGTTGGCTCATCAAGCAGTAAGACATTCGGACGCTCTAACAAAATTTTCAGTAAATAAAGGCGTTTTTTCTCACCACCTGATAACTTTTGAATCAAGGTTCCATGGGTATTGCGCGGGAACAGAAATTGCTCCAAGAGTTCCGCAATCGAAACCATTCCTGATGTTGTTTCTGCTTCTTCTGCTACTTCCTGTAAAAAATTGATGACCCGCTTATTTTCATCCAAGCCTTGAATTTGCTGTGAAAAATAACCGACACGAATGGTTTCACCCACTATGAGTTGACCAGATGTAGGCTGTAATTCCCCTGCAATTAGATTGAGCAGGGTTGATTTTCCTTTTCCATTATCTCCCACAATTCCAATACGGTCCTTGTTTTGTACCAGTAAATCAAAGCCCTTTAAAATATCCTTGTTTGGATAGGCAAAATCCACCTGTTGAAATTCGATGACTTTTTTTCCAATACGACTGGTCTCAAAATTGATTTCGAGCTGACTATCATCTACTGTATGGCTTACATCTGATTTTAAATCGTGAAAACGATTGATCCGCGCCTGTTGCTTGGTCGCACGAGCTTGCGGTTGTCTACGCATCCACTCCAACTCCTGCTTATATAATTGTTCTTTTTTGTGGCGCAAAGCTGCATCGCGTTCGTCCTGCTCAGCTTTTAGTCGCACATAATCTTGGTAATTTCCAAGGTATTCGGTTAGACTAGCTCGGTCCAACTCAAAAATACGAGTTGCTACATTATCCAAAAAATAGCGATCATGGGTGATAAAAAGGACTGTCTTTTTAGTCTGCTTCAAAAAGGTCGTCAACCATTCAATCGTTTCAATATCCAAATGGTTAGTTGGCTCATCTAAGAGTAGCAAGTCTGCATCACCTAGTAGTACTTGCGCTAATTGAACCCGACGACGAAGACCACCTGATAAATCGCCAACACGCTGGTTTGTATCAGTCAAACCGAGTTTGGATAAGACTGTCTTAATCTGATGCTCAATTTCCCAAGCATGTAGAGCATCCATTTCGGCCATCACCTTCTCTAAGCGATTCTGTGTTTGCTCACTATAGGAAGCAACGAGCGCTTCATATTCCCTAATTAATTGTATTTCTCGTAAATCAGAGGACAAAACCGTATCTAAAATCGTCTGACTTTCCTCAAAATCAGGCTCTTGAGTGAGGTAGGCAATCTTATACGCGTTTTTAGTTCGAAAAGGAGAAACATCGCCATCAAAACCTAATTTGCCAGATAATACATCCAAAAGCGTTGTTTTCCCAGTTCCATTGACACCAATAATACCGATACGATCATACTGGTGAATAATAAAAGAAATTCCTGCAAAAACTGTCTTATCTCCTACTGACTTACTCAATTGTTCAACGATAAAATCACTCATTGGCTAGTCTCTCCCCTACAAATGCCATGATAGCAGTGCTGTCATTGGCTAAATCTCCTTCTACAATCGCGTTTTCAACCTCATTTAATAGCCGTCCAAGTAGCGGACCTGGTTTAAGCTGAAAGGTTGTCATCACATCGCCACCTTTTACGACAATCTCATGCTTATCATGAATCGTCAAAGAATGGTCAATTCGATCGATACGGTCATAATCAACCTCAAGTCCCTGAGCTTGTCTGAGTTCTTCAACTAGATAAAGCAATTCCTTGCCGTAATGATAGCAAATCTGCTTATTCACCGATTGTTGCTGGCGTAATTGATAGATTGCAACCAGCTTCATCACTGTTTTTTGAAAATCATTACTGGTTTTCCAATGTTTGAGAAAGTTTTTGGGCGCTGAAAGCTCCAGGCAGATCATCAGCATTGCCCAGGCCTGCTCTGAAGTACGAAAGGCAAAGTCTTCTGAAAGAACTTCCAACAGTTCTTCCAACTCTCTATTTTTCTCTTTCATATCAGGCAGATAATTGTAGGCTTTAGAGTCAATAAGGGCTCTGATTCCCTTACGCCAACTTGTTGCCATCAAGAGCTTGTCACATTCGATAAAAATTCGCTCAATCGAAATCTTCTCCAAGAGAGGGGCAGTTGTTTTCATCGCTTCAAACGTTGTTTCTTCGATTGTAAAATCAAGCGTAGCGGCAAAACGAAAGCCACGCATAATGCGAAGGGCATCTTCTGTAAACCGCTCCGTAGCCACTCCAACGGCCCGCAAGGTTTTGTTTTCCAAATCACGCAGTCCGTCAAACTTATCAATGATTTGTGCTTCTTCATTTAGCGCAAAGGCATTGACTGTAAAATCACGGCGTTTTAAATCTTCTTCTAAGGAACGAACAAAGGAAACCTGACTAGGACGGCGGTAATCTACATAGACATCCTCTGTCCGAAAGGTGGTAATTTCATATTCGCCATGCTCCTCCAAAACAAGGACTGTCCCATGCTCAATCCCGACATCAATGGTACGTGAAAAAATCGCTTTTGTCTCTTCTGGATAACTGGACGAAGCAATGTCAACATCATGAATCGGCCGTCCTAGAATCGCATCTCGGACTGAACCACCGACAAAATAGGCCTCGAAGCCTGCTTGTTTGATTTTCTCTAAAATCGGCAAAGCCTCCTGAAATTCAGAAGGCAAATAGTGTAATCTCATAATAACTGTTCCAAACCATAAACGAGTTGCTCTCGTTTTACTACTTCTTTTATTCCTAAACGGACACCACTCATAAATGAACTGCGGTCATACGAATCATGGCGGATGGTCAAACCCTCTCCCTGCGCTCCGAAAATGACTTCTTGATGAGCGACCAAGCCAGGTAAGCGGACAGAATGGATACGCATCCCATCAAAGTCTGCACCACGAGCTCCTGCAATCAACTCTTCTTCATCTGCCAAGCCCTGTGACTGACTTGTGCGAACCTGTGAAATCAATTCTGCGGTCTTAATAGCAGTTCCGCTTGGTGCATCTTTTTTCTTATCGTGGTGTAGTTCAATAATTTCCAAATTTGGGAAATACTTGGCTGCCTGGGCTGCAAATTGCATGAGTAAAATCGCTCCAATTGCAAAATTTGGGGCAATTAAACCACCGAGTTTTTTCTCAGCTGATAAGGCAGTCAATGCTTCAATTTCTTCTGAGGTAAAGCCTGTTGTCCCAACAACTGGCGCAAAGCCATTTTCAAGTGCAAATTTGGTATGTTCATAGGCAAAGGCAGGTGTCGTAAAATCAACCCACACATCTGCTGAACAACCGATCAACTCCTCTTTTGAAGTATAGACAGGGACGCCATCCACCTCTTTTTCCGTCGCAAATGGATCAAGTAGAGCTGCTAAAGCCAAGTCCTTGTCCTTTTTGACCATGTCAAGAGCTGTAGAGCCCATTTTCCCTTTAAATCCTGCAATAATTACCTGAATTGTCATCTTCTACTCCTCATCAATAATCGGTGAAATACCAAAAGCAATTGCGCCCTCACCTACATGTGTTCCAATAACAGAACCCAAGGATACAATCGACAACTCACAGGCTATGCCATTTTCTTGTAACAATTGTTTAAATTCTTCAGCCTTTTGCGGTGCATTTGCATGAATAATGGCAATTTGATAACGACCATTTTGGGTCTGTTCTAGTAAAATTTCCAATAGGCGCTTCACAGCTTTTTTCTCGGTACGAACTTTTTCGTATACTTCTATCTTCCCTTCATCAGTAAAAGATAAAATTGGTTTGATGCTAAGAAGGTTGCCTAGAAGAGCTGCGCCATTTGATAAGCGTCCTCCTTTGACCAAATGATCCAAATCATCAACCATGATAAAGGCAGCGATTCCAGCTATCTCTTGTTCTAGTTTTGCTAAAATGTCTTCAAAAGACAGGCCTAGTTCATAGCGTTTCAAGATATTTTCTACCATCATACCAAGCGGGGCTGAGGTAATCTTACTATCTGGAAAGACAATTGTCATACCGTCAAATTCGTCTTTTAAATACTGGATATTTTGATAAAAGCCTGAAATCCCAGAAGATAAGAACAAGCCGATAACATGAGTATAGCCTTCTTTTTGTAAACGGCTGAGAATTTCGACCAAATCAGATAGGCTTGGCTGACTCGTTTTTGGTAATTCAGAGGCTGACGCCATTTTCTGATAAAATTCATCTACACTTAGATTTTTCCCTTCAACATAGGTCGTCTCTCCAATCGTTACAGGAATATCTAATACAAAAAGATCATCTCTCTCTACCGGTTGCAGTACAGCTGATGTATCTGTAATTACGGCCAATTTCATGTTAAAACTCCAAATTTACACCCGGGGCATCCAAGGCGATTTCTGTTACTTCATAGGTCAAACGCTTGAGCATATCCAATAGCGGATCAACCAAGAAACGTTTTTCTCCTTCGGTAAATTCATCTACATCCTGAACAACTCTGTCTGTCATATGGATACCTTGACTCATCGCACCTGAAATCACAAAGTGATCCAATACAATCATGAAACGTAAAATCACAATAATCGACATCTTCTGCTCTTCTTCGTTTCGATCAATCAATTGAAAATCAACTTTTAACTTAGTTGTTGGAACACCATTGTTTTCTTCCCATTCGCTATTGCGAACATCAAAATGATACTGGTTAACAAGCTCTTTATCACGAATAATATTCATCTGAATCTCCTAAAAATGGTAATAGCTATATTATATCATATTTCCAGAAAAAAGAGAAAAACCTTATCTATTCCAAGACAAGGTTTTTGCTGTCGATTATTTTGCTTTGCGAAGGGCACCAAAGAGAATACCGGATACAATTGCGCCAACGAGAACAAAGACGAGGTAGAGAAGTGGATTGCTAGTCAAGGCAATCACGAAGATTCCACCGTGTGGTGCCATCAATTTGATACCAGACAAACCTACTAAAGCTCCTGTAATCGCTGATCCTGCTACGAAACTAGGAATCGCACGTGCTGGGTCTGCCGCCCCAAATGGAATCGCCCCTTCTGTAATAAAGGATAAGCCCATAACGATATTGGTCAAACCTGAATTACGTTCTTCTTTTGTAAATTTATCTTTAAATAAGAGAGTAGCAACAAAGACTGCTAGAGGAGGCGCCATACCACCTGCCATAACAGCTGCCATTGCCACAGAACCGCCATTTGCAACGGTTGCTGCCAATGTACCTGTACCAAAGACATAGGCTGCCTTATTGACGGGACCACCCATATCGATTGCCATCATCCCTCCAAGGACGAGTCCCAAGATGACTGCGGAACTTCCTTCTAAACCACTGAGGAAATCATTCATACCAGTATTGATAGCCGCCATTGGGATATTGACAAAGAACATCACAAATCCCGTAATCATAGCGCCAAGCAGTGGCAAGAGAAGAATGGATTTGATTCCTTCAAGAGATTTTGGTAAATGAGCAAGAACTTTTCGTAAGGCTAGGATAACCGCACCTGCCAAGAAACCGCCGACAAGAGCACCTAAGAAACCAGAAGAAACAGCTGCTGGAATGTCAGAGGTCGCTGCCCCAAATGGAATTTTTCCATAAGCCAGACCATCTTTTGCAATAGCACCTGCCACAAAACCAGCAATCAAACCTGGCTTTTCAGCAATAGAATAAGCAATATACCCTGCAAGAAGCGGTAACATAAAGCCAAAGGCTGCGCCACCAATCTTCATAAACATAGATGCTAATTCATTGTAAGAACCAAGACTAGATAATTGATCTTGGGGTACACCCAAGACATTATCAATAAGAAAGGCAAGGGCAATCAAGATACCGCCGCCGATAACAAATGGAAGCATTTGGGAAACGCCACTCATCAAGTGTTTATAGAAGGCCTTTCCAAGGCTCAATGTTTCGGCGGATTCTTCCATACTCGCACCTTCTTTCGCGTAATACAGACTTGCTTCACCGTTTAAGACAAGGTTGATGAGTTCTTCTGTCTTTTTGATACCATCTGCAACGGGGCGTGATACGAGTGGTTTTCCATTAAATCGAGCCATTTCAACAGCCTTATCTGCTGCGATGATAACGCCCTTAGCACGCTTGATATCCTCTGCTGTCAACTTATTGCCGACACCAGATGCACCATTTGTTTCTACCTTGATGTCAATCCCCATTTCAGCAGCCTGTTTTTTCAGTGCTTCTTCTGCCATATAGGTATGGGCAATCCCTGTTGTACACGCTGTAACTGCAACGATAAAGTCTTTTTCTCCTCTGCTGGCACTTGCTGTTTCAACCACTTGACTGGCTTTATCAGCTGCCTCCGCTTCATCAAAGACCGCTAGAACTTCAGCAGATGAGGAAACGTGACGAAGTTTATCTGCAAATCCTGGTTTCATCAAATATTTGGACAATTCTGCAAGGGCTGCTAGATGTGTATCATTAGCCCCTTCTGGTGCAGCAATCATAAAGAATAAATCCGTTGGCTGACCATCTAAACTCTCATAGTCGACACCTTGGTTTGATTTTGCAAAGAGAACTGTTGCTTCTTTGACTGCCGCATTCTTGCTATGAGGCATAGCGATTCCATCACCGAGACCAGTTGTCGTTTGGGCTTCACGGTTCATAATCCCTGTTTTAAAGACATCGAAATCTGTTACAAACCCTTTTTCCACTAAGTTTGTGACCATTTCATCAATAACTGCTTCTTTCGTTCTTGCTGCTAAATCAAGCAACATCACTTCTTGTCGTAAGACATCTTGAATTTTCATAGAATTTCTACCTCCACTTTTTCATACATTTCCTTAATAAACTCAATGCTGGCTAAATCATCTGAGAAAGCTGTTGCCGTTCCGCAAGCAACTCCCCATTTCAAGGCTTCAATTGGGTTATGAGATGTGGTGTATGCACCTGTAAATCCAGCAACCATTGAATCACCAGCTCCGACAGAATTTTTGACCACTCCCTTGATTGGTTTTGCAAAATAGGTTGCCTCTGGAGTCACCAGCAATGCTCCATCACCTGCCATGGACACAATCACATGTTGTGCACCTTTGGTAAGAATTTCTTTTGCATACTGCACAATATCCTCACGCGACTGGAAGGTCACACCAAAAATAGCTTCTAATTCATGATTATTTGGTTTGACCAAGAGTGGTTGATAGGCCAAGGAATCCAGCAGGGTCTGACCTTCAAAGTCACAGACAACTTCTGCTCCAGCCTCTTTGGCTAAGGGAATCAAGCGATTGTAGACTTGGTTTCCCAAACTAGCTGGTGCAGAACCTGCAAAGACCACGGTATCTTCTGTGGTGACATGTGCTAAAATGGTTTCTAATTCTGCCAATTGCTCCTCTGTCACAATCGGTCCTAGTCCATTGATCTCCGTTTCTTGGTCTGCCTTGATTTTGACATTGATACGGGTATCTTGGTCTACCTTGACAAACTGAGTACCAATTTCTTCAGTAGCCAAACTGCTCTTGATAAATTCCCCAGTAAATCCTCCGACAAAACCAGTTGCGGTACTGGCATAGCCAAGCCGTTGTAAAATCCGGCTGACATTGATTCCCTTACCACCAGAAAAGATATCACTACTATCCATGCGATTAACTGCGCCTGATTCTATCTTTGAAAGACGAACAATATAGTCTATCGCAGGGTTTAAGGTGACTGTATAAATCATACTTCAATTACCCTCGTTTTTTTCTTTATAGTTGCCAGTAGATTGCTCTCGGTACGACAACAAATGAGATGTGCTCTTTCGATTTCTGCCACTTTTGTAAAAGAAATCGGACCAAATTTAGACGAATCGACTAAGACATAAGCTTGACTGGCATTGTTCAAAACCGTCCGCTTAATCGCTCCTTCTTCTATGTCTGGTGTCGTGTAGTCATGGCTATCAACACCATTCATCCCTAGAAAGGCCTTGGTGAAATGCAGCTGCCGAATCTGTTCTAGTGCCACAGCTCCGATAGAAGCATCTGTTGACTTTTTGACCTTACCGCCAATGATAATAGTATAAAAGCCCTTATCTACTAGCTTGACAGCATGGTGAACGGAATTGGTCACTACCGTTAAATCAGCTGCCACCAAGTAATCAATCATCAACTCAGTCGTTGTTCCTGCATCAAGAAAGAGGACATCCCCATCTTCTACCAAACTGGCAGCTTTTTGAGCGATTTGTCGTTTTTCTTGAACGTTTTTGACAGATTTTTGAACGATTGATTCTTCTTCCTGAAGATTGGGTAGACTTTCAGCCCCACCATGTACACGGCGCAATTTTCCAGCCATTTCCAACTCATCTAAATCGCGTCTGACAGTTGATTCAGAAGAATGTAGCAATATCACCAAATCTTCTAGCTTAACAAACTGGCGCTCCTTAATGGTTTCCACAATCATCTGTTTGCGTTCTGATTTAAGAATTTCTCTCACCTCCTGCAATCGGTTACAGAAACTATTATACCTGATTTTCTATCATTGTCAATCATTTTCTATCAAAATCTATCATTTTATGTGATAAACTATCTTTTTTATAAAAAATGGACCAGCATATAATCTAAACTTGACTAGTCTTATTCTACAAATCCTATAATTTATCCAAAACAAAATAAAATAGGAGCAGAACTCAATTGTTATTCCTAACGTTGAGTAACTTACTCCTATTTTTGTATATTAGTCAAACGTTTTTAGCGAAATCTGCTTCATTTATTCAGCCATAAGAGAGAGCAGAATCTGCTTCACTAAGGCCATTTCCTCAGGACGACCAATCGCCATACGAATATAACCTGTTAATCTTCCTTCTTGGTAATACTTGAAATCAAAACCCTGTTCTAATGCCTTACGATAAAAGGCTTCTGCTTTGGGAAAGGTAAATGTCACAAAATTTGTCTGACTAGGTAGGGCTTGAGCCTTTGGAATCTGAGCTAGAAAATCCAGAAACTCCCGACGAAGTGCGATAATCGCTTGTCTTGTTTCTTCCACTTGACTAGTGTAATCTAGAGCCGCAGAACCAATCTTTGCCACAACATTTGACACACTAAAAGGCGGGATAGCCTTATCCAATTCATAAATCAACCGCTCATTAGCTATGGCAAAACCTAAGCGCAAACCTGCTAGAGCAAAGGCTTTTGATAAGGTGCGTAGGACAATGAGATTAGGGGAAGTTCCAATCAAACTGACAAAACTCGGGCTGTCTGAAAATTCAATATAGGCCTCATCTAAGACAACCAAGCCCTTAAAGGATTGTAGGATTTGCTCAATTTCTTTGGGATTAAAGGCTACGGAAGAGGGATTATTGGGATTGGATAACATGAGAACCTTAGCCTCCACTCGCTCTGCATAAATCAAAAGTTTTTTTGCTGACAAGTGTAGACTGTCCTGCTCCCACTCTAAGGGATATGCCTCAAAGCGCGAATCATGCAGCTGGTTGTAGACTTGGTACATGAAAAAATCCGGATCAACGGTCAAAAAGACATCTCCCTTTTCTAGGAAGGTCGTTACAATCATGTGAATGAGAAAATCTGATCCCACACCAGCTGTGACTTGTCTAGCATGCACACCAGCATAGTTGGCATATTTTTCAATCACATCACGATAGCAATTATCCCCATAGTACATCAAATCGGACAAGCTCATATTGGCTTGGATATTCTTTAAAAGACCTGTCCAATCCATTAAGCGGTTCTCATTATTGGCTAAATCATACGGAGCAATTTGCCCCAATTTATACGGCTCCCAGCTCGCTAATCCTTGTCTAAATTCTACCATTTTCCTCTCTCCTTCATTTTGTATTATTATACTGTTTTTAAAAGCATTTTGTATAATTATACACAATTGTAGCATAAAATCTCAAAAAATCAAGAATTTATAGTAGATTGAGAAAAGGATAGGATAAGGCAAGGAGCTGCAGATAGAAATGGGATTAATTGAGGATTACTCCATAATCCCTATTTCCAACCTTCAACAGTCCACTGGACTATTGAAGCAAAGCGACTGAACGATGTTCTAACCTTTATTCAATTCACTATGCCGTAAAAAAACTAGTAACTCCTTCTAAGGAAGCTACTAGCTTTTGATTATTCATTCACTGGAAGTTCTTCTAAACTTTCAAGAGAAACAAGAACTGTTTGACCATCTTTTGTCACCAATGAAACCGTTTTTTGCTCTGGTTGGTAGCTAAAACTATCCATAGCCACCTTATATTTTAAAGCAATTGTGACGAGTTTATCTTGGAAATCATCCACTGACATTCCGTATTCTTTGGCTAGTCTTTGTTGCTCCAACTCTTCCTCATCTGGCTCATAGTCCATTGCTTCCTCTTCGGCAGTATCTGAACTATTTATTGTTCCATGCTCACTTGCACTACCAAAACCGTCGTCAGATACTGGACGATCTTCTGGATGTGTCACATAATATTTAACTGTTGCAAGAAATTGTTCCAAGGTATATCCTTCTGGTGCATGATAAAGGTCATCATCAAACCAAGAAAGAGAAACGTTATGGTAGTGATCATAATGCGGAATAATCATCTGTCCATTTTGGAAATCAACCACATATGCGGAGTTGTACGGCATCGCTTCGACTGGGACAATCTTTTCTGCCGCTACACGATTGTAAATAGCAAGTGCCGTTTCCTTTGTTGGATTAGTTGGCTTAGTTTCTGTCTTTTTATTTAAACCAGCCGAATCCACATACTGACGTGCTTCTTCTTGCTCCTTTTCAGACAAATCTTTCTTTGGAATATAATGGCTGTGAGTCATGTGAGGGACTAGATAACCATCATCAAGGTCTTCAACAATGTCCTTGGCATCAAAGATGTAGCCATCTGAAGTCGTATAGCGACCGGCTGCCTTGGCAGCTACAATTTCTTCTGGTGTATAGACAATCTGTGAATTTGGCTTGCCTTCTCGCTCTGGGTGGCTAGCAATTTCAGTCGGCTTACTTTCTGAAGCTACTGGAGTTTCTGGTTTGCTTTCTTCCTCCACAGATCCCCAACCATATTGCGAATATGGACGATCTTCTGGATGAGCGAGATAGTATTTGACGGTTGCAAACAAATCTTCTAGGCTATAGCCACTCGGTGCCTTAAAGAATTCAGAATCATTGAACCAAGAAATCGTTAGGTTATGGTAATGATCTCTGTGTGGGATAATGATTTTGCCCTTTTTCACTTCAGAAGCATAGCCTATATTATAAGGCAAGCGCTCAAACGGAATGACTTTCTTAGCTGCCACTCGTTCAAAGACGGAGTCGGCACTTTCCTTGCTGGCATCAAAGTAAGATACATCATCTGCACTTGGGGCTGTCAAGCCTTTTTCTTTACAGAAAGCCTCAGCTTCTGCTAATTCTTTTTCTGAAAGAGACTCTTTATCCACCCAGTGTGTGTAGTTGTCACGGAAAATGATGTAGGATTCTCCTTCATCGCTAATAATATCTTCAGCCTTAAAGATATAGCCATCCTCTGCTGATATATAGCGTCCTTCCGCTTTTGCTGCGTCCAATTCTTTTTGTGAATACATGGTTTTCTTCGGCTGTTTTTCAGATGCAGGTGCTTCTGGTTTTACAGGTTGGGTAGGCTCTACCGGCTTAGTTTCTGGCTCTAATGGCTTCAGAGGTTCTACTACTGTAGGAACCGTTCCAATCCCAATCATGCGAGCAATTTTAGCTTCTAAAGGTGACATTTGAGAGTAGAGAATAAAATGGAAGTGATCACCATGTGGTACCGCTACTCCATCTTCCGTGCGACGGATAATCTGTGCCGGATCAAAGACCAAGCCATCTGTTTCTACATGACGTTCCGCAAGTGGAGTTGCATACAGTTCCTGCAATAATTGAGAGAGGCTCTTTTCTTGGATACTTGGCTGACTTGGCACCGGCTTCTCTGGCAATGAAGGAGTTAAACCTCCAATAGGATTAGCTTGTGTAGGAGTGGGAGTTCCGTTTTTGTGATCCCAATAGCTTTGGGCAGCGCTCAATTCGCTAGCAGATAAGTCACTCTTAGGAATAAAATGGAAATGATTACCGTGTGGTACCAGAAAAGAATCGCCAAAATCTTTTATCACATCTGTCGGACTAAAGACATAGCCATCATCTGTCGTATAAGGACCGTTATGCCGTTGAGGAGAAGTTGGCTTTTCAGTTGCATTGATTGGTTTTGTTTCAGGAGCAGGGACGATACCATTTGTTCCATGTTCAATCGGTTTTCCAATAGCAATCGCCTGCGCAATTTGTGCCTCAAGGGCTGACATTTGAGAATATGGAATAAAATGGAAATGATCACCATGTGGTACCACTACTCCGCTGTCTGTTCGGCGAGTAATCTGTGCTGGATCAAATACCAGACCATCTGTTTCTACGTGGCGCTCACTAAGAGGAGTTGCATACAATTCCTGCAATAGTTGAGCGATAGTAGGAGCTGACGGATTCCCCGTATTCAAACCTTGAATTTGTACTGGATTACTACCTTGTTTTCTAGCTTGCTCGTAAGACGGACGGATTCCCTCACCTTTTTTACTATTCCAATAATTCTGTGCTGCTGCTAGCTCACTTGGCGACAAGTCACTCTTAGGAATATAGTGGAAATGATTGCCATGAGGAACAATAAAGGCATCACCTGTATCTTCAATGACATCTGTCGGGTTAAAGACATATCCATCATCTGTCGTATAACGGCCTTGTGCTCTTGCAGCCTTGACTTCCTGAGAGACAAACCGGCTACTCTCGCCCGCAGCAACCTTGCTTTGCAGGTGCTCTTCACGCTGACGAGCAATTTCTGCTTTGGTCCGTACATTAGTTGTATGAGCTGGATCTTTTAAGTAAAGATAATAGGTTCCATTGACCTTAATAATATAGCCATCTTTTACCTCATTGACAATATCTGCATCTTGCAATTGGTAAGCAGGATCCTTCATAATCAATTCTTCACTAATAATGGCATCAAACGGAACTTTCCCATTATAGTAGTGATAATGGTCACCATGAGATGTGACATAACCTTGATCGGTTATTTTGATGACAATTTGTTCCGCTTTGATATTTTCTTTGGCATTGATTTGTTCAGGAGTCAAATTTTCAGCTTTTGTCGCGACATTATTTGGAGAAGCTTGCTGATCCACATAGGCTACACGATGACTGTCTTTTGCAGAAAAAGCCTGATGACGACCAAGTTCATAACTACATAAACTAAGAGCAATGGCTGCAACACTACCAATGATATATTTCTTTTTCATCTATTTTAATTCCTTTGCTAATATGGCAATATTTGCCTCTAAATTTTCCAAATAACTGGCTTCATTCTCTGGATCAGCTTCCAGAGGATTCAAGGTTTTCAAGGCGACTCCTGTTGATTTGACCAGGGTTTCAGCTACTTTTGAAGAAGCATTACTCTCGACAAAAATGGTTTGAACCTTGTAATGTTTCACAAATTCTTCAATTTCAGCCAACTGGCGTGGACTAGGTTCTTGTTCTGGTGAAATCCCTGCAATCCCCAATTGTTCTAAGCCAAAACGCTTCGCCAAATAGGAAAAGGCTGTATGTTGAGTGACGAAGGTCTTTTGTGAAGTTTGTTCAAAAATAGGCTGGTATTTTTTGGTTAAAGCATGAGCGTCTTGGCTCAGTTTTTCAGCCTTTTTCGTATACAGTTCCTTATTCGTTGGATCCACTTCTGACAACTGCTGTGCAATAATCTGGGCCTCTTCCGCAACTTTTTCAGGATCTAACCAAGTATGTGGGTCATAAAGTGTTTTCTCATCTATTCCCTCACCAGCTTTCATATCTTCCAGGCCTGGAACCTTATCCAAACTCATTCCTTGAGAGGCTTCAATCACTTTGACAGTTGATTTTTGCAAGGTAGGATCGAGTGACCCAGCCCAAGATTCTAGGGTTCTTGAATGATACACAAAGACATCGGCATCATAGATAGCTGCGACATCATTTGCTGACGGTTCAAAAGAATGAATGCCACTACTTGATTGAATCATACGGACATCATTGACATCTCCAGCAATTTCTCTAACCATAGAATAAATAGGATAAAAGCTCGTAACTATCTTCATTCCCTGCTGACTTTGCTGTGTTTCCCTGCTACAAGCAGCCATTCCAACACAAGAAATAAGGCTACAGAGGAAGAGAAATATTTTTCTTCGTTTCATTGTAACTCCTTTACTGATTATTAACCAGTTATTTATATCTTCAAAAATAAACACAGTTAATTACTTAACTGGTTCTTAAACTAGTTAATAATATACCACTCTATACAATAACTGTCAAGCCTTTTTCGAAAAAATTATAGTGGATTGAGAAAGGAATAGGACAAGGCAAGAAGCTGCAGATAGAACTGGCATTCATAAAAGTGACTTAACGATGTCCTAACCCTTATTCAATTCACTATACATCAAAAAAGTGAAAAGAAACAAATGCATCCTTTCACTCTCTATAGTACATTATCACTTCATACGTAGCAAGTCTTAGACCTAGTCAGCACATCCTAGACTCTTGATTTCTTCTAATATCTTAGTCTCTTCGTCAGATAGCTCGTACTGCTCTAGTAAATCTGGTCTGCGCTCATAGGTTTTTTTCAAACTCTCATACAGGCGCCATTTGCGGATATTTTCATGATGACCACTCATGAGAACATCCGGTACCAGCATCCCCCTAAAATCATAGGGACGCGTATATTGAGGGTATTCCAACAAACCTGATGAAAAACTATCATCTGTATGGCTGGCTTCCTTACCAATCACTTCTGGAATCAAGCGAACAGTCGCATCCACCATGGTCATCGCAGCAAGTTCTCCTCCTGTAAGGACATAATCACCTAATGAAATCTCGTCCGTCACCAAGGTCTTAATGCGCTCGTCATACCCCTCATAATGACCACAGATGAAAATCAAATGGTCTTCCTGGGCTAACTCTTCCGCATAGGATTGATCAAACCGCTTACCAGCAGGATCTAGCAAGATAACACGAGGAGAGGTCTTCTCAATCTGATCATAAGCATCAAAAATCGGCTGAGCTCGTAGCAACATCCCCTGACCGCCTCCGTAAGGTTCATCGTCTACATGGCGAGATTTTTCCGCATTTTCTCTGAAATTATGGTAGGCAATATCAAGCAAGCCTTTTTCCTGAGCCTTACCAACAATCGAATGCTCCAAGGGCGCAAACATCTCTGGAAAGAGGGTCAAAATATCAATCTTCATCGTCTAATCCTTCTGGAATCTCTACTTGGACACGACCATTTGCCACATCTACTTCAAGAACTACAGGCGGAATATAGGGAAGAAGAAGATCGCGCTTGCCTTTCCGCTTGACTACCCAAACATCATTTGCCCCTGGCTGTAAAATTTCCTTGATTGTCCCAAGTAGCTGCTCGCCTTCATAGACTTCTAAACCAATGATTTCATGGTAGTAAAATTCTCCCTCATCCAAATCAGATAAGTCCTCTTCAGCTACTTTGAGGGTAAAATCACGGTATTTTTCAATATCATTGATATGGTACATCCCCTTAAACTTGATGATATCAAAGTTTTTCGCCTTCCGATGGCTAGCGATTTCTACATTCATGACAAATTGGTCTTTGGGATCAAATAGGGCTAACTGGTTGCCTTTTTTAAATCGCTCTTCTGCGAAATCTGTCACAGACAAGACCCTCATTTCGCCTTGAAGTCCTTGGGTATTAACGATTTTTCCAACTTTAAAATAATTCATGTGCTCTCCAAAACTCTATAATATGCCTTATTGTAGCATTTTTTAACCATTTTCTCAAGATAACAAAAAGAGCGGAAAACCCGCTACTTTTACTTTTCATCAATCACAAGACGAACTTTTTTGTCACTTGTTGGAACAGAATAAACAATCGTCCGAATCGCAGAAATTGTGCGTCCTTTTCTGCCGATAACGCGACCAATATCAGACTGCTCTAAGTCTAAGTGATATTCTAAAAATTCAGGTGTATCAACGATTTTTATCGTCAAGCTATCTGGCTGTGAAATCAAGGGTTTCACAATTGCAATAATCAGATTTTCAATCATGTCCATAAGTGTACTCTCTTAATTCGTTTTATTTTGAGAATTTTGAATCGTGGAATTTCTTCAATACTCCAGCTTTTGAAAGGATATTGCGAACTGTATCAGAAGGTTGTGCACCATTTGCCAACCACTCAAGAACACGGTCTTCTTTCAATGTTACTTGGTTTTCAGTAACAAGCGGGTTGTAAGTTCCAACTGTTTCAATGAAACGTCCGTCACGTGGAGCACGTGAATCTGCTACGTTAATACGGTAGAAAGGTTTTTTCTTAGAACCCATACGAGTTAAACGGATTTTTACTGCCATTTTCTATGAATCTCTTTTCTTTTATAATTTATCGGTGAAATAGCAAAAACTATTTATCACATGTTCTATTATATCAGAATTTCAAAAGGTGTCAAGAAAAAAACTTGACACCTGAATGTTTTTAGAAAATATAGTGGATTGAGAAAGGAATAGGACAAGGTAAGGAGCTGCAGATAGAACTGGTGTTAATTGAGGATTATTCCATAGTCCCTATTTCCAACCTTCAACAGTCCACTGGACTATTGAAGCAAAGCGACTGAACGATGTCCTAACCTTTATTCAATTCATTATAAGTACTACTACCATTGACTAGCCCTTACTTGTCAGTAGTTGCTAAGAAGTCTTACTGACCTCTTTTCTTTTTCATCACCATTCCAGCCATCAAGAGAGAGGCTACTGCAGCACTGGCCAAAAACGGTGTTTCGTCTCCCCCAGTCTTTGGAAGAGTCGCTGTTTTTTCCTTACTCTCCGTTGGTTTAATAGTTGCTTGTTTCAATTCTACTGTTTTTTCATCCGCTGAAACCACCTTAGAATCCCCAGCTTTAGTATCCTCTTTTGAAGACTCTAGTTTCTGAGGAGTCTCAATAGTTACAGTTGGTGGTGTTTGTTTATTTGCTTCTTGTCCCCCAGTTTGATACGAGTTAGTCGGCTCTATTTCCTTGGTTCCGAAAAGAATGATTCGAGGAATAGCCTTAAGAACAGTCTCTTCACTAATTACAGTTGTCTGTGCAAGAACTCCATCAATTAAGATATTTTCAACTGTACGGACTATCTGACCATTTTGTCCTTCTTGGTAAACTCGAGTTTCCCCTTTCAATAACGTTGAATCATCACGCCATATCGTATCAAATGGAATAATTTCTTCCTGCTGAGCTTGTTCCCTTTTAATATCAGCCCTTGGTTTTTCCTCAACCGTTGGATAAGCTATTGGCACTTCAAACTTACCTACTCCTTGATTGATAGGTTGTTCTGGAGCAACTGGCTGAGTTGGACCTGTAGCATTATTCGATTGGTCAGATTCGGTTGATTTGATTTTCGTACCAATATAGCGGATTGCATTCACCGCTGGGATACTCGTTCTTTTAATTTCTTTTGAAGTAACCACTTGACCATTCAAATAAATATCTTCATAGGTGATTGTTTCATGCCCTTCTTTACCAGGTTGCAGCTCTTCCTCTCCGACAAACAAGCGATCCGTAGGTTGGGGAATAGTACTAAATTGTACGACTCTTTCTTCTATCCGATCTTTGTTCTCTAGGAGAGCTATTGGCTTATCTTCTTTGATCAGATTTTCATTTAAAACTTCAAAATGACGAGTTGGTTCTACTGGCTTCACTAAATCAGTTTTCTTTGTTCCAGTATAAACTTTCTTGGAAATAGGTTGTTTTGTAATCGTTTCACTAATCTGCTTGGTACTAGTTACGGCACCATCTACTAGAGTATCTTCATAGATGACTTCCTTACTACCTTCCACTCCCTCTTCTGTACGCGTCTTACCTTCTTCAAGATTTGGATCTAGTAGTGATTCTGTCTTGAAGTCAATGTCTTCGATTACTGGACGACGTTTCGTTTCAATCTTTGGTTCAACTAGTTTCACTTTTGTTCCAGTATAGACTTTCTTCGAAACAGGTTGTTTCGTAATCATCTCACTAATCTTCTTGGTACTAGTTACGGCACCATCTACTAGAGTATCTTCATAGATGACTTCCTTACTACCTTTCACTCCCTCTTCTGTACGCGTCTTACCTTCTTCAAGATTTGGATCTAGTAGTGATTCTGTCTTGAAGTCAATCTCTTCGATTACTGGACGACGTTTCGTTTCAATCTTCGGTTCAACTGGTTTCACTTTTGTTCCAGTATAGACTTTCTTCGAAACAGGTTGTTTCGTAATCGTCTCGCTAATCTTCTTGGTACTAGTTACGGCGCCATCTACTAGAGTATCTTCATAGATGACTTCCTTACTACCTTTCACTCCCTCTTCTGTACGCGTTTTTCCTTCTTCAAGATTTGGATCTGAAAGTTTCTCTATATCGAAATCAATTTCTTCAGTTTCAGTACGAGTTTTCTTTTCAGTCTTTGGGGTGATTGGTGCTGAAGGTTTTTTGTTTGGATTTTGCTTGGCAAATTTCGTCAAAGGAAAGTGTGATTCCGAGCTGTCATCGGTATAGCTGATTATCACATTATCGCCATTAAAGGAAATTGTTGCACCATAGTTAATCAAAATCTCGTCAATGATTAAGGTCTTAATTGCCTCTTTGTCCTTTACAGATAACTGATTGATATCATCAACTACTACAAGTTCATAGGGATCATCAAATACAGATTGAATAGACTCTAAATCATATGCTACTGTCGGCTCTAAGTTACTCTCAGATTTTTCTAAATCTTTACGAATCTTTTCAAGACGTGAATCAACTGGCGCCTTTCCAAATTGAGCTAAGTAGTCTCCTTTTAAATGTAAATATGGTGATAACAATTCGCTACCTTTAAGCCAAGCAGTATTGACTTCTTCATCCGTAGCTGTCGTCTTTGGATCTTCTCCTAAATAACTCCAACCCGATTTTCCATCCGGACGATCTTTCCTATGGCGAATGGCATTGATTTCTGACAGAGCATCCTCTAATGCTTGAGAAGTTGAAGCTTGTCGGAGATTATCCAAGAACTTCGTTGATTCTGCAATTGCTACGCTAGCTTGCTTCACTTCATCTTGGTAGTTCTTCCAGCTCTCGGCAGAATAGTGACTTGCTTCTTTAGATGACCATTTTGTTATGCTAGCATTTACATCATCAATTTGTTTTTCAGCATCTGAATAAGATGGAGTTGGATTTTTAGCAAAAGTGCTAATTTCTTCTAATAAGCTAGAGAATTTGAAAATATCAGCCACTTTGTCTTGACGCGTTTTTTCCTCGGCTGCAACCTGTACTGTATGCGGTAAGGCTATTAAGGCAAAACTAGTGCCAATTCCTACGGATAAGGTCCCAACAGCTAATTTTCGAATAGCGTATTTCTGTAGTTTATTCCATTGAAATCCTGATTTTTCTTTCATTTTTCCTCCTAACATGGCCAATTACCCTTCCATATTCGTATATAGAAGGGTATGGCTATTCGTCACAAACGAATGATTATATGTTATTCATCTTCTTGTTTTTTACGAGTTAGGGCGCCTGCCATGACAAGTGCTGTCAGAGCTGCTCCTGCTAAGAATGGACTTGAGTTTGTTCCTGTTTGTGGAAGCGTATTTTCCTTAGATGAATGTGCACTTGACGGTACTGGTGCATTTGGTTGAGGGGTTTCGCTGGTTGAAGGTTCAGGTTGACTTGGTTCCAGTGGTTGATCGTTGCCTGGCTGGCCTGGTTGACCTCCACTTGGTTGTTCCGGTTTACCACTACCTGGCTGGCCTGGTTGACCTCCACCTGGCTGTTCCGGTTTACCACTACCTGGTTGAACTGGTTGACCTCCACCTGGTTGTTCCGGTTTACCACTACCTGGCTGGCCACCTTGTGGCTCATTACCTTTCGGTTGATCGCCTTTTGGTTCATCACCTTTCGGTTGATCGCCTTCTGGTTTCTTAGGATCATCGCATCCGCAGTCTCCGTCTTTACCATCTTTACCATCGCGACCGTCTTGCCCATCTTTGCCGTCTTTACCATCTTTACCGTCTTTACCGTCTTTACCGTCTTTCACAAAGGTGCGAATTACTTCTTTACCATCTCCATCTTTAATGATAATCCAGTAACCTTCATGATGACTACTATCTTGACCTGGGACTGTTTCAACAGTTGGTGTCTTACCATCTTTACCATCTACGCCATCGCGTCCTGGAGCACCGTCTTTACCGTCTTGACCATTTTTCACAAAGGTACGAGTTACTTCTTTACCATCTCCATCTTTAATGATAATCCAGTAACCTTCGTGGTGACTACTATCTTGACCTGGGACTGTTTCAACAGTTGGTGTTTTACCATCTTTACCATCTACGCCATCGCGTCCTGGAGCACCATCTTTACCATCTACACCGTCTCGACCTGGAGCACCGTCTTTGCCAACTGCACCGTCTGCACCTTTTTCACCGTCTGGAATGAAGGTTTCTATTGAATCGCCGTCGCCATTCGTGATTGTAACAATCGTTCCTTGTTTACCACCTTGCTCTCCACGTTTTGTGGTAACAGTTGGGGTCTTGCCGTCTTGGCCAGCTGCACCGTCTGCACCTTTTTCACCATCTGGAATGAAGGTTTCTACTGGGGCGCCGTCGCCATTCGTGATCGTAACAATCGTTCCTTGTTTGCCACCTTGCTCTCCACGTTTTGTGGTAACGGTTGGAGTCTTGCCGTCTTGGCCATCACGACCTGGGGCGCCTTCTTTACCATCTACGCCATCGCGTCCTGGAGCACCATCTTGACCATCTACACCGTCTCGACCTGGGGCGCCGTCTTGGCCAGCTGCACCGTCTGCACCTTTTTCACCGTCTGGAATGAAGGTTTCTACTGGATCACCTTCACCATTCGTAATCGTAACAATCGTTCCTTGTTTGCCTTCTTTTTCTCCACGGGTGGCAGTGACAGTTGGTGTCTTACCATCTTGACCATCACGACCAGCTGCACCTTGTTCTCCCTTGTCGCCTTTTTCGCCATCTGGGATAAAGGTTTCGACTGGGGCTCCATTGGCATTCGTAATCGTGACAATCGTTCCTTGTTTACCTTCTTTTTTTCCACGTTTTGTGGTAACGCTTGGGGTCTTGCCATCTTGGCCAGCTGCACCGTCTGCACCTTTTTCGCCATCCGGAATGAAGGTTTCGACTGGGGCGCCTTCGCCATTCGTGATCGTAACAATCGTTCCTTGTTTGCCACCTTGCTCTCCACGTTTTGTGGTAACGGTTGGAGTTTTACCATCTTGGCCGTCACGACCTGGGGCACCATCTTCACCTTTGTCACCTTTTGTAATAACTGGAACCGCAGTTGTGTTGATTGCATCACTTGGTGTCTTGTCAGTTTCAGTTTGTTTAACGGTTACTGACTGACCTTTTTCAAAGGCTGGAACATCTGTGATAGTCCATGTACCTTCTGCACTTACGGTCGTTGTCTGCGTGGTTCCATCTGGCAAACGAACTTCAATCTTAGCATTTGGAGTTCCTTTACCACTGACAGTTGTAGAGCCTTCAATAACGCTGTTCACGATTGGATCGGCAGATACTAATTTTTCTGCCTTATCTGCTGCTACGGCAGTGGTATTAATCGCATCACTTGCTGTTTTTCCGCTTTCTGTTTGCTTAGCGGTTACCGATTGACCTTTTTCAAAGGCTGGAACATCTGTGATAGTCCATGTACCTTCTGCACTTACAGTTGTTGTCTTCGTTGTGCCGTTTGGCAGGCGGACTTCGATTTTCGCATTTGGAGTTCCTTTACCACTGACAGTTGTAGAGCCTTCAATAACGCTGTTCACGATTGGATCGGCGGATACTGATTTTTCTACCTTGTCGGCTGCTATAGCAGTGGTATTGATGGCATCACTTGCTGTTTTTCCACTTTCCGTTTGCTTAGCTGTTACCGATTGACCTTTTTCAAAGGCTGGAACATCTGTGATGGTCCATGTACCTTCGGTAGAAACCGTTACTTCTTTGATGTCACCATTTGGCAAACGAACTTCAATTGTTGCACCTGCTTGACCACTACCGCTAATCGTTGTATCACCTTCGACAACCTTATTTATGCTTGGATCTGAAGATTGAGTCGCATTCTTATATTCTGGTAACTCAAGTACTGTCAAGTCAAAGAGAGTCGACTTAGTTTTCGTACCTCGAGCATTGGTCAAAGTTACTGGGATTTCGAAGGTTCCGCTCACGCCTGGTTTGCCTGAGAAGGTCTTGGTTGCTTCGTTATAAATTACTCCCTCTGGAAGCATGCTCGTATCAACGTTTAGAGTCGCTCCTTCTGTATGCTTGATGACTGCATTGCGAATGCTTGAGCCCTTCAAGACTGTCTGAATTGGGTGGCTCAAGGTCAAGTCAAGCGAGTCATCCACAACGCTTAGGCTGACCGTTGTCTTCGCTTCAGCGCCGCCGAGCTCAGGAGAATTGCTTGCCTGAAAGACAAGATTAAAGTTCCCGATCTTGCTTGGGGTTCCTGAAAGAGTCTTCGTTTTTGGATCATAACGAAGTCCATACTCACTAAAGACTGCCGCATCGATATTTTCCTCTGGAACGACACTATATGGTGTCCAGAGAGAGACTTCTGAGTGCGGGCTTGAAGTCACTACGATATCTTGTATAGCTGTACCAAGGTCAACAGTTTGAGTCTTCGGACTAGCATCTACAGTAACAGGTAGTGGTGTTACCTTGATTACAATATTCTTCGTCACTTCAGTGTCACTTTCTGCTCCTGGATAATAGGCAGAGACAGGAATTATGGCTCCGTCTTCAGAAGTAACAGCTGTTGGAGTTCCTGAAATCGTTTGAGTGTCTGGATTATAGGTCAAACCTGCTGGGAGAGCATAGCTAAAATCATCCCGAATTTTTGCCCCTTCTGAAACGGCAATCTTAATTGGACTCATCTCACTCAGTACCTGAACTGTCCGATCTTCAGCTGAAATGTCTAACGGTTTTGGTGTGACGGTGATTTTAAAGTTGGTAGTCGCAGTTGCAGATCGATCGAAAGGATAGGTAGCCGTCACTGAAAAATTAAACTCTCCTTTACGAGTTGGTCTGCCCGAAATAGTATTGGTACTTTGATCAAAAGTCAATCCCTCTGGTAAAGCCCAATATCTAAAGTCAACCTCAGCTTTATCACTTACCTTAAAGACAATTGGATCGATTTCATCCAAGACTTGAACCGTTCGATTTTCTGCGGTTACCTCGATTGGTCTAGGCAATACGTTGATTTTTAAGGTTGTCGTCTTCTCATTTCCTCTAATTTCTGGATAGCTAGCACTAACGGTTACCGTAGTTTCACCTTTATAGGTAGGAGTTCCTGAGATAGTCTTGGTCTCGCTATTATAGCTCAAACCATAAGGTAAGTTGTATACACGATCTATCCTTGCTCCATCAGTAACACTTAGAACGATTGGATCAATCGCATCGCCAATCATGACCGTCCGATCTTCACCACTGACTTCCAAGTCTTTTGGAGTAACGGTAATTTTAACTGTGCCTACTGCCGTCTGACTCCCTCGTCTATATACCAATCCCTTCGTATTATAAGGAATATCTGGACCATAAGTTGTCACCTCGAATGTACCAACCTGTTTCGGAGTACCTTTGATCGTTCCTGTAGCTAGATCTATCGACAAGCCTGATGGAAGATTCTCGAAATAAGAATCCCTTTCAATAATTGAATTCTTCGGTATTGGAAGTTTATACTCAAAGTTCTCAAGGACTGGTATGGTCACCTCAACTGGTTCGACTGTAAATTCACCAGGAGTCACAGTGAGTTCGATAAATTTAGTCTGCGTTTTTTTATCAAGGGTCGCTGTCACAGGAATGCGGTACATACCCTCGTAACGACCGATACCAGCAATCGTTTTTGTCTTGCTATTGTAACGTACCCCTACCGGAAGGCGCGATGTGTCAACGGTCAGAGTAGCTCCCTCTGTATGCGTAATGACCATATCTTCGAATCGCGTTCCTTCCGTAACCGTCTGTTTGGCATTAGTGACATCCAACTCTAGGTCGTTGTCTGGATTTGGCTGGACTTCATAGGTGAAAGTGGTCGACGTAACAGAGGTTGAACCATCTCCATTTTGATAAGATACAGTGACTTTGGCTGTTTGATTTTCTGTCGTCTTTTGAATCCCTGTTCCTTCTAGAGTTGAGTCGACATTGTTTGGATTGATCAACGCATAAACATCGCTAGCTTCTACCTTGATGTCGGTAATAGTGCTACCACCTTCTAGACTGACTGGAATGGGGGGAAAGGTTTCTCCTTCTTTCCAGACTTGATGAGCGATTGGATTGATGACATCAGTCACTTCAAAGTCAAAAATCCGATTCGGTGCATTATCACCAAAGTGACCATCTACGGCCTTGACTTCAAACTTGTAGATCCCTGGTGCTAGCTTCGTTCCAGCCTCTTTGACGACCTCACCATTTTCTGTCAAACTTGTGCCAGCTGGGAAGGAAACGGGCTTAATAGTCGCATTTTCCTTGTTTTTCTCCACTGTTCCTAGAACTTGACGCTCCGTAGAAGTCGGTACTGATACACGGGCAGCTCCTCCTAGGAGATAGTCTGGAGAGCCTGTAAAGCGAACATCCGCATTGGTCAAGGCACCATTTTGTGAACGTTCAATAGTTTTAAAGTCTAGGCGGAAGTTTTTTTCTAGTCCAAGGTTATCTACTACCTTGAAAGTAACAAAATAATCTCCTGCCAATTCAGGTAATTTTTTAAAACGAACAACATACGGTGTACTATTTTGACCATTTATGTAGTTACGATTGCTCGTATACCCGCTATGTGGAATATAGGTACGTTTCCCTGGCTCGAGTTTGCTATAATCCAACAGCTCGATTTCAACCTTATCAGACCCTCCTGTTTGTTCAAATTCTGCGATACTGAGATGATTCACAGGGAAAGTCGTTAAATCATCTAAAGCGAATAATTCAAATTTTGCTTCATACTGAGGAGTATTTGAAGTCGCATTTGCGAGAGTTTGGGCCTCTCCTGGCAGCCAATATCCGAAAGGTGTTGTTGTTACATACAATCCTGAATAATTAACAGTGGTAGATGGTTTATTTTCAGTTTCAGAAAATTCTATCCCCTGAGTTCGTCCCCAGTATTGCCCTGTATATTCAGCTGAAGAAATATGATCAATCCAGTTGTTAGTATCGCGATCTCTAAAAGTGACTGATCGCACAAATTCTCTATAACTACCATTGTAGTTTGCACTCGTCTGATTTTCTGGCGTACTATCCAATCTTGGTACAAAACCTGCGTGTGATTGAACAGTAAAATCTGCACTAGCCTTTACAGCTGGATCTGTCTTAGAGACTAACCCAATTTCATAGGTTCCAATTGGTACAGATGAATCAAGAGTTATAGTGCCTGTGATGTAGTTGGAGACTTTATCATAGGTCAGGCCGAGCTTCTTAGCACCTTCTGTCAGATCTACATCATCTGGACTGATCCGCGTCGTCCCCATCTTATAGGAGAGATTTAGGGTATCACCATTTTTAGTTACCTTATAATCAGGATTTGATGCATTGCGGTCTTTTCCCCAGTAGCGTTCGATGGTGATATAGGGTTTGTCATTCGTCGGTATCATCAGGTGGGCACGGAAGTCCGCTCCTTGAGATGGAGCTGCTGCGTTTTCCTTGTCTGCTACGACGTTGAAGTTGAGGACATTGCGACGTTTTTCTGTCACAACTGCTGAGATGGTCTCTACTTGGTCTTGCGCAAGACGATAGCCATTCACTGCTGCCGCAGTTTCTGTTACTTCTGCTGTTGCTGGTTTGTCACTCGTACGAACGGCAAGGGACTTGTTCTCAGATTGGATAATCTTATCTGTTTCCACATCAGTATAGGTCACCTTATAAGTAATTCCAGCAACTCGTTCATCTGCTTTCTTTTCTATTTTTGGTTGCGCTGTATCTTCAGATGCAGCTTGATTCTCTACCGTACTTGCTTCGCTTGCTGCTGCCTTAGCGGCTTCTACACGTTTTTGGACAGTAACTAGTGAATCAGCCTCTTGAATCGCTTGTTCATAGTCAGTTTTTTGGGTATCAGAAAGACCTGCCAAGCCTCGAATGACTTCAACTGCTTCAGCCTTACTCTTTTCAAGTTCCTTCAAGCTAGCAACTTCTTGACTTACTTCAGCCGAAAGATCTGCTACAATTTCTTCCGCTGTACGTGTCTCCTCATCAGAAGAGGCTTCAACTGCTATCTCGCTTGCTGATCCTTCCTCTGCTAGTGTTGCTTCCGCTGTTACTGCTGTCTCCACACCTGAGGAAACAACTTCTGTCGCGTCAGCTGCGACACTATGAGGCTCAATAACGGCTGTTCCGACCATACCGATGGCAGACGCTGCTACGACCGTCTGTAAGGCCTTATTTCGTTTCATTTGATGGACGTATTTT
Source organism: Streptococcus sp. zg-86 (assembly GCF_017639855.1). Lineage (NCBI taxonomy): Bacteria > Bacillati > Bacillota > Bacilli > Lactobacillales > Streptococcaceae > Streptococcus > Streptococcus zhangguiae. The sequence goes on along the minus strand of NZ_CP072115.1, from coordinate 923,578 downwards.
TTCTTACGTTTCTGTTTCATCTATTTCTCCTACTGCTTTACTTCTACTTTACTGTGTACCAAATTGATATTCAATCTCTTTAGCAACGTGCTTAACAAGATTACTACCTAGAATAATACCTTGAAAAATCTGATCAACTGTCTGCTCAGAGACAGATAAGACATATCGCATATAAACCTCACGGTTCTTTGCTATACAAAGATAGTACCCCGTTCCATACGCATCATTCCACTCATTAACAAAATGAAGCCATCTTAACCGCTCTTTCTCTGAGTCACAATATGCAATCGGATGAAAGATTAGTTGTGCAATTCCTTGGCCATGCTCCATGGTGACGGATATGGCAAAAGGAATCGCTTTAGTTCCTAGGTCAATTTTTCCTTTGTAAATGATACCGTTAGCGATTCTTTCTTGTTTCAAGGGAAATGATCGTTCGAGTAATACTGCGTTAAATGCCCTGTTAATAGAGTCCACTAACATGCCTCCTCCTTACTTGTCTTAAAACATTAATTGTTCAAAATTATAAGTAGGAATTTCATCAACTTCTGCTGTCAACTCTTTACTCTTGCGGATAAGATCAATAATTTTCCTATTATTATCTTCTTGGACCACTTTTTCAGAATTCTGAATACGTTCTTTGACATCTTGAGTCAAATCAAAGCTCATATCAATTTCCTGACTAGCATCTACAAAACTTGATAAATCTGTGTTATCCAAGACTTCCAAGTGTTTTTGCAAGACTTCTTTGAGTTCCTTCTTCAAGACATTTTCTTGCATAACGATTTCACGTTTAATAGCTTCTAGCTCAGCCATTGATAATTCAAAATCAGAAAGTCGCTCAGCCACTTCCTGTTCCGTTGAAGTCCGAATATCTGAAGCTTCATCATGAGCATCTTTAATGACATTTTTCGCCAAATCTTTTGCTTCTACGATAACTTCTGAGATTAGTAATTCTTTACTCTGATATCGTACTAAACGCTCTTTCAGATCATTTATGGTATCTTCTTGGTGTCTGATAGTGTCTTTCAACCTTTCTTGATCATGATTCATCTGCCGAATCGTTTCATGAACGGAAGATCGTGAATATCCAAAAAACAACGTTTTTCTTAATCGTACTGCACGGCCCATATATGTGCTACCTCCTAAATGTTTATCCATGGATTTTTATTTGTATACTATATCCAAGGACATTGTACCCTCCCCCCTCCTATATGTCAAGGTTTTTGCCTATTAATCTTATCAAAACCGAACATTCTTTGATTTTCATCTGTTTTTCTGAAAATATTCATAAAAAAAGAGCCAAAATTACTTTGACTCTTCTAATAATAATCGTTTTTATCTTTATACATCCAAAACATATTGGAACTTATTCAACAGGTTTTATAACCTGTATCAACAAAGGACTACTCTCCTACTCACAGCTTTTAATGCGTTTCTCCACCAACGGTCTTTAGGTCTGCCTTATCCTGATAAGATACAATGGCTGCAATTGCCGCTTCGATTCCTTTGACAATATCTGCTAAGCCCATTGAAGCAGTATTTGGCTTGTCTACGACTTGCTCGGTCATAAATGGAATGTGCATGAAGCCTGCTTTCAAACCTGGGAATTTCTTATCCGCCAAGTACAAGGCTTGGTACATCAAGTGGTTGCAGACAAAGGTACCTGCTGTATTTGAGACAGAGGCTGGTAGACCTGCTGCCTTGATTGCCTCTACCATGGCCTTGATTGGCAGAGTCGCAAAGTAAGCTGGTTCACCATCTGCACGGATAACCGTATCGATTGGCTGGTTGCCATCATTATCTGGAATCCGAGCATCATCTTGGTTAATGGCAACACGCTCTGGTGTCAGACCAAATCGACCACCTGCTTGACCGATACAAAGCACAACATCTGGTTGGTAGGCAGCGATTTTTTCTTCCAATACCTGTGCTGATTTGTAAAAAACAGTTGGGACTTCCACCCATTGGACTTCTGCACCAGCAATGTTAGCTGGCAATTGTTTAACAGCCTCTAAGGCTGGATTGACAGCTTCACCACCAAAAGGATCAAAGCCTGTTACGAGAATTTTCATGATCTACTCCTTTTCTCTTTTTCTAACACAAATGCTTCGGCTTAAAATGCGAGCAGATACATCAAGACAATATGAACGACAATCATAATGAGGGCGACCGGCGCCTGCACTTTAATGACCCCATTCTTATCTTTCATATCAAGCAGGGCTGCCGGCAAGGCATTGAAATTTGCTGCCATAGGAGTCAATAAGGTACCACAATAACCTGCTGTCATCGCAAAAGCACTAGCAATAATTGGATCAGCTCCTAAGGCAAAAACAAAGGGAACACCAACACCGGCTGTAATAACGGTAAAGGCCGCAAAGGCATTTCCCATAATCATCGTGAAAATAACCATGCCAAGAACATAAGCTACCACACCGAAGAAACGACTTCCGTCAGGCACAAAGCCACTAATTAGGTTTGAAATCACCGTTCCAACACCAGCTAGGGTGAAGATGGCTCCTAAGGCTGCTAGCAACTGCGGTAAAATACTGCTTGTTGATGTCAACTGAATCATGCGGTTATTTTCTGCCAGCAATTCCTTCGGCTTAGCGCGCGTTATCACAACAATAACAATTGTAGCAACCAAAGCTGCAATTCCCAAGGAAACCGAACTGAATTTTGGATAGAATCTTGCTACAAGGAAGGCCACAATCGCAAGGGTAATAACGGGTACAAAAATTCCAAAACCGTATTTTCGAGCTGCTGCTTCTGCCTTTTCTTCCTTAAATGCTGGTAGGGTACCGATTTTAACCTGTTTGAAGAGTGTAAGCAAGGCCAACAAGACCACTAAGATTCCCGTCACAAGAGAGGGAATATAACTACCTGCAACAAAAATCACACCTAGAATAGCCCAAAATAAGCCTGTTCCAATCCGTGTATCATTGCTCTCATCTTTTACTGCACAATAGGCTGTGTGAAGCAATTGCAGTCCCATGACGACATAGGCAATTTCTAATAAAATGGGTACAAATTTTTCCATAATCTCCTCCTATTTCTGGTGCTTTCTCTGCAATTTCTTATCAAATAAGAAATTCGAAATAAGAACCACAACAAAGGCAGCTCCTGCGATGATTAAAGACGTTAGGGCCAAGCGTGCATTGTTTTCTTCGTAACCTAACGAAACTAAGGTTCCACTAATCAACAGGATACCCGCCGCTCCTGAGAAGGTATTTTGACCAAAGAAATTCCCAAAGTTTTCACTAGCTGCTGCACGACCTTTTAATTCTTCGATTTCCTCTTCTGCTAGTTCTCCATACTTGGCTTGGGCTGCTGCCTGCCCCATTGGCTCAACCAAGGGACGAACAAACTGTGGATGCCCACCCAAGCGGATAGAAAATAGACCACAAACTAAGCGTACCAAGACATATAGGCTGTAAAAAGCACCTGCTGTCAGTGATTTAATGGAGTTCATCATATGAATAGCGCGGTGACGCAAGCCATACTTTTCAGATAATCCAACCAATGGAAGTGTCACCAAGAAAATCGTAACCACTCGCTGGGCGGTGAAATTTTCTCCCAATACTGTCAAAAACTCAACAACTGACATTCCAGAAACCAAGGCAGTAACAAGACCTGCCACAACAACTGTCGCAATCGCATCAAACTTTAGGACAAAGCCTATCACAATGATGAGAATGCCCACTAATTTAATCCATTCCATGATGAATCTCCTCCTTTTCCTATATATTATTATACTATTTTTTTTACAAAAAAGGAAATCCCTATTTTATACTGGTTGCTACTTCCAGAATTCCATAATGAAATTTCTGATTGGGACGAACCAGGCGAGTAAAACCAAGTTCTTCAAAAATAGGATCTCTAAAATGGGCTTTTAAAATAATTTTTTCTTTTGCTACTCGCTTCGCTTCTACGAATAAGTCTTTTGTTAACCTTGCGGGATTAGCCAAATTCTCTATGCCTGCTAAATTCTGTGATTCGACAATGTCCTCAGAAAACATGGGGTCAAAATAGACAATATCAAAGGAATGACTTGCCTGCTGTCGTAAGAAAGTAAGACTATCCATTTCGACCACTTGAATCGACCGCATAGCTGTATTGACCTGCTCCATACCAGTATCCCAATTCTGCAATCCTTGACTCACAATAAAAGCAATCAGGCTCGTAGACTCAATGGCTGTCACTTGATGACCAGCGCTTGCCATCACGATACTATCAGAAGCCAAGCCCATAGTAGCATCACAAATCCTTTTAGGAGTTGAGCCAATCAGCTCTAGCAAGGGATCATGCTGCGATTTGATACGCAACAGTGCCGTATCTGGGTGGAAAAATAATCGCTTTCCTCCAACCTGCTCCAGTAAAAGTCTATCCTGATAGACCACTAAGACTGTCCCATACTGCTCTTGTAGTCGTTTAACAGCCTGTTTTTTCCGCTCAATATAGGGCACACCGAAAGAAGTTGCAATAGTCTTTGCCCTTGCAACCAACTGTTCATCCATACCAAGACTTGTTGTAACAATCCATTTCATACTGCCAGTATAACAAAAAAGATGACTTCTGTCGAAATCATCTTCTGATATCATCTAATTGCTATTGATACTCCATTAAAATTAATTTACCTTTTTAATACTTTCTTACGTCCGCACTATCTAAGAACGTATCAAAAAATGCTAAATAGAGTATGAGTTTTTCAGTGAGAAATTTGATGACTACTCTGTTGCATTTTATAGTGGATTGAGCAAGGCAAGGAGCTACAGATAGAACTGGCATTAATTGAGGATTACTCCATAATCCCTATTTCCAACCTTCAACAGTCTACTGGACTATTGAAGCAAAACGACTTATACTCGTCAAAAATTAAAGTCTGACGTCGTTAACTCACCTTGCTGAACTTCAGCTCTAGCTACGATTTCGTTGCCTAGTCAGATGTTGATTTTTATAGAGTATAACGATCTCCTAATTTTTATTCAATTCACTATACATCAAAGAAAAAGTGAAAATAGTTTATAACTATCCTCACTTTCTTTTATTCTATTATAAATTGACCTTTGTGCGAATGACTTCTGCATCAAAGTCTGTTGCTGGCTTGTAGCCCTTGGCAAAGAGTTCTTTGATATAGAGTTTATTGTAGAAGAAACCCCAAGCAACCCATACTAAAAGGGCGAGAGCAGAGACATCTGAATTAAAGAAAACTCCTCCAATTACCATGTTAACCAAAAACATAATGGCTGCCCACTTCCAGTCCCCACGGAGTAACGGGACCCAGAAATTGAAGAAAAAGGTTGTCCAAGAAAAGCCTACTGGCGCTTGTTTGAATTGCCCAACCGGGCTGACTAGATTTACCTTCACTACACTTACTCCTCTATTCCTTTTGCTTTCTATTATACTCTAAATGGCATTGGTCGTAAAGCTGCGGCTCTCTAACACTTTTAACATAGCGTCTGCCGTATCAAGGGCGGTAAAGAGCGGTGTGCCTGTTTCGATAGCAGAGCTGCGGATGATTTGTCCATCTCCTTCTGCCACACGTTTTGTTCCAACTGTATTGATAATGGCCTGTACTTGCCCCTTACGAACAAGAGCTGGAATGTCATTTTCCTTGTCCTCACCCAGTTTGTTTACTGCGATAGAGTCTACACCATTTGCCTTGAAGAATTCACTCGTGCCTTCAGTCGCAAAAATACCATAGCCAATTGCTTCAAATCGTTTAGCCAAGGCAAGAGCTTCTTCCTTAGTTTCATCTGCAATTGTAAAGACAACATTGCCAAATTCTTCCAAGTGGAAATGACTGGCTTCAAAGGCTTTATACAATGCTTTTTCAAGGGTCGTATCTGTCCCCATGACCTCACCAGTTGATTTCATTTCAGGCCCTAAAAGGCTGTCTACTTTAGCTAGTTTGGTAAAGGAGAAGACAGGAGCTTTTACATGGACATTGTTCGATTCAGGATATAAGCCGTCTGCATAGCCTAATTCCGCTAGGGTTTGCCCTAAAATCAGCTTCGTTGCTACCTGCGCCATTGGAACATCTGTCACTTTCGATAAGAATGGAACGGTACGGCTGGCACGTGGATTGACCTCGATAACATAGACCGTTTCATCCTTGATGACGAATTGAATATTCATCATGCCAATACAGTTCAATCCAATCGCTAACCGCTTGGTATAGTCTGCAATTGTTGCTTGAATTTCCTTTGACAAGGTCTGCGGAGGATAGACGGCCATCGAATCACCTGAGTGGACCCCTGCACGTTCGATATGCTCCATAATTCCTGGAATAAGGACATCTTTTCCGTCCGAAATAGCATCCACTTCACACTCACGACCAACAATGTAAGAATCGACAAGGACAGGATGCTCAGGGCTTGCTTTAACCGCTGTCCGCATATAGCTCCTTAAGTCAATCTCATTTTCAACGATTTCCATAGCTCGACCACCAAGCACATAGGACGGACGAACAAGGACAGGAAAGCCAATCTTGCGAGCAGCTTCAACAGCTTCTTCTTCATTCGTTGCAGTTTGCCCTGGCGGTTGTGGAATACCTAAGTCTTTCAAGGCTTTTTCAAACAAATCACGGTCTTCCGCACGGTCCAAGTCTGCAACTTGGGTACCGATAATCCGCACACCTGCCTTAGACAATGGTTCTGCCAAGTTAATCGCAGTCTGTCCACCAAATTGAACAATGACACCGATTGGCTGCTCAAGCTCAATCACATTCAAGACATCTTCGAAGGTCAAGGGTTCAAAATAGAGCTTATCTGAAACAGAGAAGTCTGTCGATACCGTCTCTGGATTTGAATTCATGATAATCGCTTCATAACCTGCTGCCTGAATGGCCTTAACAGAGTGAACAGTGGCATAGTCAAACTCGACCCCTTGTCCAATCCGAATTGGTCCTGATCCCAAAACAAGGACAGATTCTCGCTCAGAGCGAATCGATTCATTTTCCCATTCATAGGTCGAATAGAAGTACGGAGTGGCACTTTCAAACTCAGCCGCACAAGTATCCACCATTTTATAGACAGGAACAATCCCATTTTCCAAGCGGAACTGACGAACTTCCTCAGTAGTCTGCTGCCATAATTCTGCAATCTTGCGGTCTGCAAAACCATTTTGTTTCGCACATTTCAAGACATCAACATTGCCAATATTGCTAGCTAGCTCTGCTTCTAATTCAATGATATGGACCAGTTTATCCAAGAAAAAGATATCGATTTTCGTTAGATGAGCAATTTCTTCCACCGTAAACCCACGGCGAAGAGCCTCAGATACATAGAAGAGACGATCATCTTGCGCCTTGACAATTTTTTCCACTAAGACATCATCTGTCACGGTTGCCAAGTCTTTCATTTCTGTATGATAGACACCAATTTCAAGCGAACGACAAGCCTTCAAAAGACTTTCTTCAATGGTCCGACCAATTGCCATAACCTCACCGGTTGCCTTCATCTGTGTTCCCAAACGGCGCTCACCTTTTTCAAATTTATCAAATGGGAAGCGAGGAATTTTGGCAACAACATAGTCCAAGGCTGGCTCAAACATGGCATAGGTCGAACCTGTGACAGGGTTAATCATCTCATCCAAGGTCAAGCCTACAGCAATCTTAGCAGCGAGTTTGGCAATCGGATAACCTGTTGCCTTTGAGGCAAGAGCTGACGAGCGAGACACGCGCGGATTTACCTCAATGACATAGTATTTAAAGCTATGCGGGTCAAGGGCCAGCTGCACATTACAGCCTCCTTCAATCTTGAGGGCACGGATAATGCTCAAACTTGCATCACGCAGCAGTTGATTTTCAATATCTGATAAGGTCTGAGTTGGGGCAAAAACAATCGAATCTCCTGTATGGATGCCGACAGGGTCAAAGTTTTCCATGTTACACACGACTAAGGCGTTGTCTGCACTATCACGCATGACTTCGTACTCGATTTCCTTAAAGCCAGCAATCGAACGCTCAATCAAACATTGGGTCACTGGAGAGAGTTTCAAACCATTTTCTGCAATCTCACGGAGTTCTTCTTCATTGGCACACATACCACCACCCGTTCCCCCAAGGGTAAAGGCAGGACGAACAATGACTGGGTACCCAATGGTCGCTGCAAAAGCTACTGCTTCTTCCACGGTATTGACAATTTCAGATTCTGGAATGGGTTGCCCCAAATCTTCCATTAACTGCTTAAACAAATCACGGTCTTCAGCCTGATCAATGGCAGATAATTTCGTCCCTAAGAGTTCAACCCCAAGCTCATCCAAGATACCAGCCTTAGACAATTCCATGGCCATGTTGAGTCCTGTCTGACCACCCAAGGTTGGCAAAAGAGCATCTGGTCGCTCCTTACGCAAAATCCGAGATACAAATTCAAATGTAATCGGCTCAATATAAACCTTATCTGCAATCTCCTTATCCGTCATAATCGTTGCCGGATTCGAATTGACCAAGACAACACTATAACCCTCTTCCTTCAAGGCAAGACAAGCCTGTGTCCCCGCATAATCAAACTCAGCCGCCTGACCAATAATAATCGGCCCAGACCCAATCACCATAATTTTCTTAATATCACTACGTTTTGGCATAATTAAGATATAAAGGGCGTCAAACGAACACAGTCAAAATAGGAGTTTGTTCCGCAGAACAATGAGTTCTAGGACAAACTATCTTTTTGACAAAGTTCGTAGCCCGTATTCAATTTTGCAAATACGGCTCCCTTTGTTTCTCCTTTCTATTCGTCAGCTCTCTGGCTGTCATTAAATATTCCTCTTACTGATTGTTATTTTCAGCTTGAAATGCATCAATCAATTCCATAAAATCGTCAAACAAATAGCTGGCATCATGTGGACCAGGTGCTGCATCTGGATGGAACTGAACAGAGAAGGCTGGTTGATAACGGTGGCGAACGCCCTCGACTGATTTGTCATTGATTTCCTCATGGGTAATCATCAAGCAGTCTGGTAAGTCTTCGCGCGACACCGCAAATCCATGGTTTTGAGAGGTAAAATCGACACGGCCAGTTGCAATTTCACGAACGGCATGGTTAAAACCACGATGCCCAAATTTCATCTTATAGGTGCTAGCCCCATTTGCTTTTGCCAATAATTGATGCCCCATACAGATTCCAAAAATCGGAATTTTTCCTTGAATACCACGAATCATCTCCAAGGCTTCTGGCACATCATCTGGATCCCCAGGCCCATTTGAGAGCATGACACCATCTGGCGCTAAGTTTAAAATTTCTTCAGCAGTCGTATCAAATGGTACTACCGTGATGTTACAATCACGTTTTGAAAGCTCACGTAAAATGGAATGTTTGAGACCAAAGTCTACTAGAACAATATTGCGACCAATTCCCGGTGCAGGGTAGGCAGTCTTAGTTGAAACCTGTTCGATATTATTGGTTGGCAATACTGTCGCGCGTAGCTGATCTGATAAATGCTCAACCGAATCTCCTACATCTGCAAGCGTTGCCCGCATAGTCCCATGTTGACGAATAATTTTGGTGAGAGCGCGCGTGTCAATTCCTGAAATACCCGGAATTTTCTTGGCCTTTAAAAATTCATCCAAGGTTAATTGATTGCGCCAGTTGCTTGCTCGACGAGCCCATTCACGAACTACAACACCCTTACAAGTAGGGGTAATGGATTCGTAGTCATCACGATTGACCCCATAATTTCCAACCAACGGGTAGGTAAAGGTCAAAATTTGACCATTGTAGGACTGGTCTGTAATTGACTCTTGATAACCTGTCATCCCTGTGTTAAAGACAATCTCACCTGTCACATCAATATCTGCTCCGAAGGCTTCACCTTCAAAAATCGTTCCATCTTCTAAAATTAGCAATCGTTTTGCCATTATTTCCCTCCTCGTCTGCTCTCTCTGGAGCCTGTTAACGTTTCTATTTAGTGGCTCTTGCCTGTAAAACAGCTTCTAAAATAGCCATTCTCACAAAAACACCATTTTGCATCTGTCGAACAATGCGTGATTTCGGTGCTTCAACTAAGGCATCAGCAATTTCGACATCACGATTGACCGGAGCTGGGTGCATGATAATAGCTGATTCCTTCATGCGATGATACCGCTCCTGTGTTAATCCGTGCAATTGGTGATACCCTTCTTTAGAAAAATGACCATTCCCATCATGGCGTTCATGCTGCACGCGCAGGAACATCAAGACATCTGCTTGCTCGACAATATCATCCAAGGCTACATGCTGACCATACGGCTCAAATTCTGCTGTATACCATTCACTTGGTCCTGCAAAAAACAATTCTGCACCCAAGCGTTTTAAAATCTGCATATTGGACTTGGCAACACGTGAATGCGTCAAATCCCCTGCAATCATAATCTTTAAGCCCTCAAAGCGCCCAAATTCCTCATAAATGGTCATTAAATCAAGCAGAGACTGGCTAGGATGTTGTCCAGATCCATCTCCCCCATTCACAATCGAAGCCGTAATGGTTGGGCTCTCAATAAGCTCTCGATAGTAATCTACTTCTGAATGGCGGATAACACAGATGTCTACTCCTAAGGCACTCATGGTCAAAATTGTATCATATAAAGTCTCTCCCTTATTGACTGAGCTAGTCTTTGCATCAAAGTCAATCATATTTAGCCCCAAACGTAGCTCTGCCATTTCAAAGGACTTGTGAGTACGAGTGGAATCTTCAAAGAAGAGATTAGAAACATAAACAGGCTGGTCAATCGCAGCGGTCGCTTCTCCCCATTTAAAAGCCAATCCACGCTGAATCAATCCCAATACTTCCTCATTTGTTAGGCTCTCCATGGTCACCACATGCTGGAGTGACACCTTTCCGTCGATGATTGCCATTTTTTCTACCTCTTATTTCGCCTCGTTACTATCAACCAATAACACCGAATCATTGCCATCTGACTCCACCATCTGCACAATGATTTCTTCTGTGCGACTGGTTGGAATATTTTTTCCGACATAATCTGCTCGAATTGGTAATTCACGGTGGCCTCTATCCACCAAAACCGCTAGACTAACTCGGGCAGGGCGACCAAGTGACACAATATTATCAATCGCAGCTCGAATGGTCCGTCCTGTATAGAGAACATCATCAACCAAAATCACATCGCGGTCATTCACATCAGCAGTCATCTCAGTTGTATCTTCTGCGACCTTCATGTCATCCCGAAATGGCTTGGTATCCAGTTCTCCAAGTGGAACATCAATTCCTTCCAACTGTTTCAAGCGCTCTTGGATACGTTTTGCAATATAGACTCCACGTGTTTTAATCCCAGCTAAGACAATATTATCTAGCTCTTTATTGCGTTCGATGATTTCATAGGTAATCCGGGTAATAGCCCGTTTCATGGTCATCTCATCTACTATTTCCTTGGTTTTCATGACAAACTCCCTTCTCGCCTACTGGCGCAAAAAAATCTCCTTGACCACAAGGAGATTCCAGAAAATAAGGTCTTATATTGCTTCTTAAAACGGGTAAAATAAGTGAAATGTGTACCTTGCCTAATGGCAGTTCAACCTGCGATTCAACATCTGACTATTTACTTCGTCTTACTAAGCTATCCAGAAACCTGTTTTAGCTGATACTCCTTGCCTGTTTCACGGAACAGTCCTTAAAGGATTTATTTCTATTAGTATAACAGAATTTTTCTCAAAAAACAAATCGTAGGTCGAAAATGAACAGCACTCCCTAAAACCTAGTAGCGAAACCGTAAGGAACTGTCTAAAATACCACTATTATAGACAAATAAGGACTGGCCGTTCTGCCAATCCTTATATTTTATTTTTCGTCTAGCTTATTTCTCAGCTACACCTTGATCAGCTGTTAATTCAACCTTATTCAATGGTGCTTTAGAAGCTGATCCTAATAGTGTATCTGAATATTTAACACGTTTATTGACAGCTGTAAGGGTTTCTGATTCGAAGGTTGGAATCGCAAATGCTTGCTCAAAGGCATATTTTTGCCATTTCTTGTAATTTTCAAGATTTTTCTTCTCGTCAAATGATTCTTCTGAACCGATAGCCTTGAGTAACTCAGTATTTTCATCTGATACGTAACGAGACATATTGAATTGAGCTTCTGGTCCCCACAAACCTGTTGGATTTGGATCGTAACCTGTTGACCAACCACCAATGTAAGCATCAATATTGGCATCATTTGCTTGAATCATATCATAGAATGAATTCAATTCAATCGTACGACCTGTGTAGAGTTCAACATTTAAGCCAACTTCTTTCCACCAGTTAATGTATTGTTGTACGAGAGCTTCATTTGCCTCAGTCCGTTTACGAGCTGCAAGACTAATCTTGAATGGTTTTCCATTCTTATCTTCACGGATACCGTCTCCGTCTACATCTTTATAACCTGCTTCATCGAGTAATTTCTTCGCTTTTTCTGGGTTGTAAGTGTAGCCTTCTAACTCTGAATCATGTAAATCACCAAAGAATGAAATAATCAATGAAGTTGCTGGGTGATACAAACCATTGTAGAGCTTATCTCCTGCAGTCTTATTATCAAGTGCATACCCCATAGCTTGACGCAATTTCACATCATTCATCTTGGCATCAGGATTCATAACATTTTTATTGGCATCCTTGTCATATTTTCCAAGATTGAACGATACATATTCGTAGCTAGAAGCAAGACGACCAAGGACTGTGATATTAGATAAGTCTTTAAAGGAATCTAATTGGTCACTTGGCATTTCAGCTATATCATAGTGACCTGCTTTCATCTCTGACACAATGGTATCAGGAGATACAATATCCATCTTCACACTATCAACTTTTGGTTTGCCGTCAAAGTAATTTTCATTCGCTACAAAGGTAACCGATTCACCACCGACAACCTCCTTTATTTTGAATGCGCCCATACCAACAAACTTAGTCGTTGCACGTGCATAGTCACTCTTTTCCCAATCAGCAACAGGAATATCCTTGAAGATGTGTTTTGGCATAACATAGGCTGGAACATTTCCTCCTGCATACATCATTGAAGGAGTCATTTCTTTCACAGTTAGGACAGCTGTATAATCGTCAACTTTTTCAATCCCTGAAATCTTATCTGCTTTTCCAGCGACAAAATCATCCATTCCGACGATATTTGTGAAACGCTCATCAAAACGCACACCAGTATAGCCTTTATCAGCCATTTTTTCAATGGTAAAGATATAATCATCAATTGTAAATGGCTGTCCATCAGACCACTTATAATCCTTACCAGTCAATGTCACAGTAAGTTTTTTACCTTTTAAATCGAAGTCAACCTTGGCAAGGCCTGAATCATCTAGCTTACGGTCACCGTCATATCCAAACATGGACTCATCAACCAGACCACCAAAAGAACTATCAACGGTATTATCTGACAATTCATCCATCAACAATCCTGTAGAAGCTGAAGCAGCTACAATTGCATAGTTGAGTTGACCACCTTTGATTGGAGTCCCTTCATTTGTTACTTCCGTTTGGAATGATAAGTTTTCTTGTTCAGCATTTGATGCTTTTTTTGATCCACATGCTGCTAATACAGAAGCGGATAAGAGAGTCACTGCAGCCAGTGAGAACATTTTTGTTGTCTTTTTCATAAAACCATACCTCAAGATTTTTTTGATCTTAGCTAGACACGCATCCTACATGTCTGTTGTTGTATTTTAGCATAAAATTATTCTTTTGTCTGTATTTTTATGAAGGAATATTCAGAATTTTTGCATATTCTAACATTGTCATGTAAGAAAATCCTCCCTAATATGTCAGAATTAAGGAGAATTTCAATCTTTTCATGATATTTTTTGAAAATATATAAGAGTATAAAAGAATATTTAAACAGTACGTGGTTTTCGTGACCGATTTGGTACGCGAATGGATTTCAGCAATAGTAAAGCAAAACCAGCCAGTAAATAAGCAATAAAAATAGTGACTGAATAGTTCAAAACAAAGTTCCAACCGTATTTGGGAACATTTAAGAAGAAATAGGCAAAGGGACTGTCTTTCGCCTCAGGAATGGGCCATTTGATAAACAGACCATTGATGAGAGCAAAAGCTAAATAGATAACTGGCAAGGTTGTCCACCAAATTGGATCAAACCACTTGTATTGTCTTTGCTTGTCCAAAAACAAGGTATCTAGTAGAAAGTAAAGCGGGACAATATAGTGACAGAGAAGATTTTCCACCCGCCAAAAATCTGTCGCTAAGGGAGCTAGCATCAGATGATAAATGACACAGGTAATCATAATCGACATGGTGACTGCTGCTTTTATCCGTAGGAAGGACCGACTTTGCAAGTCTTTTTTACGGTACAGAGCAGAGACCATGTAAGTCGAAAATAGAGCTACCAGCAAATTGGACTGCACGGTATAATACATCAGCATCCCAATACCATACTTAACAATCTCAAGAGTCGTTCCGACAATGGCAAGAATAGCCAACAAACAACGCGAATAAAAATACTTACTTTGATAGTTCAATGTATTCCTCCTAAAATAAGAAGAGGGAGCGAAACAATAACGTGTCCGACTCCCAATTCTTATAAGAACCTATTTGGTTAGATTTTTTTCACAAATTCTGATTTCAATTTCATGGCACCAAAACCATCAATCTTACAATCAATGTTATGGTCACCTTCCACAATGCGAATGTTTTTCACACGTGTGCCTTGTTTCAAGTCCTTCGGTGCTCCCTTGACTTTCAAGTCCTTAATCAAGGTTACCGTGTCACCATCTGCCAAACGATTTCCATTGGCATCGATTGCCACAAGTCCTTCTTCTTCAGCAACCTCTGCGGGGTTCCACTCATAGGCACACTCTGGACAGATGAGCAATACACCGTCCTCATAGACATATTCTGATTGACATTTTGGACAATTTGGTAAAGTTTCCATATTCACTCCTCTTCTTTTGTAACTGTTCTAGTATACCATGCTCGGTTTAATTGAGCAAGTTAGGCTTTTCTGAGTTTCTCTAAGGTTTCATGGAAAATAGTAGGCTCTTCTGCCGTAAAGGTCACAAGCTCACCTGTCTTAGGATGTGTAAAACCAAGGGTCTTAGCGTGTAGGAACTGACCATGACCTTTTAGGGTCTTACGTGGTCCATACACCTCATCTCCAGCAACTGGATGACCAATATAGGCCATATGAACACGAATCTGATGTGTCCGACCCGTTTCAAGGGTTAACTCGACCAAGGTATAGTCTCCAAAGCGCTCTAGCACTTGAAAACGAGTCAGAGCTTCTTTCCCCTTAGCAGATACTGCTTGCTTCTTACGATCCTTGTCCGAACGACCAATCGGCGCTTCAATTACACCTCGATCATTTGGCAAATTGCCATGGACAATCGCCACATATTTTCGTAAGGATTTCTTCGCCTTTAATTCTTCTGCTAATTTCTGGTGGGCTTCATCATTCTTAGCAATCATCAAAAGACCAGATGTATCCTTGTCAATACGATGAACAATGCCTGGTCGCATGACTCCATTGATACCAGATAAATCCTTGATATGGTACAGAAGTGCATTGACCAGAGTACCTGAAGTATGACCAGCTGAGGGATGTACCACCATGCCTTGCGGCTTATTGACAACAGCTACATCTGCATCTTCATACACAATCTCAAGTGGAATCTCTTCTGCGACATAGTCAATTTCTTCCACTTCAGGAATCTCGTATTGGATACAGTCTCCTGTCTGAACCGTGTATTTGGCTTTTTTCACCTCACCATTGACACGGACCAAGCCAGATTTTATCTGCTCATTTGCGACTGAGCGTGATAAAGAAGTTAGGTCAGCCAAGGCTTTATCTAGGCGAATGCCACCTGTTTCAACTTTTATTTCCATTATTCTCTTCTTTCATAATACTGATAAACAAGACTGCTACACCAACCGTCAAACATATATCTGCGACATTAAAAACAGGAAAATCGATAAAATCAAGATGAAACATATCCACAACGTAACCTAGACGAAGGCGATCAATAAAATTTCCGATTCCCCCTGCAATCACAAGAGATAGGCTCCATAGAGTCCAAAGACTCCCCTTGATATGCTTGATGAAATACCAAACAGCTGCTGTTATCACGATGAGAGTCACTAGGGTAAAAAACCATTGCTGATGTTGGAGAATAGAAAAAGCAGCTCCGTAGTTACGTAGGTAATACAAATTGACAATTTTTGGAATAAAAGTACGTTGTTCATTCAAGGCAATGTTGGCTACAGTCCAAGCCTTTACCCATTGATCCATAATGATTAGGCAGACAATCCAAAGTGGAAATCCGATTTTTCTCATGTTATCCTTTCTTTTTGGCAAAATAGTCTTCCATGACGCTGATGAAATCTTGCGCACAAGGACTCAATTCACTATCTTCTCTTTTGACATATACCATGCGATTGCCCTTTTCTTCCTTAAAGGGAATTACCATAATCCCATGTACACTCTCACTATCTAAAAATCCCGAACCAGTCGCATAGGCATCTGTTCGCTCTAAAATACCATTTAGGGTAGCACGATCCGTCACATCGAAGGTTACAGATGAGTCTGAAGTATCAAAGAAATTTTCCGAATAATAGAGATATTCATCCTTTTCTTGGGTAAAACGAACGGTTGGAAGTCCTGTTAAATCTGCTAACTCAATCTCTTTTTTCTTAGCCAAAGGGTGTCCCTTACGGATATAGATATGGGTTTGAAAATCAATCAAATCTACCACTTCCAAACGGAGTTTATCCAACTTTTGCATAATTCCTTTGGTGTTACGATGGTTGAGATAGATAATACCCAACTCGCTGTGTCCTTGTGCAACCTCATCTAAAATCTGTACTGTCGTTGACTCAAACAGACGAAATTTTGGATACTCAGGAAATTGCTGCGAAAATTCCGTAATCAAAGGTGGTAAAAAATCATAGTGCTGACTGGAAATGGAAAACTCTACTTCACCATCATCTGGCTGTAAATACAAGTGTTCGAATTGATCAAACCCCTTTACTAAACTTTGGGCTTTTTCATAAAATTCCATTCCCCGACGTGTCAAGAAGGTGCCTGAGCTAGTCCGACTAAAAATTTTAAAGCCCAATTCTTTTTCCAAATCACGTACAGAAATGGATAAGCTCGGCTGTGAGACAAACATTTTCTCTGCTGCTTCTCGAAAAGTCCCGCTATTTGCAATCGCCACAACATAGCGCAATTGTTGAATATTCATGCTGCCACTTCCTTTGTAAAATACTCTTTATTATATCATAATCCATCGCAAATGGTATAGCGCATGTCGTACAAATTCCTGTAGCAAGGCACATAAAAAACCAGCCAAAGCTGATTTTGTTAGCAGATAACTTTCCTATACTAAGAACAAACACCATCAGACCCACTGTTTAGATATACCCCTGCTCATTGGCTTCTTTAGCACATTCTTCTTATCAGTTACTGCCATTTGTCATCAACCTCTCCTCGAATAATGTTTAAATTATAGACAATTTCTGCATTAGGGCTACCACCGTCCTGTTTATAGATAGCTGTTAGTTGATTATCAGCAACCAGTGCCTCAATATTATCATCAATGTCTCTTGATTTTTCAAGCCTTGCAGCTTCAGGCAAAACAGTTGAATCAGATACATCAATCTCTTCACCATTTTTAGAATTTCCTAGATAAATAATATGATTTCCATCAATAGTAAAATCTATAGCAGTAAGGCCTACATGACTACCGTAAGTAGCAAACATAATATTCTGTTTAGGGACATTGCCGCCTAGTACAGCTCGGTTTCCATCCGTATCATAAATTACTGGAACGATATCTAAACTTTCCGTACTCCTATCCACATAAATCGGGGAGAACTCTACTTTACTCACTCCGGCATAATGTTCCACGATATAGGTTGCGATTTGTTCCTCCAAGAGCGAGAAACCATGGCGATACAAGCCGTCCACTTTCTTTCTATCCATATACCATTTCCCACCTATTAAAAGTGCTATAACTAAGAATAGAATTCCAATCGCTTTTTTCCACTTTGACTTTCTAGGTTTCTTCTTATCAACTACCGCCATTTGTCATCAATCTCCCCTCTAAATAATGTTACAATTGATAGAATGGCGTTTTCCTTATTTTTTGCATATTCTCTTTTGTAAACCATTTTTCATGCGTTACCCTTATCCTTCAAGTAATTGGCGTACTTCACGCGAATAGGTTAAGTTTGCCATCTTCTTTCTGCACCAATCTAAATTGAGTATTACTTCTGACATCATCATACACTTGTGTCACAGTTCAAATAGTCCGATCAGCAGGAGTAGTAACAATCCTATTAAGACTGGGATTTAAATACTCTGTCATTGCAATTTGCAGATGCTCTTCATTAATATACCTTTTCATAACTTATTCCTTTTGATGTTGCTCTTGTGTTTCCCAAAATTCTTTAGAAGTAACATAATAAGCTGATATAAATTTCCCATCTCCATTATCTATTAAGTTCAAGCTGACTGTCATATCCTTGTTGTTATTGATGATTAGTTGAATCATCAAGCCTCCCATAGGATTATAACTCATACTATCTTCATTGACCTCATAACTCTCGATAAAACCTCTGCTTGTAAAAGCATTCGGATCTTCTTGTTTTAAATAGTCCTCATATAACTGTCTTGCTTCCTTACTGTGGGCAATGGCGATCATCTTCTGTTTTTCTTGATAGTGGTACATCCTAAAGCCTCCTATGCCAATCCCGAGGACAAGCACTATCAGCCCGATTCGTTTCAACTGTTTAGACATGCCCCTTTTCCTCTACTTTATCCGTCTGATATAAGTCCTTGTGCTTCTTCAAATATTTCTTGCCGTACCACTCTTCTAAGCTTTTACCTTCCCATTCACGGTATTCTTCGGGGTATTTTAATCGATAGAAGCCCCGTAGCATAAAAGGGAGGACGACATAACTTTCGTACACTATCATGGCGCTATTGACAAAGAACCAAAAAAGCAGAAAGACCAGAATCGCTAACCAACTCCCTACTTCCATCTTAAAGTGGATAAAAGATTTTATGCAAAACCAAAATAATGACAGTAGACCTAAAAGACTCATGAGCCGATTGACACTCTTTCCAAACACAACATTTCTTTTTTGACTTGCTTCTCTAACTTTCCTATACATAAGGTTTAGAAGATCCTTGCTTCTACTTTTTATAATGAAATACCCAACATAGACGTTGGCAAGAAAGAACGAGCTCACACCCAAAAATCCAAGAGTCATATAGAATGCTGTTAAACAAAATAAATTCCATTCAATCAGCAACCATAAAAAGTAGGTCACAAATAAGTGAAATTGTCCTCTATAAATCAATATAAACTGTTGGTAAAACTTTTTGCCAATCAGAATGATAACGAGCCAACTAGTGCCTAAGGCAAGGAATAGCCACTTGGGTAAAAAGTTATGGGTGGCTGGTTGCAAGAGGTTCGTTTCAGTATGCCCCCAAATATAATGACTTCCCTTATATAAAAGCCAATTAGGTCCAAATATACATAAAATCGTCAAGAGGACCAGCCATACATAGGATTTGAAAGTTCCTCGATACTTTTCTTTCTCCTGTGTCTCTGCCAAATTTTTCTTTATAAATTCGCTAGACGCTTGGTCATCTTCCAAATTCAAACTCTCTTCAAAACTGGCGTTAAAAAGTGTTTTCTTTGTCATGGTTTTATCACCCAAATCCTAGCACTTTTCCGAAGTAACAAAAAGGCGTTGAAAAATGCCATTTACCAATTTTTGTAAATTACTCATATAGTTCTCTACCTCCATTTATCGTAAAATACTGTGTTATAGCTTTGTGTTCCATATCTGGATATAGCTCTTCAATATCAAACCCAAAACTTAATACAAAGTAAGAGTCTTCTATATGATTAAAGCGACCTGAAATATTCAGCTCGTTATATTTTTTACCAATAGGAATACCTCCTGCGTCTGGTTGGACTTTCTTTATCTCCATGCTATCCCAATCCCATTGAACACTTTCTATCTTCGGATTCTGGGATTTCACATAGTCCGTCATTTCCTGCTCATGCTCTTTGAGGTAAGCAATTTGTTTATCTCTGGTAGATAGGGAAGGGAGGTTTGGTTTTACCATCTGATAAATCCCCGCACCAAGTATCAATAGAAAACCTAGGCCGAGGATGATATTGAATAATCTGTTCATGAAAAACTCCTTTTAGCCTGTTACGAGATTTGCATAGATATTATAAAAAGTCACCAAATTACTCAAGTAGTTCACCTCCTATACTTAATGGACTTCCAAACCACATACTTTTAATGCGAATCTGCCCATCCTTTTCATATTTAATTCCTATAACAATGCCCCAATCTGAATCTTCAATGTTGTTAAAACCACCATAAACATCTATCGCATCTCCTCCGCCTTGAGGGGTTCCGTTTCCTATCTTTCCCCACTGGGTCTGACTCCAGTCAATTTGAACCGATTCAACTTTCGGGTTGGCTGATTTAACAAAGTCAATAATCTCTTGCTCATGCTCTCTGAGATAGGCGATTTGCTTGTCTCTAGTAGATATGGGAGGGAGGATTGGTTTTACCATCTGATAAATCCCTGCACCAAGTATCAATAGAAAACCTAGGCCGAGGATGACATTGAATAATTTGTTCATGAGAAACTCCTTTTAGCCTGTTACGAGATTTGCATAAAGATTATCAAAAGTTACTAAATTACTCATACAGCATTCCTCCCACTCTAAACGGGCTCTTTAGGTAGATGTTTTCCATTTCTGGATAACCAGTAGTTGGAGATACTTTTAATCCTACTCGGAAATTAGAACGCTCAATATTGTTAAACACCCCTTTGATAGTTACTTCTTTATATTTCTTTCCTCTTGGAATCCCTCCTGCATTTGGCTGAACTTCTTTTGTTTTCACGCTGTCCCAATCCCATTGAACACTTTCCACTTTTGGATTCTGGGATTTCACATAGTCCGTCATTTCCTGCTCATGCTCTTTGAGATAGGCGATTTGCTTGTCTCTAGTAGATATGGGAGGGAGGTTTGGTTTTACCATCTGATAAATCCCTGCACCAAGTATCAATAGAAAACCTAGGCCGAGGATGACATTGAATAATTTGTTCATGAGAAACTCCTTTTAGCCTGTTACGAGATTTGCATAAAGATTATCAAAAGTTACTAAATTACTCATACAGCATTCCTCCCACTCTAAACGGGCTCTTTAGGTAGATGTTTTCCATTTCTGGATAACCAGTAGTTGGAGATACTTTTAATCCTACTCGGAAATTAGAACGCTCAATATTGTTAAACACCCCTTTGATAGTTACTTCTTTATATTTCTTTCCTCTTGGAATCCCTCCTGCATTTGGCTGAACTTCTTTTGTTTTCACGCTCTCCCAATCCCATTGAACACTTTCCACTTTCGGATTCTGGGATTTCACATAGTCCGTCATTTCCTGCTCATGCTCTTTGAGGTAAGCGATTTGCTTGTCTCTAGTAGATATGGGAGGGAGAATTGGTTCTAC
The DNA here is from genome assembly GCF_017639855.1 of Streptococcus sp. zg-86. NCBI lineage: Bacteria > Bacillati > Bacillota > Bacilli > Lactobacillales > Streptococcaceae > Streptococcus > Streptococcus zhangguiae. The sequence continues at coordinate 902,101 of NZ_CP072115.1, read as the reverse complement.
CAGCTGATAAATCCCTGCACCAAGTATCAATAGAAAACCTAGGCCGAGGATGACATTGAATAATTTGTTCATAGAAGATCCCTTCTGTTTAAAAGCAAATTTCTATCTCTATTATACAATAAAAAATAAGTTTGACCAACGTTAATTTGCGCCATTTTACTGTAACAAGACTTACTCCTACATTCTGACAAAACCACATCTCAAGATAACAAAAAATACTTGTAAAAACAAGTAAATTAAGGGATACTATTTTAGCAAACTGTTAAATCAGCTTGTAATTCCCCCTTTAGGTCAAGGCTAGAAAGGGGGGGCAGGTATATACAGGACCGTAAAGGAAAGCATAAAAGAAAAGAGCTTAATGCTCTAGAATGTATCAATCTAACGATGGCAACCGTTGAACTGATAAAAATCATTCTAGAAGTCATCAAACTCTTCTTCTAAAACCTTAGACAAGTGAGTAGTTCAACTTACTTGTCTTCCCTTGACATTATTATAGCATGGCTTGCTATCTTGTTCAATGATTATACTGCTCAAGAAACTATAATGGATTAGAAAGGAATAGGACAAGGAAAGGAGCTGCAGATAGAACTGGCGTTAATTGAGGCTTACTCCATAATCCCTATTTCTAACCTTCAACAGTCCACTGGACTATTGAAGCAAAGCGACTGAACGATGACCTAACATTTATTCAATTCACTATATTTCATCCACATCATTCGTGTATTAACAGCCCCACAAGGCTTTTTCTTTTGCTCTGCTGTATGCTGTTCTAGTTCTTAGCAGCTAGGTAGACGACTTCTGTAACATCTGTAAAGCCTAGTTTGCGATACAGAGTGGCAGCTACTATGTTTTCTTTTTCAACGACAATCTGAAAGGCTTTATCATTTCGAGAAAGCAACTGACAGATGACCTCTTTCATTAAGTAACTCCCCAATCCTTGACCTTGATGAACAGGTGCTACTCCCAAGCCAAAAATATGGTTATAATCAGATGTCGTATCGATTGTGACCGAAGCAAGGACTTCCTTGTCCTTCATCAATACATATAACAAGGTGTCGTCTCCTTCAAGGCTAGCATGTGCATATTGCTCGCTATTGTCAATGCTCTTCTGAAAGGCTTCAGCTTGAACCTTGGCAATGGCTCCAATCATCTCTTTTTCAGCTAAGACGACTTTACAATCATCACGACTCTCCAGATCATAGGGCTTTCGCTCTCGTCTCAACCACAGTTCTGCATCGTCTTCCTCGACCAAGTTAAAGTGAGAGAGCAACCATGGATTTTTCTCGATAAAAATTCGCTCTGTCTCATAGGAAATCCCTGACAGTTGATATTCTTTGGCAACTTGGATAAATGCTGCTTCCAAGGCTCTTGCAATTCCTTGATTTCTAGCTGACGGTAAGACAAAGAGTGATACACTTACATCTTCAATCTCATCTGCATAAACATAAAGACAGCCCAATAATGTCTCTTCTTCATAGGCCAGAAAGATGCAAGGCATATCTGGATCAACATTATAGTCATTCGCCAAATAAGGGATACTAGCTGTTCCATCATATGCATGACAGGTCTCTAGCAAGTTCAAGACCTGCTTCATTTCTTCATCTGGTAAACAATTTCTTTTCCTAATCCTCATATCGTCCTCCTGAACAAAAAAGAACCTGCCAAAAGGCAAGTTCTCAGGTAAGCTTTCTAAAGCCAGTAATAAGGTGTTCCTTATTATTTCGCGATAGGGTAAACAGATACCTGCTTTTTATCGCGTCCTTTACGTTCAAAACGTACTACGCCTTCAACTTTAGCGTAAAGTGTGTCATCTCCTCCACGACCTACGTTAGCTCCTGGATAGATTTTTGTACCACGTTGGCGGTAAAGAATTGAACCACCTGATACAGTTTGACCGTCAGCCGCTTTAGCTCCAAGACGTTTTGCTTGAGAGTCACGACCGTTTGACGTTGAACCTCCACCTTTTTTGTGGGCGAATAGTTGCAAGTTAGCAAGATTCAAGTTTAACATAATGTTAGTCCTCCAATATTCTGTGATGAGTGTTGTTGCGCCAGGCTAAAATTAAGCGTTGATAGCGTTGATAACAACTTTTGTGTAAGGTTGACGATGACCTTGTTTACGGTGGCTACCTTTTTTAGGTTTGTATTTGAAAGTAACAACTTTCTTTTGTTTTCCTTGTTTTTCAACAGTTCCAACAACAGTAGCACCTGCTACAAGTGGAGTTCCGACAACAGTCTTTTCACCACCAACAAGAACAACTTCGTTAAATGTAACGTCTTGACCAGCTTCAACGTTCAATTTTTCAACGTAGATTGCTTGACCAACTTCAACTTTAACTTGTTTTCCGCCAGTTTTAATGATTGCGTATGTGCTCATTATGCACCTCCTATGATAATATGGGACTTGTCCCGAATTTTTTGTGAAGACTCGCCTAGCATCGTGGGACGAACCTCTTAAACGATGATCGAGCGGTTGCACAGGCTGTGCATAGTCAACATTCTTATTCTATCACTCTTAGCGGAATTTGACAAGTATTACCACTCAATAAATATAATTTTTTTCTGTGAATTGAGGGAAACGGACACCATAGCTCCCTTAGCTGTCTCAGCTTCTCTTGCTTTTTGTTTTGTAGAGTTGGAAACATTCACTAGATGTTGCTCGCCATTTGACGCTTCAAGAGTCATTAAGATTGAAGAATAGTGGCTACGACTATAGCCAATCCTTGTTGTTACTTCCTTTACCTGCATCACCTCTACTTGGTCAACTGTTTGGTTGGCAAAATACTCATAACGCAGCCATACAGTGGATAAACGGTAACATTCGTATGCAGGATAGAAAAGAGCTAAAAGAGGTAAGCTAACAAGTAGCTGTAATTTTTTCTTTGTCATGTGGCTGTCAAATAAGTTCTCTCTTATAGTAAAAAATACTGCTCTCCATCCTCGCCTTCGTAGCTTTCGATAACAGAAAAGATAGACAAGTAAGATGAGCAAGAAACGAAGAAAAGCTCCCACTACATAATACTTAGACGGCACCATTCCCATAATAACATTTTCAACTTCTGCCTTCCAAGATAGTGTATTCCATAGCCCATCTATCACATCTTTTCCCATTCTGTATGTTTCCTTTTCAACTCTTTGTGCCTTGTCAAAGCCTTTCTTTTCGTCAATATCTACTATGTATGTGGCGATCTCAGATGACCATTACAACAAATCGCTAATCAAGTCATCAACTTCATCTTTTTCTGCCTGAGGGGTAATTTCTGTCACCATAATACCACGAACAGCCCGCTCTACCAGCCCCTCTACATCCAAACGGCTTTCGTACTGCTCGACATTTTTTATCTTAGGATTGGTCTTTGGACGGTCTGGGGCAAAAATGGTACAGCAATCTTCAAAAGGCTGAATGGAAATCTCAAAGGTATCGATTTTCTCAGCGATGTCAATAATTTCTAGTTTATCCATGGTCACAACAGGGCGAATGACGGGGGTATTGGTCACCGCGTTAATGGCCTGCATACTTTCTAAGGTCTGACTCGCCACTTGTCCTAGGCTTTCTCCATTGATGATCACAAGACCACCACGTTCTTCACGAATGCGGTCGGTAATCCGCATCATGAAACGACGTGTCAAGGTCATGAGATAAGCTTCAGGCGCTTTTGCCTTAATTTCTTCTTGAATTTCTGTGAATGGAACCTCGATAAATTGGATATTGCCACCGAACTTGGTCAATTTTCGTGTCAAATCCTGCGCCTTTTTCAGCGCACCTGGACTGGTATACGGAGGACTTGCAAAATGCACTGCTTCAATATCTACACCACGTTTAAGAGCTAAGTAACCAGCTACTGGCGAATCGATTCCTCCAGACAGCATGAGCATCCCCTTGCCAGATGTTCCGACAGGAAGCCCACCTGCCCCACGAATGGTTTCATAGGAGATATAGGCTGCTTCTGAACGAATCTCCACTCGCAACTCAATATCTGGAGCTTTCATTTTAACTTGAACATGGGGAATCGCATCAAAAACGGCATTTCCCAAGGTTTGATTGAGCTCACGGCTATCCAGTTCAAAGCCATGGTCGCTCCGCTTGCTAGAGACCTTAAACGTCATTCCTTCTTGGTAGATGTCCATCATAATTTCTTGCACCGCAGCAATCAAGGCTGGAACAGATTTCTCAATCTTGTAAGACGGTGAAAAATTTTGAATCCCAAAAATCTGTTTGAGGCTTTCTGCGACTGGCTTGTAGTCGGTTCCATGGAGATAAACATGGGCCCGATCACGGTCTGCCATGACTTTCACTGCTGGATAGATGGATAAGACATCCTGAATATTATTTCTGAGTTTGTTGATAAAGCGCATCCGATTTTTGCCTTTGGTAGACAATTCTCCGTAGCGAATCATAATTTCTGAATACTGCATAGTTTCTCTTTCTATCTTACTTTTTTCGTTTGTTCATAAATGATTTTAAAGGTCGTCAGTACCTGCTCTATTTGGCTCATATCATTTTCTAAATCCAAACTCATGCGAACGGCTGTTGTTGCAAGCTGAGATTGAACCCCCATGGATAAGAGCGTTCCAGCGGGTTTTCCTGCCTTGGATGAGCAAGCTGAGGTCGTTGAAACATAGATACCATACTCCTCAAAGGCATGGACTAGAACCTCTCCCCGAACCCCTTTGAGACCAAAGGTCAGAATATGCGGGGCAAACTGGTCTTGACCAGAGAAAATTCGAATATCTTCATAGGCGGACAATCCTTGGAGCAACACTTGCTTCATCTGACTAGTTTTGTGGGTAAATTCTTCCTGCCGCTCCATTGCTAGTCGAAGAGCTTTAGCTGTTGCTGCAATCCCTGCTAGATTTTCAGTTGTGGAACGCTTATCTGTTTCCTGCCCACCACCTGTTAGCAGAGGGGTGATTTTCTTTCCATTTTTAATGTAAGCAAAGCCGACACCTCGAAGACCATGAAATTTATGGCTGGAAAAAGTGGCAAAATCAACACGCTCCGTTAAATAAGTAGCTACCGGAATCTTAGCCAAGGCCTGTACGGCATCTACATGAAAGGAAATCGTTGGTTTATCTTTTAGTAAATCCGAAATAGCCTGAATGGGCTGAATCGAGCCAATCTCATTATTGACTGCCATAACGGAGACCAAGATTGTATCTGGGCGTAATAAGGTTGCCAATTTCTCCACATCGACAAAACCTTGCTGATCAACAGGGGCAAAATCCACTTCATATCCTTGTGTTTTCAGCCAAAGTGCAGATTCCTTGACCGCAGGATGTTCAATATCAGACACAACGATATGCTTGCCAAACTGCTCCTTTTCAAAAGCAACACCCTTGATAACCCAATTATCCCCTTCTGTCCCACCAGAAGTAAAAAAAATTTCCTGTGGCAGAACACCTATAAGGTCTGCAATTTGCTTCCTAGAAGCCTGTAAAATTCGGCTTGCCTGACTCCCCAGCTGATGTAAACTGGATGGGTTCCCCAAAATTTTTGAAGCAACTTCTGTATAGGTTGCAAGAGCCTCAGGATAAGGACGCGTGGTCGCCGCATTATCTAAATAAATCATCATCTATCCTCTTTTCATCTATCTTTTCATTATACCAAATTTTAGGGCCTGATAGACAGAAAAAAACTGTAAACCAGGACAAACGCATGAAAAATTGCACCTATCCTAATTTTTGATAAGTGCAATTTTTTACCCATTTCATAACTTTTTTGAAAAAATAGTAACTTTTCTCTCGTTAACGACTTAATTGTACCATCATTTTTTCTAAATACTAATACTAACAATAAAAAAACGATTTCTGAAAACGATATTTTCTTCATGCCTTTGTCGTGACTGTAAACACAGAGAGAACGGGAAGAAACTCATCTTTCTGCCCGTATCAAATTATAAAATCTGAGCTAATGCGTCTATATCTTCCTGACTGGTTGACCAGCTGGTTGCTAAGCGAATAACGTTATAGGTAGCATCATATTTTTCCCAAAATCCATAGCAGACTCCAGCTTTTTCTAATTTTTCTAATTCCGAATCTGTCAATAATAAAAATTGCTGGTTGGTGGGAGATTTAAGATAGAAGCGATAGCCTTTTTCTTCCAATATTCCAATCAATTGCTCAGCCATGGTAATGGCATGACTTCCTAATTGCAGATAGAGATTCTCGGTAAACAAACGATCAAACTGAATACCTATCAAACGCCCCTTTGCTAGGAGTGCACCATGTTGTTTGACAATCGTTGTAAAATGTTTGGGCTGATTAGACTTGGTAAAGACAACGGCCTCTCCCATAAGCGCCCCCATTTTCGTACCACCGATAGAAAAGACATCTGTCAATTCCGCAATCGTTGGCAAATCAAGGTCTGTCGAACGTGCTGCTAATCCATAGCCCAAACGTGCACCATCTAAAAAGAGGGGAATCTGATAGTCCTTGCAGACTGTAGCTAAATCTGACAGTTCTTCCTTACTGTAAAGGGTGCCATACTCTGTCGGATGCGAAATATAGACCATTCCTGGAAAGACCATGTGCTCATGATTGGCATCCGCATAAAAAGTTTCTAAGAGCTGACGGACAGCACTTGCTTGAATTTTTCCATCCTGATGAGGTAGTGTCAGTACCTTATGACCTGAAAATTCAATTGCACCAGCCTCATGCACAGAAATGTGACCAGTGTCTGCTGCAATCACCCCCTCATAAGAAGCTAGGAGAGCATCAATAACCACTTGATTGGTCTGGGTACCGCCTGTTAAAAAAGTAATCTCAGCCTGAGGACACATAGTGGCCTGTCGAATTTTCTCGCTTGCTCGACGACTATACTCATCTGTACCATAGCCCGATAAGCCCAAATCATTCGTTGCAATAAGAGCCTCCAATAGTGCAGGATGCGCTCCCTTATTGTAATCATTTTCAAAATGTAGCATCGTTTCTCCTTATTTACCTATAAGTCAGTTGTTTCGCACCTACGGAGCGGAGCGAAACGGACTGAAAGTCACATAATGAGAAAAAAGCCTTTAAAATCAAGGCTTTTCAAATTATCTAATCCGTCCTGAGGGAATCGAACCCCCATCTCAAGAACCGGAATCTTACGTGATATCCATTACACTAAGGACGGCAAGCGAAAGACTTGCACAAGGCAAGTCTTCGATTACAATTCAATGTCACCGAAAAGATCAGCCATTGAGAATCCAGTTTGAGTTTCTGGAAGTTCAAAATCGCGTTTTTCTTGACGTTTTGGACGGCGTGGACGTGATTCACGCTTTTCAGCTTTCTCTTCACCTTCAGCTTGAGCTGGACGCTCTTCCAAAGCTTTGATAGAAAGGGATACACGTTCATCCGCAGCATTTACTTCAAGAACCTTAACTGTTACATCTTGACCAACTGTAAGCGCATCTTTTGGATTTTCAACACGTTTGTGTGAAATTTGTGAGATATGTACAAGGCCATCAATTCCTGGCAATACTTCTACGAAAGCACCGAAGTCAGTTAATCGTTTTACTTTACCTTCGATAACATCACCAGCAGCTAATTTTTGCTCAACACCATCCCATGGTCCAGGTGTTGTAGCTTTCAATGAAAGTGATACACGACCTTCTTCTTCGTCAATCGCAAGAACTTTTACTTCAACTTCATCACCAACAGTTACAACTGATTTAGGTGATACATTGCGCTCATGTGACAATTCAGTCAAGTGAACAAGTCCATCTACACCACCAAGATCGATGAAAGCACCAAAGCTTGTAATACGAGCAACTTTACCTGTTACGTTTTCACCAACAGTCAATTTGCTAAATACTTCTTGACGAGCTGCAGCAGCTGTTTCTTCTACTACATCACGGCGTGACAAGATGAAACGGTTCTCTGCTGGATCAACTTCTTTGATTTTTGCATCAAATTCTTGACCAACAAAACGCTCAGTGTTACGAGTGAAACGAGTATCAATCATTGAAGCAGGGATAAATCCACGTAAGCCTTCAAACTCAACTGACAAGCCACCTTTTACTGCACGAGTTGCTTTAACTGTAACAACTTCATCTTCACGTCCAACAAGTTTGTCCCATGCTTTGCGTGCTTCTAAACGCTTTTTAGATACAAGATAGGTAACAGTGTCTGTATCTTTACCAACAACTTGGCGAAGTACGAGTAATTCAAGCGTTTCACCAACTTTAACTAGTTCGTTGATGTCAGCTTCACGGTCGTTTGTCAACTCACGAAGAGTTAGGACACCTTCAACACCAGTTCCAGAAATAGCTACATTCGCTTGTCCAGCATCTACTGTCAATACTTCTGCAGTTACCACATCACCAGGTGCAACTTCACTTACACTGTTCAACAAATCTTCAAATTCGTTCATTATAAAAAAACCTCCGACAATCAAGTCTCCCGACTCAACATAAAATATATTTTATTAAGGCACACGCAAGGACAAACAAAAGAGCATCTTTGACGAATTAGGAACTTCCTAATACCTTGACTGGGGTAGCTGGATTCGAACCAACGCATGAGGGAGTCAAAGTCCCTTGCCTTACCGCTTGGCTATACCCCAAAATTGATACTAACTATCCAGTTCATTTAGAACTGAACTCGTGCTAAATCCCTAGTAAAAAAGAGACGCAACTGTTCCGGTCTTAACCGGATTACAGATGTGGCTACCTTTAGGTACAGACTTCCTTGAGTCTAAAGACTCAGCGTCACTCCTCTATTTTCATACGGGATTTTTAACGCACTCGTATCCTATCTAATTGAACACGACCTGAAATTTAGGAAAAAAAGATAAATTGTCTCTTGAACAATGTTCAATTCGCCAATTTCCTATTTTTTCTGTCAATTTCCGCGGTCTTTGTATCTTAGATATGGAGAGAGAGGGATTCGAACCCCCGAACCCGAAGGAGCGGATTTACAGTCCGCCGCGTTTAGCCTCTTCGCTATCTCTCCTAAGTACCGATAGTGACTATTCTATCATAAAATAGTGACCTTTACAAGGGGTTAATGGTGCAAATTGTAATTTTCAATCACATTTCCGACTGCTTTTTCGAGTTTTTTATAAAAACTTTCTGTATTTCCGTTTTTGACAACTGCAAAATGGTGTTCTGCCAATTCCGCAATCTCACCAATCACTTTTTTTCCAATGGTTAGAGTGTAGCCAGGAAACTGCTCTCCATTGACTTGAACATTACCTTCTTCCAGTTGAATTTCAATTTTTTTATCTTTTTTACTCATATCAAACCTCACTTTTTCCATTTTACACAAAAAAACTAGAGCTTGCAAGTACAAGCACTAGTTTTCATTCACTTTTACAATCCAACCTTCAGGTGCTTCAATATCTCCAAATTGAATGCCCGTTAGTTCTTCATAGAGTCTACGGGTAACAGGACCTACTTCTGTTTCGCTATAGAATACATGGAAGTCTTCGCCGTGCTGCACACCACCAATTGGAGAGATAACTGCAGCCGTTCCACAGGCGCCTGCTTCGATAAATTCTGGCAATTCATCCACCAATACTTCACGTTCTACTGCTTTCATCCCTAGGCGATGTTCTGCTAGGTACAAGAGAGAATATTTTGTGATGGATGGCAGGATGGAAGGACTAATTGGTGTGACAAATTCATTGTTTTTGGTAATCCCAAAGAAATTAGCTGAACCGACCTCTTCAATCTTGGTATGGGTCGCTGGATCAAGGTAAATCACATCTGAAAAGCCTTTTTTCTTAGCATATTGACCTGGTAAAAGAGAAGCCGCATAATTCCCACCGACTTTTGCTGCACCTGTTCCATTCGGAGCTGCACGGTCATATTGATCTTGAATGAGAAAATTAGTTGGAGCAAGCCCACCCTTGAAATAATTCCCAACTGGCATGGCAAAAACGGTAAAGATATACTCCTCGGCTGGCTTCACGCCAATAATATCACCAACACCAATCAACAACGGACGAAGATAGAGCGTGCCGCCTGTTCCATAGGGAGGTACATACTCACTGTTTGCCCTCGCTACTGCTTTGCAGGCCTCTACAAATATCTCAGTCGGTACCTGGGGCATTAAAAGACGATCAGCAGTCCGTTGCAGACGCTCGGCATTTTGGTCTGGTCGAAAGAGCTGAATTGATCCATCCTTTGTCCGATAGGCTTTCAACCCTTCAAAGGCTTGCTGCCCGTAGTGAAGAGCAGGCGATGATTCAGACAGATGAAGAGTTGCATCTTCTGTCAGGATTCCTTCATGCCATTTTCCATCTTTATAGGTTGCAAGATAGCGATAGGGCAATTTCATATAGGAAAATCCAAGATTTTCCCAGTCTAGTGATACGGTCATAGGCTTCTCCTTTTTAAGAACCTGTATTCATAAGCGAAGTCATTCTAATCGGGAGCTTATTTTGCGATCATCAAGCCGTTTTTTTTGAAGGAATACTGACTGTATTTCGAAAAAAAGCAACGATGTGTAACGAAAAATAAGCCCTGAATAGAGTTGATGAGTTATGAATACAGGTTCTAACTCTGTGCTTACTATTGTACACCATTTTTCGAGATTTTCAAGCATTGTTTTCAATTTTCAGATAATTTCATCGAAAGAAAAAACAGCACAAGGCTGATTTTTACTTCATATAGGCTTCGCTGACTTCTTCATCTGAAATCGTATCAGAGATAAAGCTGCCATTGCTGGTCCGTTCTGAGAAAGAAAGGTCTGAAAGGTTGATCTCGTATACTTGAGCTGTGGTCGAAATCACTTTCAACATTTGACTTTCTTCTGAGGTTTCACCTTGGTGGAACAGGTCAAAATCAATTGCCTCTCCTTGCACCATTCCTGCAGCAAAGACGCGGTGCGGTTTGGCTTTTAATTCACGCAAGACTTGCAAGCCTCGGTTGGCACGGCTGGTTGCTGGAATCTCCTCAACTGCTACTTTCTTCAATGCCCCTCGATGGGTCAAAAGATAGAAGGCCTTGCTGGATACCAGGAAGGCTGCTGCCACGGTATCATCTCCTTTTAGGTTAATCGCTTTGACACCAGCTGCCTTAGCACCAACAACTGGTACTTCCTCACTATTAAAGCGTAGGGCATAGCCATTTTTCGTGATGAGCATGACATCTTCTAGCTGAGCCGGTGCCACAAACACCACTTGATCCTCATCATTTTTCAATTTGGCAAATTTAAGGGATTTGGACTTATAGGTTCGCCAAGGACTGAACTCACTACGCTCGACACGCTTGATTTGTCCCATTTTGGTTGCAGCAATATAGATACCTGTATCAAAATTGTCTACTAATTCCGCATAGATGATTTCTTCACGAACTTCAAAATTGGAAATGGTCTGGCTGAGGTGTTCGCCAATTTCCTTCCACTTGATGTCCGATAATTCATGAACAGGTCGGTAAATAACATTTCCTAGACTTGTGAACAACAAGAGCTGTTGAGTCGTTTTTGCTGGGCTCATAAAGATTAAGCGATCATCGTCACGTTTACCGATTTCTTCTACAGTTGAAGCTGCAAAGGAACGAGGACTGGTACGTTTGATATAGCCTGCTTTGGTAATGCTTACATAGGTCTCTTCTTCTACCACAAGACTTGCTGTGTCAATTTCAATAGTTTTGGCCATATCTTGCAGCTCACTCAGACGTGGATTGCCAAATTTCTTTTTAACCTCACGAAGTTCTTTTTTCATGAGATTATACATGGTACGCTCATCACCGATAATAGCAGCCAAGTAGGCAATTTTCTCACGAAGCTCTGCTTCTTCTTCCTCCAGAATGACAACGTCCGTATTGGTCAAGCGGTAGAGTTGCAAGGTCACAATCGCTTCTGCCTGCTCTTCAGTAAAATCATAGCTGATCTTGAGATTTTCCTTAGCATCTGATTTGTTTTCGCTAGCACGAATAAGCGCAATGACTTCATCCAAAATCGAAATGACACGAATTAAGCCCTCAACAATATGTAGGCGTTTTTCAGCCTTTTCCTTGTCAAAGCGGCTGCGAGCCAGAATGACTTCTTTGCGGTGGGCAATGTAGCTGGTCAAAATCGGAACAATCCCAACCTGACGCGGTGTGAAATTGTCAATCGCAACCATGTTAAAATTATAATTGACCTGTAAATCCGTATATTTGAAGAGATAATTCAAAATCAAGTCACGATTGGCCTCTTTTTTGAGTTCAATGGCAATGCGCAAACCAGTTCGGTCGGATTCATCACGAACTTCCGCAATCCCAGCTACCTTATTATTCACACGAACATCGTCAATCTTTTTGACCAGAACAGACTTGTTGATTTCATAAGGAATTTCTGTGACAACAATTTGCTCCTTGCCACCTTTTAACTGCTCAATTTCAGTCTTAGACCGTACGACAACGCGCCCTTTTCCTGTTTCATAGGCCTTTTGAATCTCATCTCGCCCTTGGATAATCGCTCCGGTTGGAAAATCAGGTCCTGGCAAGAATTCCATGAGTTTTTCGACCTTGGCAGTTGGGTGGTCAATCATGTAAATCACGGCATCAATAACTTCTGCAAGATTGTGCGGTGGAATGTCCGTCGCATATCCAGCAGAAATCCCTGTCGCCCCATTGACCAAGAGATTTGGAAAGGCCGCAGGCAATACAGTCGGTTCTTTCTCTGTATCGTCAAAATTCCAAGCAAATGGTACGGTTTTCTTTTCGATATCCTCTAGCAGGAAGCCTGCCATTTCAGACAAGCGTGCCTCGGTATATCGCATAGCAGCTGGCGGATCACCATCCATGGAACCATTATTTCCATGCATTTCGACCAAAATTTCACGATTTTTCCAATCCTGACTCATACGAACCATGGCATCGTAAATCGATGAATCACCATGCGGGTGGAAATTCCCCATGATGTTTCCGACAGACTTAGCTGATTTTCGATAGGATTTATCAAAGGTATTGCCATCCTTATTCATGGAATAAAGAATCCGCCGTTGCACAGGCTTCAAGCCATCTCGAATGTCTGGCAAAGCCCGCTCCTGAATGATGTATTTGGAATAGCGCCCAAAACGCTCTCCCATAATGTCCTCAAGGGACATGTTTTGAATGTTACTCATAAGATACAAAGGGACAACTCGGCTTTCCGAAAATTTTCCTAGAAAATTAGTCCCATGCTCAGTTGTAAAGAATCAACTGAACCTTCCTTTCTTACTTTGTTGTTTTTTATATAGTTGCCTAATATACTATAAGATGTCAGCACTCTTATGCTTTTATGCCAAGTTGGGAATCTAAGATTTTTCAATTTATCTTGAAGGTAACCACTCCACACTTATTTTCTTGTCTCTACTTGTTGATAAGTTGTAAGTAATCTTTTCATTAAAAAATCGTCGCTTCTTCCAAGGTAAATCGAACGTTATCTTCAATCCATTTGCGGCGAGGTTCGACCTTATCTCCCATAAGGACAGATACACGACGTTCTGCTCGCGCTAAATCTTCAATGGTCACACGAATCAACGTACGGGTAGCAGGATTCATGGTAGTTTCCCAAAGTTGATCCGCATTCATTTCCCCAAGTCCTTTGTAGCGCTGTAAGTTTGCACCCTTACCAAAATCCTTACGGAGTTGCTCGAGTTCATTATCTGACCACGCATAGGCGATTTTTTCCTGCTTACCTTTTCCCTTACTCATCTTGTAAAGAGGCGGCAGTGCAATATAGACCTTACCAGCCTCCACTAAGGGACGCATATAGCGGTAGAAAAAGGTTAAGAGGAGGGTCTGAATGTGGGCACCGTCTGTATCCGCATCGGTCATAATGATAATTTTGTCATAATTGGCATCTTCTAGATTAAAGTCCGAACCAACACCAGCTCCAATGGTATAAATCATGGTATTGATTTCTTCATTTTTGAGAATATCTGCCATCTTAGCCTTGGCGGTATTGATAACCTTTCCTCGAAGGGGCAGAATAGCTTGAAATTTGCGATCTCGTCCTTGTTTGGCAGATCCGCCGGCTGAATCTCCCTCGACCAGATAAAGTTCGTTTTTGGCTGCATTTTTGGACTGGGCGGGAGTTAATTTTCCTGATAAGAGGCCCTTATCTTTCTTGTTTTTCTTGCCATTTCGGCTTTCATCGCGGGCTTTGCGTGCTGCCTCTCTCGCATCTCTTGCCCGAATGGCCTTGCGAATGAGATTAGAAGCTAATTCGCCATTTTCCAAAAGAAAGAAGGTCAATTTTTCAGATACGATACTATCAACCGCTGGACGAGCAAGGGGACTGCCTAACTTGTCCTTGGTTTGTCCTTCAAACTGCAAATGCTCCTCAGGTACCAAGATAGATAGAATAGCTGCCAAACCTTCACGATAATCGGATCCTTCCAAGTTTTTGTCCTTTTCCTTGAGAAGACCTGTTTTTCTAGCATAGTCATTCATGGCCTTTGTAATCGCCGATTTGAGACCTGTCTCATGCGTTCCACCGTCTTTGGTACGAACGTTATTGACAAAGGAAAGAATATTATCTGAATAGCCATCATTATACTGAAGCGCCACTTCAACTTGGAATCCACTCTCTTCCCCATCGAAATACAGAACAGGTGTCAAGGTTTCCTTGTCTTCATTCAGATAACTAACGAAATCCTGCACGCCATTTTCATAGTGGAATTGGCTTTCTTCACCCGTTCGCTCATCAAGCAGGGTCAAGGTTACTTGTTTCAAGAGAAAGGCTGACTCGTTTAACCGCTCCGCAATGGTATTGTACTTGAAATCAGTCGTTGAAAAAATACTGCTATCTGGCATAAAACGAACCTTAGTGCCAGACTTAGACTTGGGAGCTGTCCCAACCTTTTCTAGTCCTGTTACCGGTTTACCACCATTTTCAAAACGCTGGCGATACACAGCTCCGTCACGTGTAATTTCGACTTCAAGCCAACTAGATAGGGCATTCACTACAGAAGAGCCTACACCATGTAAGCCTCCTGAAGTCTTATAACCACCCTGACCGAATTTACCTCCGGCATGAAGCACTGTAAAAATAACCTCTACTGTCGGAATCCCCATGGCGTGCATCCCAACTGGCATACCACGCCCATGATCCGATACACTCAGGCTACCGTCTTTATGAATGGTGACATCAATCTTGTCACCGAATCCAGATAAGGCTTCATCGACTGCATTGTCCACAATTTCCCAGACCAAATGATGCAGTCCTGCTCCATCGGTTGATCCGATATACATCCCAGGACGTTTCCGAACTGCATCCAGCCCTTCCAACACCTGAATCGCATCATCATTGTAATTGTTAATATTGATTTCCTTTTTTGCCACAAGGAACCTCCTGTGTTGTTCATCCTTATTATATTACAGGTTTTTTCCTATTTTTGCAAATAGTGACAGCTTTCCGCTGTCACATTTTCCATACGATATTTTGGCTTATCAAATAAAGATTTGGGACTTTTCATGGTATAATAGAAGTATGATGAAAACGATAGTACTTTTATTGATTGCTTACTTATTAGGTTCAATCCCTTCTGGTTTGTGGATTGGGCAGATTTTTTTCCATAAAAACATCCGCGAGTATGGCTCGGGAAATATCGGAACGACCAATACCTTCCGTGTTCTGGGCAAACAAGCTGGCATTTCGGTCTTTATTGTAGACTTTTTAAAAGGGACCTTAGCTGTCCTTCTGCCCATCTTGCTTCATGCTGAAGGAGTGTCTCCTGTTATATTTGGCTTGGTGGCTGTGCTAGGACATACCTTTCCACTCTTTGCTCAATTTAAGGGGGGCAAGGCTGTTGCAACATCCGCAGGTATGCTCATGGGATTTGCTCCCCTCTTTTGCCTCTACCTCATTCTCGTTTTTGCGGTTACGCTTTACCTAACGTCAATGGTATCCTTATCAAGTGTCATCGGCGCCCTCCTCGGTATGGTCGGAGCTCTGCTATTTCCAAGTATTGGCTTTCTCATTCCCAGCTATGACCTCGTCTTTACCCTCGTTATTCTCTTTTTAGGAAGCTTTGTCATTGTCCGACACAAAGAAAATATCGAGCGCATTCTCAAAAAAGAAGAAAATCTCGTCCCTTGGGGATTGAATCTAACCAAACAAAACCAAAAAATCTAAGGATATTTTCCTTAGATTTTTCTTTTCTAGTCTACCTCATAGACAATCTCACCATCGCAAATCGTGTAGCAGACCTGACCTACCAACTCTTCACCGACAAATGGCGAATTGCTAGCCTTAGATTGAAAATCAGGCGCAACGGTTCGTTCCGCATCTGGAGCGAAAATCGTAATGTCTGCTGGACCATTTTCTGACAAATACCCTGCATCAAACTGGTAGAGCTTAGCAGGATTCACTGTCATTTTTTCCAATAACTCCATCAAGGTCAAATGACCTGCCTGAACCAAATAGGTCAAACCAAGCGATAGGGAGGTTTCTAGGCCAGTCATGCCAGACGGTGCTTGGGTAATATCTGCTACGTTTTTCTCGTCCTTATGATGAGGGGCATGATCAGTTGCGATAATGGAGATAACTCCTGATTTCAATCCCTCAATGACTGCCAAGCGGTCTGATTCCAAGCGTAAAGGCGGATTCATCTTGGCATTGCTGCCTTGAGTCAAGAGTAGGCTTTCCGTTTTAGAAAAATGCTGCGGTGCTACTTCTGCCGTGACTTGCGCCCCTAATTGCTGGGCAAATTCGACTACCTTGACACTTTCTTCCTTGGACAAATGTTGAATGTGGACAGGTGCTTTAGTGGCATAGGCAATCATGACATCACGCGCCACCATGCTATACTCTGCTACACCTGTTGCACCACAGATATGAAAATGCTTGCGGGCAATTTCTTCATTAAGCCCTAAAATACCATTTAATTCTGGATCTTCTTCATGAAGACTGATAAAGGTCCCTAATTTTTTCGCCTTTTCCAGAGCCTCACGGACCACGCGACTACTGGTCAAGGGAATGCCATCATCTGAGAATCCTGCTGCCCCTGCTTTCAATAAGCCCTCAAAATCCGTCAAGTGTTGCCCATCAAAATTCTCCGTAATGGTCGCCACCGAATGAATATGAATGGCTTCTCGTTTGGCTGATTGTAAGACTTCTTCCAAGGTTTCTACCGTTGAAATAGTTGGGCTGGTATTGGCCATCATGACCACTCGTGTAAAGCCACCAGCAGCTGCAGACAGGGCTCCTGTATGAATATCTTCCTTGTGTGTCTGCCCTGGCTCTCTAAAATGCACATGAATATCAATCAAACCAGGAGCTACAACCATACCTGTCGCATCTACAACACGGGTTGCTTCTGCGTCAATATTCTTTGCAATTTGCACGATTTTCTTGTCTTTAACCAAGACATCACACACCTGATCAAATCCTGTTTTAGGGTCCATCACACGACCATTTTTGATAAGTAACATGTCTACTCCTTTATTCATAAAAATCTACCTGACTGTCTACCAGTTCATCACCCTTGTAGCTAAATTTAGCAGAAAAGAATTGTTTGTCATCCAGTAACCAAGAAACAAAGGTGTGATCACCCTCCCAGGTCGGTTTATCTAACACTTCCTCGTAAGGGACCCATTCAAGCGTTCCTTCGTCACAATCCCTCAACTCACCCTCAAACTCTGTTGCCTTAAAGACATAGGTATACCAATCATGGTCTGGCGTAAATTCTGGAAAGGTAATAATCCCCTTTAAGACGGGCTTTGCATGCAAACCTGTTTCTTCAAAAATTTCTCTCACAGCGCATTCCTGCGGAGTTTCGCCCGCTTCTAACTTACCCCCAACGCCAATCCATTTGCCGGCATGGACATCATTTTCTTTTTTGTTGCGGTGCAACATGAGCAATTCTTTTCCGTTGTCGAGATAACAAATTGTCGCTAATTTTACCATCTTTCCTCCTACAAAAGCCAGTTAATTGGCGTTAGTCCCTTGTTTTCTAAAAAGTGATTGGTTCGTGAAAAGGGCTTGCTGCCAAAAAAGCCACGATAAGCAGACAAGGGACTGGGATGAGCTGATTCAATAACAAAATGCTGAGGATTGGTCACTAAAGATTTTTTCTTACGGGCATAAGATCCCCAAAGAATAAAGACAACTGGGCTTTCTTTTTGATTGACCACCTTGATAATGGCATCCGTAAACGACTCCCAAATTTGTCCAGCATGGCCATTGGCCTGTCCAGCAGGAACCGTCAAACTAGCATTGAGCAGCAAGACACCTTGTTCTGCCCAGGGTGTTAAATCGTGCTGAATTTTTTCACCCACATCATCTGCCAGTTCTTTTAAGATATTTTGCAAAGACGGAGGGGCAGGTAAATCATTGGGTACAGAAAAGCTCAAGCCCTGTGCCTGCTTAGGACCATGATAGGGATCTTGCCCCAAGATAACCACTTTTACATCTTCTAAGGCTGTTGTCTGAATAGCATTAAAGACTTTTTCCCTCGGTGGATACACTACTCCTTGTCCGTAGACAGAATCCAAAAAGTGATTGATTTTTCCAAAATAGCCTTTAGGGAGTTGCTGTTTAATTAAATCATGCCAGGCCGAATGTTCCATTAACTGCCTCTTTCTTCCTCTTCTTCTGGGTAGGTTAAGCCCCAGTCGCTACGTAACTTTGTCATCATCTCCATAACATCACGACTATAAGCTAGATACATCTGATTATCATTGCCTGCTACCGCTCGCTCCATATCAAGAACTTCATAACGAAGGGCATCTTTTGTATCCCCTGTTTCAATCACTTCCTGATGGCCATCTTCTGTATAGGTGATGACTGCTTTTTGACCTCTTGGATATTCATAGAGTTCAATATAGGCCTTGTCATAAGCTAGCATTCCCCTTTTTGGCTGTTTAGCATGAAGACTCAAGCTAATGGTTGCCATTTCCCCTTCTTGATTGGTCAACAAGATTCCTACCTGTTCATCAACACCTGTCGGAGCAAATTGTACTTGAGAAAGGATATTCTGAGGACAAGAAGACATAAACCATCTCACAAATGATAGGGCATAGACACCGATGTCTAATAAGGCTCCACCTGCTAGTTCTCGATTGAAAAACCGATTGGTCATGTCATAATCTTTGTAGCTACCAAAATTCATCTGAATCATTTTGAGTGGACCAAGTTTCCCTGAATCCACCACATCTTTCAACTGGCGATAAATGGGCATGTGGTAAATGGTCATTGCCTCGGCTAATACAAGCCCCTTTTCTTCTGCAAGCTGAATCGCTTCTTCCAATTCAGCACTATTTAAGGTAATAGATTTTTCACATAAAACGTGCTTCCCTGCTGCTAAAGCCTTGCGCAGAAAGTTGATATGCGTATTATGAGGTGTTGAAATATAGATAATATCCACTTCGTCATCTGCAAAAACTTCATCAATCTCACGGTAGACTTTTTGTATGCCATATTGGTCTGCAAAGGCTAATCCTTTTTCATAGGTACGATTGGCGACAGAATAAAGATTTCCACCCAATCCTTGCAACGCTTGAGCAAGTTCATGCGCAATCACACCTGTTCCCAGCGTTGCCCACTTTAATGATTTTTCACTCATCATTTCTCCTTTCTCACACTTCCTTTTTCTTGCTTCTTTCTTTGACTAAATAAATCGGACGTTTCTTGGTTTCTAGAAAGACCTTTGAGACATATTTCCCTAAAATTCCAATGGTCATTAGCTGCAAACCACCTAAAAATAAAATGATACAAATTGTTGACGGCCAACCGATAGTCGGATCGCCGAATACCAAGGTTTTAACGACAATCACTACCATCATCAAAAGAGAAAAGAGAAAGGTCAAAAATCCCAAATAAGAAGCGATATTGAGTGGAACTTCTGAGAAATTGATAATCCCCTCAATCGAGTAAGACAAGAGTTTCCAGAAAGACCAACTGGTTTCACCAGCTACACGTTCGACATTTTCATAGGGCAGATACTTCGTTTCAAAACCAACCCAGGCAAAAATTCCTTTTGAAAAGCGATTGTACTCGGATACCTCTAAGATTCCATCTACCATGTGACGGCGCATCAAACGAAAATCACGGGCTCCGTCCACTACTTCTACCTGGCTGATTTTGTTCATTATTTTGTAGAATAGAGTCGCAAATACGCTACGAATTGGAGGTTCACCAGCACGGGTCACACGGCGTGTTCCAACACAATCCAAATCAGCATTGATGTCTAGCATAGCCTTCATTTCAATCAGTAATTCTGGCGGATCTTGCAAGTCTACATCCATAACCGTGACCAAATCTCCCCTTGCTTCTTTGAGACCTGCATAAAGTGCCGCTTCCTTGCCAAAATTTCTTGAAAAAGAAAGGTATTGAACTGCCATATCTTGACTGGCCAAATCACGCAACACCTCTAAGGTCTGATCTGTAGAACCATCATTGATAAAAAGGTACTCAAAATCTTCCGCCATTTGCTGTCGGATTCTCTCCATTTCCTGATAAAAAATCGGAATTGCTTCTTCTTCATTGAAGCAGGGAACAATGACTGAAATCATATTTTCCTTTCCTTTTGAAACATCCTTGTTAAGCCAAGGCTTGATAGCAATACAATCTGTGGGAAAAACTGTAATAAATACCGTGTCTTTCCGCCCTCGAATATCATGAGAAATAACATACCACCAAAAAGACTCAAACTTAAAAAATTCATGGCATCATCTGACCGATAGCGCCACACCACCCCAAATAAGCCAATAACGGTCACGACCCAAACAACTTGTTTTATCGCTTTGTAAGCAGCATAATACTTCCCGTCATACTCAATGACTGACTGACGAATAACTTCTGCAACCGCATTGTCTTTTGTATAGATATAGAGTGGTGAAATCAAGGGCGTTTTCTCATCTTCAGGCTTGGTATACAACCAATTCAAGGCGCCGTCATACAGGGTGTTTTCCAGCTTGTAACCTAAATGACCTATGAAAGAAATAGGGGTATAGGCATGGAGGCGACGTTTGATTTCTTTGAGTTCATTTGCTTGGGCAAACATGCCATTATTGTAGTTGCTTCTGCGTTCTGGAGCAATATACTGCAATAAGCCTTTTTTCATATCTTCTTGGTCCGTCCCAGAGTAGGTTAAACCTAGATTGATAAAGGTTGTCAGTCCCTTTGCCAAGGTTTCATCATGGACAATCTTTACTTCTTTCTGCTGATTCATTCCATAGCTCAAGCTGCCAAAGATTAGCCCAAAACTACAACCCAAGACAGCCATCGCATGGATAAACCGTTGCCAGTTTCCTTTCAAAAACAAGACCATACCAAAGGCAATCACAATCACCAAGGCAGTAGGACGAAGAACGCTCGCAAGCGCAGTCACCAAGCCCAACAAACACAAGCGTTGAGTACCTTTCTCCTCCTCTTTTAACAGCGCTACCATTAGGTAGAGCTGAGCTGCCAAAAATGGAAGGGATGTAATATCTGTATAGGTTTGAATGACATAGGGCGAAAAGCCAAGCAAGACTAGGTAGAGACTAAAGACCATATCTGCAACTCGCTGACTAGAGAAATCACGACCAACTCGGTACAGAATATAAGCCGTCCCGTTCATATAAAGGATTCCTAAAACTTGGAGTAGCCAAATAGTAGCCTGTCCAAACAGATGATAAAGTCCTCTGGCATATAAAAACAGGGCCAGATTATTAGGATTCCGTGTCAGATAATTGGAGATTGATTGCTCTTCTATCAGATGTAAAGCCCCTGTGATGACTACCGCAGCATCTCGCCTGACCAGCAGATTGGCAGATAACACTACCGCAATTTGAAACAGCAGCGCAAGGGTCAACAAGACTTTTTTATGACACATGGCATAGGCATAAGCCCTACCCAGCAGCTCTTTTTTGACAAGATAGAGAAGGCCAATAATGACAGTAAGACCAATCCCAATCCAAGGCAGAGCTAGTAAATGCTTGACCACAACCGCTAGCCAAAACAGAAGCAGAAGCCACATTATTTTTTGCAGACACTTAAAAAATAACTGATACATACTGCTCATTATAGCATTTTCGATAAAAGATTTCTATTGTTACAAAAAGGGAGCTGATAAACTGTCCAGCTCCACAATGTTTAAAAACAAAACTAATCCTGCCACGTTTCTTGGTTTTCCTTAAATTTCTTCAGCAAGGTCAAACCGTCCGCATTGATGTACCCCTGTACCTTGGCTACCTTGATCAGCTCAGTATAGTTCGATAAGGTCACCAATTTCACACCTGCTTGCTCAAAATTAGCATCCGCCTTTGGCAATTCATAGGTGAAAATAGCGACCACACCTAAGACATCTGCACCCTCACGCTCTGCTGCTGCTACTGCATCAAGTACAGAACCGCCAGTCGAAATCAGGTCTTCAATCACGACCATCTTTTGCCCTTTCACGATGCGACCTTCTACCTGATTGCCTGCTCCGTGGTCTTTTGGTTTGCTACGAATATAAGCAAATGGCAAGTTCATTCGGTCTGCAATAATCGCTCCATGAGGAATTCCTGCAGTTGCAGTTCCTGCAATCACTTCTACTTCAGGAAATTCTTCTTTGATTTTTTCAACAAAACCATTTTCAATCAAGCTACGAGTATCTGGATAAGAAAGGGTAATCCGATTGTCTGTGTAAATCGGTGATTTAATGCCAGATGCCCAAGTAAATGGTTCTTCTGGTTGCAAATATACGGCCTTAATATCGAGCAAGTGTGCTGCAATTTCTCTTGATAATGTCATCATGTACTCCTTTTTGATTCCTGTATTCTATAGTTGATTCCATTCTTTATAAATAGTGCGGTAGGCTTGAACAGGGTCTATTGCCTGCGTAATCGGACGACCGACAACGATATAGTCACTCCCAATCCGATAGGCATCTGCTGGACTGACTACTCGCTTTTGGTCTCCGACTGCTGCACCCTTCGGACGAATTCCTGGGGTCAAACAAACAAAGTCTTCAGAGGTCACTTGCTTGATAGCTGCCGCTTCCTGAGCCGAACATACCACACCGTCTAGACCAGCTTCATAGGTCTTTTGAGCATAATGTAAGACTGATTCTTGTAAACTGCTTTGGATATTTTGGTCTGCTTGCATCTGCTCTTCAGAAGTCGAAGTCAACTGGGTCACCGCTATCAAAATGGCTGATTCCCCCAAGCCACGCTTAGCTGCTTTCATCATTTCGACACCACCAGCCGCATGCACATTTGTCATATCAACTTCCAAATCTGCTAGAACCCGCATAGCTGATTCGACGGTATTTGGGATATCATGCAGTTTCAAATCTAGGAAAATGCTATGCCCCAAATTCTTGATATAACGGATTATTTCTGGACCAGCCGCATAATATAATTCCATGCCGACCTTGACATACAGACTTTCATCACTGGGAAAAAGGGCTAAAAAGGCTTTGACCTGATCAAAAGCTGGAAAATCAAGAGCAATCACGGGACGTTTTTCTCTCATATTCTTTCCTCTCTACAAAAAGAACCTTGCCAGATGAGACAAGGTTGCACGAAAAGAAGGGTAGACCCTAGTTTTCCATGAATACCTTTCTAGCCTCTCTGGACTGAGTTAAAGGGTTTTATCGGATGTTTACTGTTTGCATTCTACTACACACATTGTACTAATTCATCTGGCGATTGTCAACCGCTATCCTAACGAAGAACGCAATTCCTGACGAATGTCACGGCGCAAGTCTTCCAAGCTTGTGATACCATATTTGTCCATTTCCCTTGGCAAATCCTCGATAATGCTTGGACAAGCAAAGGGATCAGTAAAATTGGCTGTCCCAACACCAATGGCTGAAGCGCCCGCAATCATCATCTCAATCGCTTTTTCAGCAGAATCAATCCCGCCCATGCCAATAATAGGAAGATCCGTTACTTGAGCCACTTGACGAATCAGCTTTAGTGCAACAGGAAAGACCGCAGGGCCTGACATACCGCCTGTCCCATTGGCAATAATTGGCTTGCGAGTTTTTAGATTAAACCGCATCCCCACTAGGGTGTTAATCATGGTCAAGCCACTTGCTCCTGCATCTTCTGCTGCTTTTGCCAGTAAGCTAATATCTGCCACACTAGGAGTCAATTTGACATAGACAGGCACGCTGGAGGTTGCCACCGCAGCTTTCACCGCTTCATAGGCTAATTCTGGCACCTGACCAATCAAGAGACCATGATTGCCGTGATCTACATTGGGACAGGAAATATTTAGTTCGATTGCTTTTACATTCTTAGCTTGGGAAATTTTTCCAGCCACATAGGCATATTCTTCATTGGAGAAGCCGGCGACATTTGCGATAATGGGAAGATCTGGAAAATGCTGTGCCAGCCAGGGTAATTTCTCTGCAAGAACTGCATCGACACCGGGATTTTGTAGACCAATGGCATTGAGCATCCCAGACGGGGTTTCAGCCACTCGTGGCGTTGGATTGCCATAGCGAGGTGCTTGGGTCGTCGCCTTAATCATAATGGAGCCAAGGCGATTCAAATCAAAATAGTCTGCGTATTCCTGACCGAAACCAAAACAGCCTGAAGCTGGGATAATCGGATTTTTCAAGTCAAGTCCTGGTAGGGAGATTTTCAAACGATTTTCTGTCATCTCATGCTCCTTTCTCACAATACAAGACTACCTGTTGGAAAGACGGGACCTTCCTTACAGACACGCTTATTTTCATGTTCCTTGCCACCTTTAGGACGAACTACACAGGCGTAGCAAGCTCCCATTCCACAGGCCATACGAGCCTCAAGAGAGAGATAGGCATGCGGATGATCTTCAAAACGCTGGTCCACATAGGTCATCATAGCCGGCGCTCCGCAGGCATAAACTGCATCAAACGCTTGGGACAAGTCATCAACGATTGTCGAAACATAGCCTTTTTGACCATAGCTACCATTATCCGTCGTGACAAATACTTGACCGTAGCGTTGCAATTCCTCTTCTAAAATGACCGCCTGACGATCAGCAAACCCAATTACAGAAACCACCTTGACTCCTCTTTGATGAGCTTGTTTGGCAAGTTCCACCAAGGGAGGAACACCAATGCCACCTCCGATAACGAGAATGGTTTGGCCTGATTCTAGATGATCAAGAGAAAAGCCATTTCCAAGTGGCCCCATGACATCAATCTCATCGCCTGCCTGCATCTGAGAAAAAACAGCGGTGCCCTGACCTTCCACCCGATAAATCAAACGGGCTTCTTGCCGATCAACATCAATTTCTGAAATCGAAATGGGACGTCGGAGAAGCATGGCCTGATCTGGTACCCGCAAATGAAGAAATTGACCAGGCTTCATCTCTCTCACCATTTCTCCTTTTAGAATGAGAGAAAATATTTTCGGGGCCAAGCAATCTTGACGAACAACGGTCATCATCTCTTTTAGAATCATACTTCCTCCTACAAAAAATAACCTTGCCACGAGGCAAGGTTACACGAAAAGAATGAGCCTTTGCAATTCCAACTCTAGTAGCCCCCTCCTTCTCACATCTTTGTGAATCATGCGCGCTACCTGCCTAAAATCGCTCGTCTCTTAGAACCTGTATTCATAAGCTCTAAATAGAACTGCTGAGCTGTGAATATAGGTTCTTACTATCTGTATTCGCCTTTTTTGCCTCTCTGGACTCAATTAAAGGTTTTCTTATCTTGCATTATACATTTTTCGCCTTTTTTTGTCAAATCATGTTACAATAGAGATATGAGAATCCAACAATTACACTACATCATTAAAATTGCTGAAACAGGCAGCATGAACGAAGCTGCCAAACAACTCTTTATCACCCAACCTAGCCTATCCAACGCTGTTCGCGATTTGGAAAAAGAAATGGGTATTGAGATTTTTTACCGCAATCCCAAAGGCATTACCTTGACCAGAGACGGTATGGAATTTCTCTCCTATGCCCGACAAGTCGTGGAGCAGACTGAACTCCTAGAAGAACGCTATAAAAATCCCGGCGCAAAACGCCAACTCTTTAGTGTCTCTTCTCAGCATTACGCCTTTGTGGTCAACGCCTTTGTTTCTCTGCTAAAAGAAACAGATATGGAAGACTACGAACTCTTTTTACGGGAAACACGGACTTGGGAAATTATCGATGATGTGAAGAATTTCCGTTCTGAAATCGGTGTCCTCTTTTTAAATAGCTTTAACCGAGATGTCCTCTTAAAGCTACTTGATGACCACCGCCTAAGCCATACCCACCTCTTTACAGCAAGACCCCATGTCTTTGTCAGCAAGACCAATCCCCTCGCCCAAAAAGAACTCATTAGCCTAGAAGATTTGGCAGATTTTCCCTACCTCAGCTACGAGCAAGGAATCCACAATTCTTTCTACTTCTCAGAAGAGATTCTATCTCAAGAACACCATAAAAAATCAATTGTTGTCTCCGACCGTGCAACCCTATTCAACCTACTAATCGGACTAGACGGCTACACGATTGCTACAGGGATTTTAAATTCCAATTTAAATGGTGATAATATTGTCTCGATTCCTCTTGACTATGATGACGAGATTGAATTAGTCTACATTCAGCATGAAAAGACCATTCTTTCTGAAATGGGTGAAAAATTTATCAGCTACCTCCTAGACGAAGTCAAGTTTGATGGAAACTAGCTTCTTTCAACGGAAAAAAACTGTAAAAAACATAGTGAAAGCGTACCGCAAGAATAAGTGAAAATTATTCATCTATTCTTTCGGAAAACGCTTCCATTATGTTTTTATTTATGCTATAATAAGTCTATCTTATATATAAGGAGTGATCTATTTTGGCACAAAATAAATTATTAGCAATGATTCTTGCCGGCGGACGTGGAACGCGCTTGGAAGGCTTGACCAAAAAAGTTGCAAAACCTGCTGTTGCATTCGGTGGAAAATACCGCATTATTGACTTCCCTCTCAGTAACTGTGCAAACTCAGGAATTGACATTGTTGGTGTTTTAACGCAATACGAGCCTGTCCTACTCAACTCTTACGTTGCCCAATCTCAACGTTGGGGATTAGATGTGCAAGGCTCTGGTGTCTTTGTGCTTCCTCCAAGTGAAAAAATTGAAGGATTCGGTCTCTACAAGGGAACAGCCGATGCTATTACACAAAATATCGACTTCGTTGACTTGCACGATCCAGAATATGTCCTCATCTTATCTGGTGACCACATTTACAAGATGAACTATGACAAATTGTTGGACACTCATATCCAAAACGAAGCAGATGCAACGATTGCCGTTATCGAAGTACCGATGAAAGAAGCATCACGTTTTGGTATCATGAATACCGATAGCCAGTACCGTATCGAAGAATTCGAAGAAAAACCAGCTAAGCCAAAGAGCAATCTCGCTTCAATGGGAATTTACATCTTTACTTGGAAGACCCTCCGGAAATATCTTCTTGAAGATGATAAGCTAGATACGTCATCACACGACTTTGGGCACGATATTATTCCAAAATACTTGGCAGACGGCAAGCGCCTCTATGCTCACCCATTCCGTGGCTACTGGAAAGATGTAGGAACTGTCAACAGCCTTTGGGAATCGAACATGGACTTGATTGACCATGCCGATGACCTAGACCTATCTGATTCATCTTGGAGAATCTACTCAGAAGACTCTGGCTCTCCTGCCCAAGTTATCGGTTCAAACGCAACTGTCCGTAGCGCTTATATCGACAAGGGAGCAATTATTGAGGGAAGTGTTGAACATTCTGTCGTTTCAACAAATGTACTGGTTAACCACGGAGCTTCCGTAAAAAATTCTGTCCTACTACCTGGCGCTACGATTGGTGAAAATGTACAATTAGATTATGCCATTGTTGCGGAAAATGTGAAGATTGCAGAAGGAACCAAACTATCCGGTACTGCTGACTCTATTCTCTTGATTGATAAAAACGTAAGCAAGTAAGAAAGGATTACCATGCTAAGAAATACATTAGGAATTGTCAATATCGAAGGAAATAATGTGCATTTTGGAGATGTCATGGATCACCGCGGCGTTCAAGCCTTTGGTTTCTTGGGACGCTACCGCTTAATCGACTTTGTTCTATCCAACATGTCCAACTCTGGAATCAGTGATTTCCAAGTCTATATGCCAGCAAAAATGCGCTCAACCATTCAGCACGTCGGAACTGGTAAACATTACAACATCAACAGTAAACGTGGAAAATTACGCTTGCTCAACAGCGCAACAGATTTTAACTCAATCTATCAACACGATATCAAGGCCTTCTCAGACCATATCCACTACATTGAAAATTCAAATAAGGAATATGTCCTGATTGCGCCGTCCTACTTTATCTACAGCCAAGACTACTCAAAATTACTAGACGAACATTTAGCAACCAAGGCTGATATTACTGTCTTGTATAAAAATGTCACAAATGCCAAAGAAAACTTCATCGGCTGCCAAACCCTCAAATTTGGCGAAGACAAACGGATTATTGAATTTGAAGAAAATCACGGTAAATACAAGAACCGTCCTGTTTCCCTTGAAGCCTACTTCATGAAACGAACGCTCTTTGTCGAGCTAATCAAACGTGCCAATAAGGTCTCTTCTCTCTACTGGCTCAAAGACATTTTACGAGACGTTGTCGAGCAGTACAAGATTGTGGGCTATGCCCATCGCGATTTTGTTGCTTGTATCAATACTGTTGAAGCCTACTTCCAAACGCAGCTTGACCTCATTGATCAAGATACACGGAAATTACTCTTCAAGCACAACTGGCCAATCCATACACAAACAAGCGACAGCTCTCCATGTCTTTACGGACCACTGGCAGATGTCAAACGTAGCTTGATTTCAAATGGTGGAAATATCAATGGTCAGGTAGAAAATTCCGTCATCGACCGGGATGTCGTCATCGAAGAAGGCGTTGTGATTAAAAATTCTATCATTCTAAACGGTGTAACCATCAAGAGCGGTGCCAATATTGAAAATGCTATTATTGATAAGGCAACCACTATTGCCCACCCAGTTGACATTAAAGGAAGTGCGACAGCACCTGCCTATCTGAAAGCCTATCAAGTTATCTAGGAGGAACTATGTCCAAAAAATCTGTTCTCTTTGTCGCTTCAGAAGGTCTTCCCTTTATCAAAACAGGTGGATTGGCTGATGTGATTGGCTCCTTGCCCAAAGAATTGGTCAAACAAGGAATGGATGTGCGAGTTGTTCTCCCACTCTATCTCAAAATCGCTGTTCATCATCATGCAGACTTTGACTATGTTTCGAGTTTTGATGTACGGGCAGGCGATATCCAGTCTATGGCCAATGTCTACCAACAAGTGGTGGACGGGGTTACCTTCTACTTCATCGAACACCGTGACTTTTTTGAGCGCAAAGATCTCTACGGCTACGATGACGATGCCATGCGCTTTGGTTTCTTTCAACACGCAACCTGTCGCTTGTTAGAAGCACTCCACTTCTTCCCAGATGTCATTCATAGCCATGACTGGCACACGGCTGCCATTCCATTCCTATGTCGGACTTTTTATAGCTATCGTGAAGAATTTCGTGCCATCAAGCATGTCTTTACCATTCACAATCTAGCCTTCCAGGGAATTTTCAACAAACAAGCTCTCTGGTCAGCTTTGGGAATGGATTACAGCTACTATGTAGACGGTATTGCCCGCTTCCATGATGACTGTATCAGCTTTATGAAATTAGGGATTCTCTACGCAGATAAGGTAACTACCGTATCTGAAACCTATGCGCAGGAAATCCTAACAGAAGAATTTGGCGAACACATGCAGCATGTCTTAGAATTGCGCCGCCATGACCTATTAGGAATTGTCAATGGAATTGACTACGATACCTGGAATAGCCAGACAGATGAGTACCTGTCACACCACTACTCACTGGAAACCATTCACAATAAAAAGGCAAATAAACTAGCCCTTCAAGCCCAGTTTGGCTTGCCACAAGATGAACACGTCATCTTAATCGGTATCGTATCTCGCCTAACCTGGCAAAAAGGCTTCTATCTCTTAACAGAAGTCCTCAACCAGCTCTTACAGGCCCATGTACAGTTTGTCATTCTTGGAAATGGAGAATCAGACATCGAACATGCCTTCCACTATTTCAAAGATGCCTATCCGGATAAATTTGCCTTCTATCAAGGCTACAATGAACCCCTAGCACACCAGATTTACGCAGCGAGTGATCTCTTTCTCATGCCATCTATGTTTGAACCATGTGGCATCAGTCAGCTGATTTCTATGCACTATGGTACACTCCCACTTGTCCGTGAGACCGGGGGCTTGCGCGATACCGTCCTTCCTTACAATGGTATGACCAAAGAAGGGCGTGGCTTTAGTTTCTGGGGCAAGGATGCCTACAACATGAAGCAAGTATATGATTTAGCCCTTGATACCTACTATAATCGTCCAGAAGATTGGCAACAATTGATTCGTCAAGCCATGACAGCTGATGTCAGCTGGACAGCCTCTGCTAGCCGCTATATCGATCTCTATAATGAAATCACCTACTAAGAATTGACAAGCCGATCCTACCTGCGGCTGAGCAGAAAAAATGTGTAAAAATAGAATAACGTAGTAGTTGATTGCCCTCTTTGTTCGCTTTTTAAGCTTCAAAGAGGGCTGATCAACTTTGTGGGTGTGATCAGACGAACTCTTTTTAAAGATAGTAGATTGAAAAAGTACTAGGACAAGGCAAGGAGCTGCAGATAGAACTGGCAGTAATTGAGGATTACTCTATAATCCCTATTTCCAACCTTCAACAGTCTACTGGACTATTGAAGCAAAGCAACTGAACGATGTCCTAACCCTTATTCCATTCACCATAATCCGAGTTCTTTTCCACTCCCCTTTTAGGAAGGAGAATACATGACCTTCACAGATCTTGATTTATATTATTTGCATACTGGTGAACATACCAGTCTTTATGAAAAATTGGGAGCGCATATCATCAAGGAAAAAAATAAAATCCTTGGAACTGAATTTCGTGTCTTTGCACCCAATGCTCAAACAATCTTTGTGGTGGGGAGCTTTAATAATTGGCAAAAGACCCACCCGATGCAGCGCGAACTAGACGGTGTTTTCCAACTCTATATTGACGGACTAAAGTCGCTTGAAGATTACAAGTATCTCATCGTCACCCATGACGGCAGAGAACTCTATAAGGCTGATCCCTATGCTTTCTATAGCCAACTCCGGCCCAATACCGCTTCAATTACCTACAATCCTCGCTATAAATTTAAAGATGAGAAATGGATGTATGAACGGGTCAACTATGATTTTAAAGAAGCACCTTTTTCTGTCTATGAAGTCCATCTCGGCTCTTGGAAGCAAAAACTGGTAAATGAAGACGGTGCAAATCCCTTTTATACTTACAAAGAATTAACGCCCCTACTCATCGACTATGTCAAAGAGCATCAATTTACCCATATTGAACTCTTGCCCATCACAGAACACCCGCTAGACGCTTCTTGGGGCTACCAGGTGACTGGTTACTACAGTCCAACCAGTCGTTACGGTAAACCAGACGAGTTGAAATACCTCATTGACCAATGCCACCAAGCAGGAATTGGTGTGATTCTTGACTGGGTACCTCTCCACTTCTGCAAGGATGCCCATGGGCTCTACCAATTTGACGGTAGCTGGCTCTATGAATACGAGGTTGAGGGCGACCGAGAAAACCAACAGTGGGGTACAGCCAATTTTGACCTTGGAAAAGGTGTCACACGCTCCTTCCTCTTATCCAACATCAAATACTGGCTAAACGAATTTCATTTTGACGGTATTCGTGTTGATGCCTTGTCTTATCTCCTCTATTGGCGAGGGGAAACAGAAGATGACAAGCTCAACCACACAGCTATTGATTTTATCAAACGGGTCAATGCCTTGATTCATACCGAATACAAGGGTGTGGTGATGATTGCTGAAGACTCTTCGAGTTATCCAAAGGTTACGCATGCCCTTGAAGAAGGCGGACTTGGCTTTGACATGAAATGGGACTTGGGCTGGATGAATGATACGCTGAAACATATGGAGCGACCATCTATTTTCCGCAAACACCATGCCAAGGAAATTACATTTGGAATGTACTACAACCAGAGTGAGCAATTCATTCTTCCCCTCTCCCATGACGAAGTGGTTCATGGAAAACTGTCTATTGTCAATAAAATGAACGGTGACTACGAAGACAAATTCCATCTGGCGCGTGCTTATTACAGTTACTTCTTTGCCCATCCCGGTAAAAAACTACTCTTTATGGGAAATGAATGGGGCCATATTCGCGAATGGCATGAGTATACCCAAATGGACTGGAGCCTACTCGACTTTCCAATCCATCAATCCTTTGCTCAAATGATGAAGACCCTCACCAACTTCTACCGTCAGCATGATGCTTTCTGGAAGTATGATTACCAAGTCCATGAAAAAGGCTTTAAATGGGCAAAAATCCTAGAAGAAGCCAACTGCTATGCATTTTGCCGTTACAGCGACGAGGAAGAAATCCTAGTCGTCAATAACTTCAATGATCAAGAGGTTTACGATTTGCAACTGGATCTCCCAGAAGGGGCTGAGTACCAACTAGTCTTTTCTTCCAATGCCATTCCAACCGAAACTTTCACATTGAAAGCAGATAAAGACGGCGCACGCATCACCATACCACGCTTAACGACCTACTATCTTAGCCGCCTAGACAGTTCAGCAGATAGTGACTAGAAAAAATGAGCAGAATATTTCTCACTAAGTGCCTAGGCGAGAAAAATTCAGCGAAATTTGCAGACCTTGCATCTAGGATTGACAAACACAGCGAAAAATACCAGACTTAGTAGCTAGGCTGGAAAAATGCAATGAAAAATAGCAGACCTAGCTCCTAGTCTGCAAAAACGCAACGAAATATAGCAGACTTAGCTCCTAGGAGAGAAATTATTCAGCGAAAAATGTCTGACTTTGTGCCTAGGCTAGAAAAATTCAGTAAAAAATACCTGATTTGTAAGATAGACTAGGAATATTTGATGCATATTGACTTCCCTAGTAACTAGACTTGCCTCTTTCAGGCCTTCGCTAGATACACATAACCCCAATCCAAATGCTGGATTGGGGATTTTTCTATTCAACTGCTGTATATTTGGCAACTTCTTTCAAGTAGTTTTCGTACTCACCACTCTCCACAAGTCCTTTAATAATCTTATCGATTTCTGTCTTTAATTCACCGCTGTCTTTTGACATGGCAATAGCCTTTGTATTCGCCTCAGTCTCTGGGAAGGCAATATCTGCAACAGCAAGATCCTTATTTTGAGATGTATAACCTAATGCGACTGGAGAATCCAATAAAACAGCATCGACTTGACCGGATTTCAACTCATTGATTGCTTCTCCTACTTGGGTCAGAGAAACAATACTGGAATCTTTCAACTCCTCTTTGGCATAAGTTTCTTGAGTTGTTCCTTTTTGAACAGCTACTTTTTTACCCGCCAAACTCTCTATTGACCCAAAACTCTTGACGGCATCTTGTTTCACCAGAAGCATATCCTTTACCTTGTAGTAGGCATCTGAAAAGTCAAAGACCTTCAAGCGTTCTTCAGACACAGATAGTCCTGCAATAGCAATATCAGCCTTGCCATTTTGCACACTATTTAGGACATTGTCAAAGTTCATGGATGAAACTTCCAATTTCACGCCCAATTGTTCTGCCAATTTTTCAGCCAGCAGAATATCCGCTCCGACAACCTTATTTTTCCCTTCAACCAAGGTTTGGAACTCAAATGGCGCATAGTCTGGACTGGTCGCAACCACCAAGCTGCCTTTTTCTTTGATTTTTTCTAATGGATCCTTACCCGCATCCTTACTAGAACCACCACATGCGGCCAAGCTCAAACCCGCCACAAGAGCAACTGTTGCTGTCATCATTTTTTTCAATTTCATCTTTTTTCCTCTTTTTCTGTTTCTTTATTATAGTGTATTAAGAAAGGAATCGGACAAGGCAAGGAGCTGCAGATAGAACTGGCATTAATCGGGGATTACTCCATATCCAACCTTCAATAGTCTACTGGACTGTTGAAGGTTGGAAATAAGGATTATGCAATAATCCTCAGCTACCATTAGTCCGAACTAGTGGTTCAAAGGGGCGAGCTGTGCTCGTTCTATTTCCAGCCTTCCACAATTCTCAATTGTGGAAGCTAGTCAGATGTTGATTTTTATAGAGTATAACGATGTCCTAACCGTTATTCCATTCACTATACAATCTTCAAACCTTAGTAAACCCTCTATATCATCGGACTTTTTCTTTCATTTTCATCCTATTTTCTCCTTTTTTCAAAAGATAATCTTATTGTAAAGTATTTTTATTCATTTGTCAACCTTATTTTGTATTTTTATTCATTTTTTGATAAAAAATGCAAAACTATGCTAAATCTAAAACATGAAAACAAGCCCAGTATCCCTTCTGGACTTGCTCACTGATTATCGAAAATGCTTATCCCATTCTCCATTTTCATCTTTTTGCGTATAGAAAAATTCTGACAGACTTGGATCATCCATAACCTTTAAAACTTCTAGTAAATCATAGGCCAAATCCATCTGAGATAATTCGGCTTTGGGAAGCCAAAAGACTTGTCCCTCATCGCTTGATTGTAGCTGACCAGAGAAATGCTTCGCCTTATAAAGAAAAACGATGTAGCGATGACCATCCTTATCCGGCCAATGCTTTAGCCCAACCAATTGAGGATGTTTAATCGTCAAGCCTGTTTCTTCCAAAACTTCTCGGACAACTGAATCATGAAAATTCTCACCAGACTCAATATGTCCTCCCGGAAATGCAAGACCTGACCAGCGATACAGTTTGGGATCTCTACGTTGCACTACTACACGACCCTCACTATCCTCAATTAAGCACATATTGGTCAGCGTGACCAATTCCTTCCGCGACATACTTCCTCCTTAGACTGTATACAGCATTCTTTTTTCAATCAGGTCCTCGCCCAAACGGACCACCTTACTGATTCCGTCAAACCGAAATCCGACACGCTCGTAGAAGCGAATGGCTCGTTCATTGCCTTCCAAAACCCAAAGCGAAACTTGTTGAAACTCCTTCAGCTGTTCCAAGGCAAACTGCATCAGACGATAGCCGATTTGCTGTCCGTAATATTCTGCTAAAATATAAATAGCATAAATCTCTCCGGCATTCTCCAAGTTTTCCTGCTGAGAAGCTGTGCAACAAACAAAGCCGACAACCTTATCCTCTATCTTTGCGACAAAGACATCATTAGGATAGTCAAACGCCCATTTGCGACAGCGTTCCAAGGTATACTCTTTCCAGAAATGATCTGGTAACAAGCGGGAATAGGCTTCTTGCCAGGACTTCCAGTGAACATAGGCCTTAGCTTCTTTTTCCTCATCCGTTAGCATCGGGGTTATAGTGAACATCACACTTCCTCCTTGGTTTCCAAATCAATGTAGCTAGCTAATGCTATAGTGAATTGAATAAAGGTTATACTCGTCAAAAATCAAAGTCTGACGTCGTTAACTCACCTTGCTTCAACAGTCCTGTGGACTGTTGAAGGTTGGAAATAAGGATTATGCAATAATCCTCAGCTACCATTAGTCCGAACTAGTGGTTCAAAGGGGCGAGCTGTGCTCGTTCTATTTCCAGCCTTCCACAATTCTCAATTGTGGAAGCTAGTCAGATTTTGATTTTTATAGAGTATTAGGACATCGTTAAGTCGCTTTCTATCTGCAGCTCCTTGCCCTTTCTCAATCCACTATAATATAAATACAAGCTCTGCTCTCTTAAACTAGCTGATTGAGCTGATACTGCTTGATTAGCTCTTCTGTCTCTTGCTGCAATTCTTCTTGGTGAGGAGAATGATGATTAATCATCTCTTGTACTTCAAGCATGGAAATGATCGTATCTTCTGTCATTGCTTGAAGAGGTGAGTCTGACGGTATATTCTGCCGAAATAGCAGAACATTCTTCAGCACTTGTAAATGGTGAGGCGCATTTTTCACCAAGGAATCAAGAGTCACACTTTGCCCTTTCCTACCAAATAAATACTGGTAAACATTTAAAGGAAGATAGAGCCATGATGTGACATACTGCATAGGAAATAGGCTATATTCCACATCTACATAGTAGATTCCTTCTGTCAAACGAAATGGATGTTTCTGTAACAAAGCAGTCTTATAGGTCAAACTATGCATGGGTAAACGCTTGGGTGGAAGAGTAGACTGCACAAGTCCTGTCAACGAAGAATCTACAGGCTGTTCTAGTATAGATTGTCCATAGGCAGGAATTTGCTTGGTAAAATCGGTCACAAGCATATCTACCTCACTGTCTTTCAAAGCATCCAATAATGCCTCAAAAGCAGGCTTATCCACCCAATCATCGCCATCCAGAATCTTCAGATAAGCTCCCTTTGTCTCAGAAATTCCACAATTGATAGCAGAACCATGTCCACCATTTTCTTTTGAAATCAAGCGAATAGAAGCTCCATCTAACTGCTCCATGCAAGCCTTAATCATCTCTACCGTATGATCGGTACTTCCATCATTGATTACCAAAACCTCAAAACAACTCCAATACTGCTCATCACTAGCAAATAATGACTCAATCGCTCGTGCAATATAGCGCTCCATATTATAAGCAGGGATGACTACTGTTAATACATACTGATGTCCCATAGCTTTCTCCTAAAACTCTCATGCTATCTATCACCACTATACCCCATCTAGCTCAGGCTGTCAATAACCATATGAATTGAATAAAGGGTAAGCGTCCAATACGCAGTTTCAGCACTATTTTTCTTATCAAACCGACAAGATAAGGGAACTTTCAAAGGAACGATAGGTTGGCTCATCAGAATAGCCTCCAGTTCGATTTTCTACTAACAGTATACTGGAGGTGGGAGTGGTTGGATAGGTACCTTGTTATTGGGCGGTTACGGTTAAACTTAAAAAGAGAACAGAGATACCTGCTCCCTCATCCTGTATGATTCATCGATTTAAAAATGATTAGCTACAATACTTGTTCGCAATGTCAACGATATCGGCCGCAATTAAATCTGCTGTGAGGTGTGAACCACCAGCATCCAATTCCGCAAACCAATTGTTCAACACGACATCTGACACCACCTCAACCGTAGCAGGCTCTACATGGTGATTTCTCTCAATATATTGCTCTACATCTTCTCTTAAACGTACTCTTTCAGTAACTGTTAACATAAATTTTCTCCTCCTCCACTAATACAAATCTATCTGCAACACTCTGATGACAGATACAAAGCTGATTGTCTTCTTGATAGTTTCCTAATAAACGCTCGACTACTTCATCCAACTCTTTTTGATGTTCTTTGTAATCTTTCAAAATCTCTTTTAGTTGAGTAATTTGTCCATCAATTACGGGACCAAAAACCATGGGATACTCATGATTCAGCTTGAAGAAAAAGTCTTTTTATTGCCACCATCCTCATGTGCTTTCGGACATCAGCGACTTCCTTCGGAGTAAAATAATCCAGTGGATTATTTTAGCCCGAGCCCAGAAACAAAGGAGCGAGGATAGTCGATTTCAACGAAATCACGACTTCTGTCTCACTCCCACTTTTAGCACGGCGGAGGTGGCGGTATTGTGCTCGCTACGCTCGCAAATTTTCTAACCTTAAAACTACAGAAATTTAAATATCATTGTAATGTTTTTCTGAATTGTGAGGTTTGTCTACATTCTGAACCATGAGATACTCATGATTAGTTTTACCTTTTTTAACATCCAATTGCACACGATTGCTGTAAATAAAATCAAAGAATTTCTCATCAATCTCAAAAACCTTCGTACCAGCTACCGGCTGTCCATGCAATCTGAACAACAGCACTACAGGATAGACGCTTGAATGAAAACCTCGAACATTCTCTAACTTTCTTTTTGCCCACTTAATAGCTTGCTCTTTTCTCGAAGTTAGGTAGAAACCAATTCCAAAATCACAATTTCTCTTACTATAATCCACCTGAATTCCTTCTTTTAAGGAAGTAACTTCAGTGGATAATGTACCATGATACCGATCCCTAGTATGATTAAAAATCTTTCTAAATGCTTCCACAACACATATCCCAACTCTATTATAGCATATTTTACTGATTACAGACTAGTGATAACCGTAAAATACTACTTTAAATAAGCACTTCCCTAATCTTTTATCTAGATAACACTATCGTGTCTATATATCTATTCGTATTTTTCTTTAAAAAGTTTGGGATTTTTTGATTTTAGATGAAGATTAACCTAGTTTTTCAGCGTACATTTTCATTATTATTTTGCTTCTCTTTTTATCAAAACGACAAAATTATCAATTCCTCAAAGGAAATCAATCACTTATACTACCATAACTACTCGTGAAAACGGAGGTTGTGACTTTCACGCTCCCTCTTTCTATATGGCACAGCTAGTTACTGCTACTACTTTTCACCGAAAATATACACTTTTGTGTCGGAAAAACGCCATTTTGTTGTTTTTTTGCAGCTTTTTATGTTACAATAAACTAAAGTTAGCTAACAAAGGAGGTTTTTATATGGCTACAAAAACATTTACCAGTGACTTTAGTTTCACGCCTGAATCAGCGGACAGCCTGCTAAAAGCACTCCGCAAGGATGTGACTCCTAAAACAGTTGATGTTTCGGATGTAAAATATATTAGTGACCCGGAAGAGATAAAAGCGTTTTTTGGAGTAAAACGATGACATTACACGCTTTCTCACTGTCAGATTTGATAAATGCTCTAGGGCTTAATGATGTCAAAACCATTATTAAGTCCTTTAAAAGTATTAATGTAGAAACTTCCACAGTTCATGATGTGGAGGTCTTTTTACATACCAAAGCGATTGAGTTTGAAAAATCAAGTATTTCATCAACTTATCTAGTTTTTGATACACAAACAGGTGACCTTGTCGGTTTCTTCTCGCTTGCTAACAAGCCTCTCATCTTCTCCAAGAAGGATTTTCAGGCACTTAGTAAAAACAAACAGAAACTCTTCAATCGTCATGGGCGGAAATTGGAAAGCGGTGGACATCAAGTCAATAGTTATCTCATTGGTCAACTTGGAAAGAATTACAGCTTACCAAACAATACCATATCAGGTCGCAAGATACTGACACTCGCTTATGACAAAGCCAAAGAAGCTGCACGTATCATTAATACACGCTACATCTGGTTAGAATGCGACAACAATCCTAAGCTTTTGCAGTTTTATCAAAAATTCGGTTTTGTACTCATCGAAAACTTCGAATCTGAAAGCGGGTTGAGAGTCCTCGTAATGAAGATTCATAAATGACAGTCTTATGACTGTTTTTTTATTCTAGAGCGAAGCCCTTGTTGCTGCTACTTATTGGACGCTTACTCTCTTTTTTATCAAAACGAAAAAATGTAACCGCCCCATAACGAGTTATATTGAAAAACATTCCAAAGTCTGGACGGACTCTGGAATGTTTTCTATTTACAGTTGTTTTGAATACTTTCCGCCCACGGTAAATAAGCCTCTAGAACGTTCTTATTTACGAGGCTTTCCTCACTAGGAAGATGTTCTAGAAGATAAGTCATGTATTTCTCAGTGTTGAGATCATGACGCTTAGCTGTTTCTAGTAAGCTCATGATGATGGCTGTCGCCTTAGCGCCGTCAAAGCTCTGAGAAAAAAGCCAGTTCTTACGCCCCATAACCAAGGTCTTCATAGCCCTCTCTGCTATGTTGTTGGACAAGACTAGATTGCCGTCCGAGAGAATCGTTCGGAAGGTGGTTTCGTATTTGAGGCTATACTCTAAGGCCATGCCCAATTTAGAACCTGATAAAACAGCCTGCTCACGACACCAGTCGAAGAACTCATCCATCAAAGGGGCTAACTCTGCCTGGCGTTTATGTAGTCGCTCTTCAGTAGAGAGGTCAACCCAGTCATTCTCCAAAGCAAATAAGCGGTCGCAATACCTTAATCCCTTAGCTCCTAAAGAGGTCTTGTCTGCCTTCTTAGGCGTCGCCTCGAAGAACTTTCTTCTGACATGAGCCCAACAACCAACTAGCTGAGCTTTGTCTAACTGCCTATATGCCGACCACATATCACAATGTACATAGCCTGTGTAATCTCCAAGAAACTCCTTCACAACCAAGCCACTCCGCCCTTTATCGTGATGATAAAGAGTGATTCCCTGTTCTTCATGCTTCCCAGACAAGAAGGTCCAGTAAAAGGTCAACTGGCTATCATTTTCCAAGACCTTATAAGAAGTCTCATCCGCATGGAGAATGGGCTGTTCTAGTAATTTCTCGTGCAGAAGATCATAAATCGGCTCGAAATAATACTGACTAGACTTGATGTGCCAATTAGCGATTTCTTTCCGTGTGATAGGCAAGCCAAGTTTATTCCAATCCTCTTCTTGGCGGTAGTTCGGTACCTTGAGATTGAATTTCTGATGAATCGTATGAGCGATGATGGAGGCTGACCCAAAGCTATGTGCTAAAGGGGCTTTAGGGACGGGAGCTTTGACAATCTTATCACTGAGATTCTTCTCGCTACACGCCTGACATTTGTAAGCATGTTGGACATGATCAATCCGCTTCAATTGCGCAGGAATAAAGATTAATTCTTGACGTTGGACGGTTGAACCAATCTCTTTCAACTGACCGTGACAGTCTGGACAAGTGCAGTCTTCGCCTTTTAGTTCATGATGAACCATCTCTGGAGTGAATTGACTAAAAATAGCCTGACGAATTCCCTTGGTTTTCTTACGTTTATAGGTAATCGTTTCTGTGTCACCTGGGCAAGTTAGCGTCTTCTTCAGGAAGTGGTTCTTCTTCGAAGAGACTTAGCTGACCAGGTTGATACACAACCTTTTCTGATGACTTGCCATAGAGCTTTTGTGTCAGATAAGCTACTTGTTCACGAAGGAGAGCAAGTTCATTTGTGAGTTGTTGGTTAACAGCTGCTTGTTGTTTAATAATGGCTAATAACTCTTCCATAGTCTCACCCTCCAGTTTTCTTTATTATACCGAAAAGAAAGCCATGATTTCAATAGAAATCACGACTGTTTGTAGGGTTTATTTTAGGGCTTATCGAAAATCCCTTCATCAGCCAGTCTACTTGTTCAGGTGTCAGGGCTTTGACCTCGTTTTCATTACTCGGCCAGGTCAGTTTCCCGTTCTCGAAACGCTTATAGAGTAGCCAAAATCCTTGACCATCCCAATAAAGGGCCTTGAAACGATCTTTGCGGCCACCACAGAAGAGAAAAACTTGACCAGAAAAGGGATCTAATTCAAATTGACGTTTAATAAGATAAGCGAGCGAGTCAATACCTTGTCTCATATCCGTTTTCCCGCAGACAAGATAGACCTTGCCTAGATCACTGAGATGAATCGCCATAGAGCAATACCTTATCTAAAATAGTTTCCAGTGTTTCTTGATGAAGAGATTGGAACAAGCTTAGTTCAACTCTTCCAATACGCATTTTCAGCACCATCTCGTTTTTGTTTTTCTTATCAAAACGACGAGATTGGGGCGTTTCCAAAGGAACAATAGGTTGTGACATCACAATAGCCTCCAATTCTGTTTTCTACTAACAGTATACTGGAGGAGTGAGAGGATTACTAGATACCTCGTTATGGAGCGCTTACAGCAAATTTAATACAAATTATCTTTTATTTTTTAGAAATAGTAGTTTGAAAAACATTTCTGAAACCAATTGTCTTTTAATATAAAAATAAGCTATTAAGCTAATAATAATGGTTATTCGTAATAGTATGCTAACATAAGTAATCAATAAAAGATTTCCTATCAATAAAAATAATATCGAAATAAGAACTACCTTTTTTACCTCATAAGGTCTGATTCCTTCACAGTATAAATCGCATACCCTGTTCATAAATATATAATGACATATACTGTATATAATATAACAAAGCAAAGTAGTATAACCTGCTGCTATGTAACCAAAAATTTTTATGAAAACATAATTCAGTACAATATTTACAATGGCACCCGTAATACTTGCAAGCATGATAAATTTTGTTTTCTCATAATAAAATGCAAATTTAGCAAATAAATCGTAGATAAATATAAAATAAATACTCATAGCAACAGGAGGAATAATCCAAATTGCTTCATAATAAGACGGAGGAGCAAAAATTCTCACAGCTTCAGGCGCTAAAATTATAAGAATTAGATTGACCGAAGCAACAATAACCATTGTTGAATATGCAACTGATTTTATAGCATCTACTTCTTTATTTTTTATCTTCTGATACATCCAAGGACTTAAAGTTTGCATTATAGAAGTATTAAATAAAGACATTAAGCCAGCTATAGAGTATGCTAAACTATATATACCAGCTTTTTCAGTCGATACCATATTATTTATCATTATTCTATCTGCACTATTTAAAACTGTTTGAGAGAGGTAGTGGGGAATCAATGGTATATTGAAAACCAAGGCATATCTCCAAAATGATATATTTACCTTGCGTTTTGAATGGTTTAACAATACAAAAAGTAAAGGAACAAAAACTAAGATTTCTATAATTAAAATCGAATAAATTCTAGCGTTCACTTTATCCTTAGAAATTAAAACCATTAGTATACCTAACAGTGGTTTCAAAATAGAAACTAATAAAGTGATACATACAAGCATCTTATACTTGTAGGCTACACGTTGTCTTACTGCCCAAAAGTTAAAGACAGCCGTAGTCCATATCATGATTAACATAGCAAACACTTGACCAAAACTAAGTCCTAATAAATCATTCACTAAATTGCAAAATATACAATATAGAACTACAAAAATAGAAGAAATCAACGTTGATAAAATAAGCAAAGACGAAGTATATTCTTCTTTTTTATCTTCAAACTTGACCAATCCCTGAAGATAGACACCTGATGTTAAATTTAGGGAAACAAAAATAGTAATGATTCCAAGCCAAGAATCAAAAACACTATATTGTCCATATTCTGAAGCAGACATAAGGCGGGTAAAAATAGGAGTTACGACAACTGAAATTCCTTTTTGTACGAAGATACAAATTATAAACCATATTGATGCTTTAATTGGAGTTGATAAACTCTCATATTTTTTTAACAATCTTTTCATTTTCAATATATCAACCCTAAATACTATATGCGTGCATCTGATAATCTTTTTTTAATATCTGATGAACATATACCACTTGTCCTTTTTAAGTGAACTACTTTTTTGCCGTTTGCAAGACACCAATTTTTTAATACTGTAAATCTCTCTGCAGTATGATCTTCTCCTAATGCAAGAATATCAAAATCTAATGAAGATAAAAATTCCGGAGAAGCATTGTGATAAACAACAACTTTATCAACAATTCTAAGCGCTTCTAACATCTCAACACGTTCTTCCGTACTATATAAAATTTCAGCTTCTGGTTTATGTTGTAAAATAAATTCTCCATCTTGTACAGCCACAATTAAATAATCTGCAAATAGGTGACACTGTTTAAATAAGCGTACATGTCCTAAATGTAAAAAATCATATACTCCGAATGTTAATATTTTTTTCATTTATAAATTCTTCCTTTAACTGATTTAAAACTAAAAATAACGGATCATATATATACTCACAGTTAACGCCAGCCGAATACTTCTCATATAAAATTGGTAATTCTGTACACCCTAAAATACAGGCTGTATGCTCATTGATTAAAGAAAGGAAAATTTCACGTATCTCGTCAGAATATTCATTCTGCTTAACACTCTCTATACACTTCCTTAAATTTGTATATTGCTCTTTTTGAGGCACTACACATCTTA
The DNA here is from genome assembly GCF_017639855.1 of Streptococcus sp. zg-86. Classification (NCBI taxonomy): domain Bacteria; kingdom Bacillati; phylum Bacillota; class Bacilli; order Lactobacillales; family Streptococcaceae; genus Streptococcus; species Streptococcus zhangguiae. The sequence continues at coordinate 858,489 of NZ_CP072115.1, read as the reverse complement.
TCCCTTGACTTTCTAGGATATTTTGATAAATTCTTGATTCAATCGTTCCTTCTGAACCTATTAAAAAAACTTCTTTAATTTGATCGTCTATGACTTTTTTTGCACATACTTCAATTATATTTACAATTGAATCAATATATTGAGGAATTCTTGTCATAATTTCAGGAATAAATAGATGGGAAGTATTACATGCTAACACAACTTTTGTAGCACCCGACTTAACTAGATTTTCAATTGATTCAATCATTTCTTCTACTAGTTGCTCACGCCTTTCTCCATATAAAAATGCTCTTACTCGACTAGGCATTGTACAACGGTTATCAATAATTATCCTAGGTCTTTCCCATTCTTTTTCCGCATTAAATACATGAGCATACTGTTCAAAAAAATGAATAGTAGCATATGTTCCCATACCACCTAAAACACCTATCGTTAATTGATTCATAATAAATTTCCTTCCTATCAATCTATACAACCGTCTCGAAACCACTGTACCGTCTTATCATAATCATCTGAAGTATCTATCTCTCTAGATCTCACTTTGACAAAAGGTAGTGGAAGATATTGTTTCATCATTTCAATAAGACTATCTTTAAATTGATGAAGTCGGGAAGATTTAATCTTAATCAATCCTATCCACTCTATAGAAGTTCTGCTCTGCGAAAACTCAATTACTTCTTTGTTTACATTAGTAACTAAATAAATAGTCTCCTCAGAACTAGGAATACTACCAGCTATACACTCAAATGATAGCGACATAAAAGTGGCAAAATCCTCTGGGTTTACTAATAAATCACCATCAATAGAAACAACATACTTTCTTGCTCCTACCGCTCCTTTTAAAAAACTAGATGCTACCCCTGTTGTTTCGTAGTCATAATTAAAAGCAAAAGCAATATCTTTTCGATACTCTTTGACAACATTAATAACTTTCTGAGCTTGAAATCCCACAACGATTCGAATATCATCATAATCCTTTAACATATCTAAAATATGAATAATTAAAGGCTTTCCTTCGATATTAACTAAAGTTTTTGGAGTACCAATACCTAAGCGAGTTCCCATACCCGCACAACAAATCACAACAGTTACATCTTCTTTATTCATTCTAATTCCGCCTTACAACAATTGTTCTAAAAACCTAGCACAAGTAATATCATTAAAAAATGCATAGTCAATATTTCTTAGCAAGGATGGTGCAATCTCTCGAACTCCTCCAAATCCAATAGCAATTTCAGCTAAACGAGCCATTCCTGAATCATTATCACCATCTCCTATAACAACCAACGGATGAACAAATTGTCTTGCTATCAATTCTTTATCGGCAACACTAACTACGTGGGAAATTTTATTATCTTTAACATTCGCTTTAGAGCAATACAAATGTTCACCCATCCCTAGTTGATTCATAAGAGGTTCAATCCATACATCTAAGTTTCCAGTCACAATGTAACATCTGTCTCGATTGTTACGAATAAAGTCAGCAATTCCTTTATTTAGGGGAATTTTATTTACAATATCTCTCACTTCTTCAACAGGTATATCTTTTAAAATATCCACTCTTTTAAGAAAACTAGTCTTAAATGGCAATTCACCTTGCATAGTTGCTTCAGTCAGTAATCTCATTTCATTTACTTTACCAATTTTTTCTGAAACTGTCGGTAAAATCTCTTGTTTTGTAACTGTTGAATCTAAATCAAATAAAAATATATAATCACTCATTCAAAAATCCTTAAATTTGATAAAGTTTAATTAAATCTTTAAGTGTAATAATACCACTATTTTGAGGTATATTGCATTCAGAAATATCCTTTCCCACAAAGCTTCCGCCTAAATAGTATTCTTTCTCCTCTAACTGTGAATACCAAGAAAGAACTTCATCAGTTTTTGGTACTTGAATCTTTAACAACTCAGCTAATCCTTTTACTATAGCCAACCTATATGGATAACTCTCTATAAAATATCTTGATGCTAAATCCACAATATACTTTCCATTTTCTTTTTGAACTAGCGGTCCTTTTATGGTAGAAAGAGATTTTATCGACTGCAGCTTTTGTGTTAACGCGAATGGACTTTCACTTTCGTAATGAACAGAATAAGGAATCAATTCATCAGTCATAATTCCATTTTTTTGTAGTTCTCTAGCAATTGTATGAAGTTCTCTATCAAGTTCAAAACAAATAGTAGAAGCCGAGTCACGCCACTCGCCGTAAAAATAGGGATTCTCAGCTAACTCCTCCCCTGCCTTATAATCTTGATATAAATCAAATAATCTAGAGGTATGTAAGGTTGGAGTCAGTGTCATAGCCATAAATTGTTTCATGGGTTGACACGGAGTATTAAACAAATTAGCAATGCAAGAAGCCAATTCAACCGCTTCTCCATTTGGAATAGTAGCAATTCGATAATTATTTTTCTTCGAGGCAGAAACTGATTTTCCATATTCCTCTATCCTAGCAACATAAGGAACACGCTCGAAACCAAAAATAGTAAAATTACGATCTATTAGCTCCTTAGTAAGATATTCAATACCACCAGCACCTGGTACGAATCCTATTTTTACGCTGTTATCTAAAAAAGGGATAATTCCAGTTATAGTATCCTTAATTAAAAAAGTTGGTAAACAAATAAATAACATCTCAATGTCTGATACAACTAATTCATAGGAACTTGATACCAAGTGTACATATCCAGTATAGGTAGCTTTAGTAGTATCGTCTATATATATTAATTTATCTGTAAAATTTTCTGGATGACTACTATATAACTTTACCTCATGCTTTCTTCCTAAATCAGCAGCAATTGCTGTTCCTAGATTTCCAGAACCTATAATACCTATTTTCATAAATTCTCTCCACTACTCATTTAAATATCATATACTTTACAAAATCCTCTTTTATTCTCAAGTACATGACAAGCCGGACCAGAACCTGCTACCCAGTTAGGATTTGGAACTCTCCAAGATGGAGTATACAACCCTGCTAAATATTCTTCATATTCATTTGGAACATGAAATTGATTATCGCCAATCTGAATCACCTTAGCTCCCGTTACTTTCACGGTATTAAATGTCCGAACACTTTGCTCAGAATCTGATGAATACTCTTTACCCAATATCCTATAATAAGAATAAAACATAGTCCCATCCTCATTATCAAAATGCCTAAAAAAATCAATATAAGTATTGTTTCTCCGATATGTATGCTCAGTTAAAAGAGTGTTTTCGAAATAAAATTCCTTATATTTAGTAAAGCCTACTTCAGAAAGAGAATTTTCTAAATCTTCCCATGTAAATTCATCAGTTATATAAATCCCATAATCAAGATCATAATCTCCTTGAATCATTCCCCCATCTCTTATAATACCGAGTAACGATCCATTGCCCAAGAAAAACTCTACTCCTTTTTTAGAAAGTAGATTCTCTATTTCCTGCATCGTGTTGATTCCTGTATCTCGAACTTCTTTTCGTCTATTTCTTAAAGAAAAATTCGTTATATGTTTACCAATATATTTTTTATAGATAGGAAATAAAATTTTATTTTTTTGAAATTTTTTCCAATATCTTGTATCTGTAAAATTCATACTTACATGTCCTTCTAAAATTAATAAACAACTGTTAGATTATTCATCAAAAAGCTTACAAATTTTTTGACAATACTCTTTCACATGCATTTTCTCAAAAATTCTTAACCTAATGTAATCAATTATTAAGCATATTATAAAACAGCTAACAGATACCCCTACTAATGAAAAAACAAAACTGAAAAAAGTTTTTTCGGCTAAAAAATATAATTTATCTTTTAAAAACAATTCATAAATAAGAGGTTGATAATGAATTAAGTACACACCAAGGGTCAGGGGACTAAGTATCCTTAATATTTGTTTCAAAAATTCTTTTTTTATATTCAATTTAATAAATATAAGGAATATTGAGAAAGCACTAAATAAAATGGTTGGTGAATTATATGTCAACCAGTAATCTCTATTCAAATATCCTTTAAAGACTACTGTAAAACAAATAGATAATATATATACAGTGAATAATTTTTTATTACTCAATTTTTTAAAATCTAACTTATATAACAAAGCACCAAAAATGTAAAGATTCAATAACCAAATTAAACTAAGCCCTTGGTTTATTCCTAAAAACTTACCATTAACAGACAATATAGTTGGAAAAAAGGAAAAAGTTAAAAATAATACTACGGAAAGTTTTAATAACTCTTTTGTCTCAATCTTTTTTAATATTGGGCCAACGATAGGCATTAAAATCATCATTCCAAAATAAGAAGTAACATACCAATATGTTCCACTAAAAATAGGAAACAGAGAATTTCTCCATAAATCCGATGATTCACTACGATATCCAAATAAAAGTAAGAGTACAGTTCCACCAAAACTATAAAAAATTACTTGACACCACAGCAATAGTAATTTGGAATATTTAAAATCACTTCGCATTCCTAAATATCCACTGATTAGTCCATAACAATTAACATGACAATAAAATGCTACTACAATAGCTGAAACAAAATAATATTTTATTCCTCCAGTATATTGAAGTTTCGTTATTACCCCACCCTCACCAAGTAAATGAATAAAAAATATCATGAACATGGCGATAATTTTTAATAAATCTATTCCAAAATTTCTTCTATACACAACAACTCCTTATTCTATATACTTTACTTGTATTGCTCTTCGTATAGCTTTATAGGGTAACTCTGGGAAGAAAACAAAAGATAATAATATATTTTGAAATGCTCTAATAAAAGAACGATTTTGTATGTTATTCAGAGCTTTTTCTAAATAATTCTTTGCTGTTAAAAACTTCTTCTGTTTCTTAGGTGTAATTTTCTTCTTATCTAGATATATTTTTAAATCGTCTATAGAGTAATTATCAATCCCTTCATTTTCACGTCTTTTCAGTGACAGTCTCAAAATAAATTCGCTAACATAGTACTGCTCTAAAGCTCTGCCTATCGAAGCGCTACTATCTCTTAATCTATATTTTAATAGTATCTGATTAAGATAGCCAATCTTATAGTCTTGTTCAAGCATTCTAAGCCACAAATCGTAATCCTCAGAATTAGGAAATTCTCTATAACCATTTAAATCTTGTAAAACACTTTTCTTTATAAGAACGGTTGGATGATTTATGACATTGCTCCCAAGAAATAGCGATTGTCTTATATTTACAGGTCTCCAATACTCTTGAAAAAATGTATCCCCGTTCTCAGACATATTGATTTTTCCACAAAAAACCATATCATAGTCATTTGCTTCTAAAAATTCCACTTCCTCTTCTAAACGATTTTTTTCAGCTATATCATCAGCATCCATTCTTGCGATATAATGACCTTTTGCCATAGAAATAGCTTTGTTCATAGATTTAGCTAGTCCCAAATTTCTGTTATTTATAAAAATATGTACATTTAGGTTCTTTTTCGAAATAGTACTAAGAAAATCTAATATTCCCTTATCTATATTAGGATTATCTACTATAAGGATTAATTCGAAATCCTGATAAGTTTGACTTAAAATAGATACAACTGATTCCTGAACCCAATTAAGATTTTCATTAAATATACTCATGATTATTGAAATCATATAGCTCTCCTCTATAGTTTTTATACATTCTAGAGTGGATAAAAACTAAACTTAAATTAATCCATAAGAATGCACTAGTAAATCCAGGAATCATGAAAGCCACAATTAATGTAGAAAATAATATTGCAATCATTAAGTTATCTCTTGCTTGAACGGATTCTATAAACGCCACAATAGTAATGCTAATAAATAATAGTAGGCCAATTGTGCCATAATCTGTCATAATCTCAAGTAAGAAATTATGTTGACTCATACGAGGCGCTCCACCATATAGCGGACCTAAAGAAAAAATACTACCTATTCCACGACCATAGATTGGACTAGACTCATATACCCTATAGGCTGCTTGCCATATTCTTATCCGAAATTCATTACTTGAATCATTTAGTCCTTGCATAGTTAGTCTATGGGTTAATGAAGTGGGTAAAAAGAAAGCTAAAAATAGTACTACAAATGAAGAAACTATTCCCATAACAATATTTCTAAAACTAAAAAAGTCATTACTTAGACACAAATAGAGACAGGCAATGACTATACCTAATAATGCTCCACGAGATCCAGTTAAAATTATACCAATTGTCGGGAAAAAAAAGTACAATGAATTTTTTTGGGAAAAACCTTTGAACATACAATTATAAAAAGAAATAACTGCTGGTGCTACTAAGCAAGCACCTAAAAAATTTAAATCTACTGGATGTCCAAAATTATAAATAGTATATCTTCCCACACTAACTCCATGGGTCATATAGGAAGTATGCTGAATTAGTTGTTTTATTACAATGATAATAGCAGAGATTTGATAACTCTTCAATAATAATTTGATTTCATGAAATTTAAATCTTGAATTAATGAGAAAAATAAAAACAATCAACTGAAATAAATGATAAAACATTAATTTTAAAGAATTATCAAACCTATCTAATAAAAAGTAAGTAAAAATAATATCTATTATAAGCAACAGAACCAAACAAGAAGTATGTTTACTTAGTAATCTTATCCTATTTTCAAGTAAAAGAGCAACCATCATCAGTAGCCATAAAGGGAATGTATGTACAAATAATATCCAACCAAATATATTTACTAATGGAAAAAGTAAAATAATAATATAAATAATTATTGAAATTTTGGGTATACGAACTTTTAATTTCATCTTTTCTCTACTCCTTCCTCACCAATACTCTGTACTTATTTTCTAGAATAGATATCGCCTGAGTAATATCATAGCGATAGTCAAAACTTCCGAATTGAGACCTTTTATAAGAAACAAATGTAGTGTCAATTCTAGTTGACCATTTTGATGCATCTTTTAGGGGCAAGAAGTAAATGTTTTTTGATAAATTTATCTCCTTAGCTATAGTATTTGATAAAAAACAAGGAATATTACTTGCTTGAGCTTCAACTGCAACAACAGGAAAACCTTCAAAAAAACTTGGTAATAAAAAAATATCAAAAAGTTGGTACCAACTTGCAGTATTATGCTGCCTACCTACACAGTAAACATTGTTTACTAAATTTTTTTCAACTACTTTGTTCAAAAATTCTTGATAAAGGTCACCATCACCAACACAAACCAATTTATAAGTATTTGATTTTTTTAATAATTCTTCTAAAATTTCTAGCAAAAAGAAAATATTTTTTTCATCACCGAATCTACCAACAAATCCTAAAACCCTATCTTCATTAGAAAGTTTAAGCTTGTTACGCATCTCCACTCTAAGTTTATCATTATAAATAAATTTTTTTGTATCAATTGCATTTGGTATTACATTTTCTTTATCAAAAGATTTTCCCCACATCCACTGACCAGCTTGGATGCCACATGCCCATTTTACTATATCTAATCTTTTAAGATATTTCTGATTTATTTTATTCAAAAACTTTCTCAAAAAACCTTTTGGAGTAGAACTTGAATGAGAATGACAAATAACAATACTTCCACTCCGTTTAGCCCAAAAAATTGGTAAAAGATTTGCAGCAGACTGCATATGGATATGAATAATATCATATGAATTCGTCATTAGATAATTATTAAAACGTTCAATGAATTGCAGAGGACTTTTCTTATAATTAGGAAAGTTTATAATTGTCGCACCTAAAGATCTCATTTCGGTTTCAAAAGCTAGCCCCTCATTATATATGTCAGCAAAGTCAAATTGAAATTGTTCCTTATTTATATACTTCAAATAATTATAAAGAAGATTTTCAACCCCTCCTGGATTTGAACTCAATCCAATATGAAGAATTTTTATCATCTAAAACTCCCTAATTCTCTAAAAAGCTACTATTTTTTTACAATATTTGTCTTCTGTCTAAGCAATGCTGTAAAAATCCAAAAACGAACTTTATTTGGTACTAATGCTACAATTACTTGTATAGCAACTGTTTTATAATAGTCAAATCGACTAATAAAGCCTGTTTCTAAAATCATTTTACGACCGTCACAATATTTTTTCAAATATGAAAAACCACCGCGTCTTTCAATCATACCAGCACCTGTCCGAACATCGACTAAATACTCATCAATGTTCATCCCTTTGGCTCCTGAAAGTAACATTCTTACCCAGAGCATGTCATCCTCCATCAGAGGAGCATCTTCATAATTTCCTGCTTTTAAAACACTACTTTTCTTAAACATGACTGTTACATGATTAAATGCACTTCTGCTTTTTTGATAGTATACAATCTCTTCATGCTCTAGAGGAACTTTTCGGACTGCATTGGGATACTGAGGATCTGTATCAAACTCTAAAATATGGCTACCACATATATCTAGTTCAGGATACTTCTCAAAGCAAGCCAATTGCTTTTCAAACCGATCGTTACGTGCAATATCATCCGTATCCATCCGCGCAACCAATTCATAGCTACAATGCAACATCCCTTCTCGTAGAGCCAAGCCTAACCCTACATTCTTCTCCAATGGAACTCGCTTTATCAATCCAGGATATTGCTCCTGATAAGAATCTAGTACCTGATAAAGTTCTGGTGAAAGTGGACCATCTTCTACAACGACCCATTCTGTTGCGGGCACTGTTTGATTTAATAAGCTATCAAAACATTCCTGCAAATAGCTAGGATTTTCTTTTATGTAAAGAGATAGTAAGACACTAAACTCTTTCTTTATTTCCCCTATCATACAGTTCCTTTCACACTCGCTACAATTTCTTTTAAATTTTCACTAATATACTCCACATCCTCATCACTGAGCTGGGTATGGAGTGGTAAGGTGAGCGTGTGTTCAAAATACCGATAAGCATTGGGATAATCTTTGATGTCAAATCCCATATTAGCGTAAGCTGTTAATAATGGCAATGGTTTGTAATGTACATTACAGGCAATGCCTGCTTCTGCTAGCTTCTCAATGATTTGGTTTCGCTCTTCTAATGTAATCCCATCTATATGCGTAATGTACAAGTGCATAGAAGATACATAATCTGAGTGGATATGCTGCAAGGGATGAATCCTTGTTCCTTCAAATGCTTGATTATAGGTAGCAACAATTTCTGCCCGACGATTCAACAGTCCTTGGTACCGTTTCAGTTGAGCTAGACCAATCGATGCCATAATATCTGTCATATTGCACTTAAATCCTGGAAGAATGATGTCATACTCCCATGCTCCCAACTTAGTCTTCGCCAAGGCATCCTTGGTTTGCCCATGAAGTGATAAAATTTGAAACTGACGATACAAATCTTCATCATCTAAGTCTGGATGAGACTTCCAAGTCACTGCTCCGCCTTCTGCTGTTGTCAAATTTTTAACCGCATGGAAAGAAAAGGCTGTAAAATCTGCGACACTTCCGATTTTTCTTCCCTTATATTCCGCTCCAAAAGCATGTGCGCTGTCCGACAAAACAACAATTCGTCCAAAAACTTCTTGGAGGGGAGTTTTTGCCACAAAGGTTGAACGATAGTTTTCTACAATCTCAAGAATTCGATCATGATCACATGGAATCCCTGCTAACTCAACGGGAATAATAACCTTTGTGCGATTCGTAATTGCTTTTTCTACCGCCTCGTAATCCATTTCAAAATGATTTGCTTGAATATCTACAATGACAGGAGTTGCGCCAACATGCTCAATTACACTACAAGATGCAGTATAGGTCATAGCTGGAACGATAACTTCGTCTCCAGGACCAACTCCCAAAATACGCAAGACAAGTTCCAAACCTGCCGTCGCAGAATTTAAGCAAACTGTCTTATTTGTTCCAGTGTACTCTGACAATTCTTGTTCAAAGCGTTTTGTTTTAGGACCCGTCGTAATCCAACCTGAACGGAGGCTATCTACAACCTCAGCAATTTCTTCCTCTGTAATATCAGGAGGAGAAAAAGGTATATTTTTCTTTTTCATATACTATTACTACCTCATTTCAATACAGCAATGACTGTACGAATCATGATTTTTATATCTTCAAAAATACTAAATGAATTAATGTATGCAATATTCGGAATCATCTTCTTTGGCAAAATTTTTGTGACATAAATTTCGTCTACTTCCATTCCTTCTGTCATATATTGCTTAATTAATTTATCTTCATCTTTAAATTCAATACTTGCTAGCGAAGTGACACCAGCTGGTAGAAGAAGAGTAGTCTTCATCTCTTCTGCATACTGCTCCACATATTTAACCACTTCTGGTCGAGTTCCTACAAAGCTCATATCACCAATCAAGACATTTATAAGTTGCGGAATTTCATCCAAACGATAGTTTCTGATAAAGCTACCTATTCGTGTAATCCTTGAGTCATTTTGAAGAGTCACTAAACTTCCTTTTTTATCTGCATTTTCAATCATGGTTCGAAATTTAAAAATCTTAAATATTCGACCATTTGTTGTGACTCGTTCCTGACGGTAAAATACACTCCCACCATCTTCTAGCTTAATTAACACAGCTAGAATTAAAAATATCGGAGATAAGATACATAAGAGAATCATCGAAACAAATTTATCAAATAAAAACTTACTTGCAAGAGAGAATTTCTTTCTTTCTAATTCTTCTTTTTTCTGTCTGACAACTTGACTATCTAAAAAATCTTTATTAAGCACTCCTACTCCTGTCTTGCGAATTCGATTAGTTTTTCTTTTAGGGTTGTGGTGTCATATCCATTGAGGTGAGAGATGAAGTTCATGACGTCTTCCCATGGTTTTGTGACGACTCTTCCTACGAAGATTTTTTCATGAATCTGCTCACTTACTCGTTCGTCAGAGGTTAATAATTCCTCATATAGTTTTTCACCAGGACGAATGCCTGTTTCAATTATCTTGATTTCATCTTCTTTGTGTCCGCTGAGCGTAATGACTTTTTTCGCTAAATCAACAATCTTGACAGGCTCACCCATATCTAGGATGAAAATCTCTCCACCACGAGCTTGATAGCCAGCCTGAATAACCAAACGACTGGCTTCTGGAATAGTCATAAAATAGCGCGTCATGCGAAAATCTGTGACGGTTAGTGGACCACCTTTTGCAACCTGCTCTTTAAAGACTGGAACGACGCTTCCACGGCTTCCTAAGACATTTCCGAAACGGACAGCCACAAACTGCGTTTTCCCTTGTCCATTTAATCCTGTCACAATCATTTCTGCAATCCGTTTACTTGCTCCCATGACATTTGGTGGATTGACTGCCTTATCGGTTGAAATCATCACAAATTTCTCAACTCCTGCAGCACCTGCTGCTTCCGCAACATTCTTTGTACCAAAGATATTATTTTTGACTGCCTCACGAGGATTATACTCCATTAGTGGCACATGTTTGTGGGCTGCCGCATGATAGACAAAGTGAGGTTGGTAGGTCATCATGATTTCATTGATTAACTCACGGTCTTGGATATCCGCAATAAGAGGGATTATCTCAAACTGACTGCCATATTTGTTACTTAATTCACGGTGAATCAGATAGATTGAATTTTCCCCGTGCCCTAGTAATAGTAGGCGCTCTGGAGAAAATCGTGCTATTTGACGACAGATTTCAGATCCAATAGAGCCACCTGCTCCTGTCACTAATACTGTTTTCTTAGAGAAAAAGTATTGCAACTGACTTTGATCTAGTTTTACTTCATCACGACCAAGAAGATCTTCAATATCTATTTTTCGCAACTGTTGCGTCGATATTTTACCCGCCACAACATCTTCGATACTCGGCATGTTGTTGACCTTTACACCGACACTATTACAAATTTCAACGATATGACTTCTTTCGTTTCCTGACAATGATGGAATCGCAATGGTCACTTGATCCACTTCATATTCTTTCACTAATCGAGGAATGTCAGCTCTATTTCCCAAGACCTTAATACCATGAATATAGGTTCCTTGTTTGTTCTTATCAGAATCAACAATACCAATAATATCCATGTCACTCATATCACTTAAAACAGTATTGATAAAGAGATTTCCACCAGATCCAGCTCCCACAACTAATGTACGCAGTTTCTTCTGCACTTTTATCTTAGTAGAGGACTGATATTCACTTAGCACACGCCACGACAATCTAGGAAAAATGAATAATAAGGATGAAAATAACCACGATAGTAGCCAAAATCGATAGCTGTAGAACTGAAACAGGGCAAAGGCTCCCATAAACAGTACAAGATAGGATAGTGACGTAGCAACTAATAGGCTAAACAAGACACGATAGTCTGTATAGCGATTCAAAACAGAAAATATCCGTAGCTTCGCTGCTATTAGTAGGTATGCAATCAACACAATTAGATAAGAAATGACTAGCTGAGAATCTGATACATTTGCAAAACGATTCACAAAAAAAAGAGAGAATTGCATAGCCATAAATAGCATAATGCCATCTATAATGATAAGTATCACTCTCTTAGTGGACCTACTTAACTGATCTATTCTCATCTCTCCCCCTTATTTTCTAATCCTCTAATCCTATTTTTTCCCGTAATTCCCATAATTGCCGTAGGAGCCATACGCCCCATACTTATCAAGCTGTGCATTATACTTGTTTAAAATCACTCCCAAGAATGGTTTGCGTGTCTGCTCTAGTTGTTCTTTTGCTTTTGCTAATACTTTTTGGCGAACACTTCCTGCTGAAGTGACTAAAACACTCGCATCACAGTTTTGCGTAATGATTGCCGCATCAATCACCAAACCAATCGGTGGTGTATCGACAATAACATAATCGTAATGCTGGTGCAAAATTGTCATCAATTTCTCAAACTGCTTACTCTGAAGAAGGGCAGTTGGGTTTGGTGACATACTTCCTGCAGTAATGACTGATAAATTTTCAATCTCAGTATCACAGAGCCCTTGTGACAAATCAGCTGTTCCTGCAAGGTATTCTGTCAAGCCTGTAATTTTCCCTCTTGCTTTAAAGGCACCAGACATGACAGAATTTCGGATATCTGCATCAAGAAGCAGGGTACGGTAGCCTGCTCTGGCAAAGGAAATAGCTAGGTTTGAAGAGGTTGTGGACTTTCCTTCGCTTGGCTCAACAGAGGTAATAGCAATGATTTTAATATCGCTACCACTTAGTTGGATATTGGTCCTGAGAGCATTGTAATACTCTTCTGCTTTCTTAAATTCATTTAACTTCTTTTTACTTATCTCTAAAACTGGCATATCTTCCCCTTATTTCAACAAATCAATATTTGGTACGATTCCAAGCATTGTAATGCCCATCACTTCTTCGATATCTTCTGGGCGTTTTACGCGATCATCGATGATTTCAGCAACAACCACCATAGCCGTCATGAGGAAACCACCTGCTAAAAATCCGAGTGCTGCATTTCGTTTAACTTTTGGTGAGGACGGTGCAAGAGCTGCGACTCCTTCATCAACAGTTGTCACATCAGAAGCCTTTGTCACTTCAATAATTTTTTCAGATGCTTTTAGGCGGAAGGTATTGACAATCCGTGCTGCTTCTTCTGGGTCTTTATCGGATACGGTGATAGAAATAATCCGTGTATCTGTCGGTACAGTTACCTTGATTTTTGCTGCCAACTGACTTGGTGTTACATCAAGAGCTAGCTCGTCAATCGCCTTTTTTAACACATCCTGAGAAAGAATGATTTCCTTGTAGTCTTTTACTAGATAAGTTCCTGCTTGCAGGTCTTGGTTGGTAATGGCTGCCGCTTCATTATTTTGACGGTTAACGACATAGATCCGTGTCGTACTGTCATAACGAGGTGTAGCTAACAAGAGACTGTATCCTAAAGCAAGGGCTCCTAGTACAGTCGCAAAGACAAGGATTAAGAATTTCTTTTTCCAAATGATTCTAACTAATGATAGAACATCAATTTCCACTTCTGGGGTAGTTTGCTGATTCATGTTATCTCCTAAATAAACTGATCTTTTAGTAATAATTGTTGATTTTCATAAAATAAGGCGCGAGCATAGGACTTACCATATTGCTTGGCAATAAACTCGTAGGCTTCTCTCATATATGGTCTACGATTGCTAAGATTGTGCATATCACTCGCCACAAAATGAACAAGTTTGTGGTCTAAGAAGAAGCGTGCCCGTTTTTTCATAAACTTGTACTTGTCGCCAAACAATTTTGGCTTTAAAACACTGGAACTATTAATCTGCATGTAGCAGCCCATCTCAATTAAATCTTGGACTTTTTTGGCTTCATTTTCTAAACAATGATAGCGTTCAATATGGGCAACAACTGGAGTCAAGCCTAGACGTAAAATGTTGCTTAAGGCTGTATGAATTTCCTTATAGGGAGTATTCATGCTAAACTCGATCAAGACATAGCTCGTTCCTGCAAGTGTTGGAATGGATTTTTTCTCCAGTTTTTCCAAGATATCACTGGTATAGTAGATTTCTGCACCATAGTAAATCGTAAGGTCTGGTGCAATCTGCTGAGCTAGCTGCTCAACTTCTCTGAAATGAGTGGCAATGGTTGCTTCAGGTGTCTCAAACATGTGCTTTCTCCGATGGGAGGTTGCAATGATGGTACGGACCCCTTGGGCATAGCTTTCTGCTAGTAGAGCCTTGGATTCCTCACGATTCTTCGGTCCGTCGTCCACATCAAAAATAATATGCGAGTGAATATCAATCATCTTATTTTCCTTCCATCACCGCTTGAATGGCACTTTTTGCTGTATCCAAACTTGCTTGATCCAACTGCATCATATAGAGATTAGCATCTGGCATTGCGTAAGATGGCAAGCCCATTGTTCCTGTACCTGTTATAGCTTGTGATGTAACGGTATAACTTTGATTTGAGGCAAGTTGAGCGTTAATCAGACTAATCATGGTTTCCAAGTCCATATTTGTCTGAACAGAATCTTGTAATCCCGTGATGATTTCGTTGTAATTCTTAAGGGCATCTGTTGAGGTTAATTTTTTAATAACACCTGCAATGACCTTCTCTTGATTCTTCCCACGGTCATTATCGCCACCTTCAAGGGAATAGCGTTCACGAACAAACTCTAATGCTTGAGTAGAATCTAAATGTACTTTTCCAACTGGGAAATGTGTCTTCTCGTATCCTGTAAACTCTTGGTCGTTGATAACATCCACTCCTCCGACTAGGTCTATCAATTTCAAGAAGGAGGTAAAGTTAAGGCGAACATAGTAGTTCATCTGGATACCGTAGAGATTTTCAAGGGTGTGAATAGAGGCATCAACACCGTAGATTCCTGCGTGGGTTAATTTATCATTTTGGTTATTTCCACCGTCTGCAATTGGTACATAGGCATCTCGCGGTGTCGTTGTTAGCAATACTTTTTTGGTAGTGCGGTTAACGGTCATGATGATATTAACATCAGAGCGCGATACCGATGAGATTGGACCGTAGGTATCAATTCCGCTGACATAGATGTTCATGCTATCACCAAGTGTAGTTGCCGCTTTTGGTTTTTCTGTTTTTTTGTTGAACTTATAAGTATAGATTTTTTTGATTTTCGAAGCGTAATCAGGATCGACACTTTCGATGATGTTCTCAAATGCACTATGGAGGACGATGGCTTGTGTCTCTCCCTTGATGAGGGATTGGTAACCAGCTAGGTAAGACGAGGTCTGATGAACGTCTAGATTGACCTGTTTACTCTGTCTGATATTATCCACTAACTTAGTGATATTTTCATTGTCAATTTCTGTCGGTGCTGTTACACTGGCTAACTCCTGAACTTCTGAAATCGGACTATCTGCTACAACCGCTACGCTCATCTCAAATTCTGAATAATTAGCGCTTGAATTGATACTGCTTGATAAGTCTTGGACTTCTTTCAAGGCATAGATAGCACCTGAACTGACAAGGCAAGCTAGCAATAAGAGAACGAAAGTTGTAATCTGCGCTTTCTTTTTCAAGGTCAACCAACCCAAGAGAGAAAGGAAGAGCAGAGATACAAGTGTAACGATAATGTCGAGATAGCGAAAGGCTAATACGTGGTATCTAAACATGGCATACAATAGGAATGCCAACATGAGTGCCAAGAGACACCAGAGGGCGCTATTGAGGACTTTCCACCTATTTCTCCTTTTTCGACGTGAGGACTGTTTGATTTTATAATTCATCGTATCATCTCCTACTTAATCCTTAAAACTATAAAATATACGTCAACTATTATAATAGGAAATAAAAAATTATTGCCTTAAAATAAGAGACCCTGTTCTGTTTCTTTGTGTTTGTTAAATTATTAACACTTCATTATAGCATGCTACCTCAAAGTGGTCAAATTTTAGCTATTTTTATGGCTTATTTATCAGGAAAAGGATTTATTATACCTCCTAATTGAATAAAAAATCATCAGCTTGAAGAAAAAATCTTTTTATTACCACCATCCTCATCTACTTTCGGACATCAGCGACTTCCTTCGGAGTAAAATAATCGAGTGGATTATTTTAGCCCGAGCCCAGAAACAAAGGAGGGAGGATAATCGATTTCAACGAAATCACGACTTCTGTCTCACTCCCACTTTTAGCACGGCGGTGGTGGCGGTATTATGCTCGCAAATTTTCTAACCTTGAAACTACAGAAATTTAAATATCATTGTACTGTTTTTCTGAATTGTGAGGTTTGTCTACATTCTGAAATCATATCATTGATTCTATTGTATGGTAGATTGAGAAAGGAATAGGGCAAGGCAAGGAGCTGCAGATAGAACTGGCGTTAATTGAGGATTACTCCATAATCCCTATTTCCAACCTTCAACAGTCTACTGGACTATTGAAGCAAAGCGACTTATACTCGTCAAAAATCAAAGTCTGACGTCGTTAACTCACCTTGCTGAACTTCAGTTCTAGCTACGATTTCGTTGCCTAGTCAGATGTTGATTTTTATAGAGTATAACGATGTCCTAATTTTTATTCAATTCACTATATATAAAAAACCTCCCTGTTCTACTATATAGAACAGGGGAGGTTTGCGTTGAAGGTTTTCTAGATTTTAGAAAGCCATTCTTTCGTTTTCGGTTGCTGTAGATATGTTCACAGCATTTTCAACTATTTGTCGATTCCGTCTTTCTGGATGACGCCAAAACCTGCGCTGGCAGAGACTGCTACAAAACTGTGTTCGTCTATCCAATACTCCAGAAGTGGTCGTCACCATGCATTTGCATCGTTTACAGACAAAGGTTCGACTAATGTAGAATTTTGATTTGGTTACTGGCATATACCGTACCTCACTCGACATTATTCTTCGTCTTTTTTACGCTTACCAACCAAACCTAGAGCTGCTAAGCCAAGTGTTGCAGCACCAACTGCAATCGAAGCATTGCTTGATGAATCACCCGTATTTGGTAACTGTTGAGCAGCTGTTGGTTTCACAACTGAAACAGGCTGTTGAGACTTGTCAGTTTGATCAGATTGGGCATCATGCGTATCTAGATTGAGTCTGGAATGAATATCAATGTCCATTTGGTCTATCCGAGGACCCTTAGAGATATTTGGTGGATTATCTCCTAGCTCTACCATTGGCAGAATCAAGTCTTTTGCCGGAATATGCGCGCTTACGTGAGTGCTTGGGTCTGTCACAGTAGCATTTCCTTGATTATCGACTGTAACAGTCTTACCTGGATTTACTTTTTCAACTGCTTCCTTGACTTTTGCTTTCTCATCGTTTGTCAAATGACTGACATCCTTGACTAGAATTTTCTCAATTGGCAAGTTGGCTTTCAGCGTTTCTGCAGCGATACCTAGGTCATATCTTGGTTTACTTGAAGAATTTAGTGGATCAGAACCTTTGGCAACTTCCTCGCCATCACTTACGCCGTCACCATCGGTATCAGCTTTCAATGAATCGGTGCCAAGTTCTTTTTCCTTGCCATCAGATAAACCATCGCCGTCACTATCTGATTTCAATGGATCGGTGCCGTTGGTCTTTTCATCGCCGTCGTTAACACCGTCGCCGTCAGTGTCATGGTTGAGTGGATTTGTTCCATCTTGTTTTTCTTGGCCATCTTCAACTCCGTCACCGTCGGTATCGTGTTTCAATGGGTCAGTATTATTGACTTTTTCTTCACCATCTGATAGACCATCACCATCGGTATCAGACTTAAGTGGATCCGTATTATCAGCTTTCTCATCGCCATCGCTTACACCGTCACCATCTGTGTCGGCTTTAGTATAATCGGTACCGTTTTGAAGTTCTTCACCATTTGTAACACCATCATTGTCATCGTCTTCATCTAACTTCAAGACTGGCTTATCTGGAGTTTCGATACCTGTTCCAGTGTCATGATTTGGTTTACTAGTTGCAGCTTTTGGATCCGTTCCTTTGGCAACTTCTTCACCGTCGTTTACGCCGTCACCATCGCTATCTGCTTTCAACGGATCGGTTCCTAGCTCTTTTTCCTTACCGTCAGATAGACCATCGCTGTCAGTATCGGATTTAGATGGATCAGTGCCGTCTGATTTTTCATCACCGTCGTTAACACCGTCGCCATCTGTATCTGCTTCATTTGGATTAGTGCCGTCTTTGGCTTCGTCCTCATCAGACACGCCATCGCCGTCGCTGTCTTTTGGTGTTTCAGTTGGGGTGCTAGTTATTGCTTTTGGATCAGAACCTTTGGCAACTTCTTCACCGTCGTTTACGCCGTCACCATCGGTATCAGATTTCAACGGATCGGTTCCTAGCTCTTTTTCTTTACCGTCAGATAGACCATCACCGTCTGTATCGGATTTAGATGGATCCGTACCATCTTTAGCTTCGTCCTCATCAGATATGCCATCGTGGTCGCTGTCTTTTGGTGTTTCGGTTGGAGTGCTAGTTGCAGCTTTTGGATCGGTACCTTTGGCAACTTCCTCGCCATCGTTTACGCCGTCACCATCGGTATCTGCTTTAGTCGGATCTGTACCAAGTTCTTTTTCCTTGCTATCAGATAGACCATCGCCATCGGTATCTGCTTTATTCGGATTAGTGCCGTCTGATTTTTCATCACCGTCGTTAACACCGTCGCCATCGCTATCAGATTTCAATGGATTGGTACCGTCGGTCTTTTCATCACCATCATTTACACCGTCGCCGTCTGTATCGGATTTAGATGGATCAGTGCCGTCTTTAGCTTCGTCCTCATCAGATACGCCATCGCCGTCACTATCTTTTGGTGTTTCGGTTGGGGTGCTAGTCGCAACTTTTGGATCAGAACCTTTGGCAACTTCCTCGCCATCACTTACGCCGTCACCATCGGTATCAGCTTTCAACGGATCGGTTCCTAGCTCTTTTTCCTTACCATCAGATAGACCATCACCGTCACTATCTGATTCATTTGGATCAGTGCCGTTAGCTTTTTCGTCGCCGTCATTCACACCATCGCCATCGCTATCAGCTTTCAACGGATCGGTTCCTAGCTCTTTTTCTTTACCATCAGATAGACCATCGCCGTCTGAATCTGACTTCAATGGATCGGTGCCGTTGGTTTTCTCATCACCGTCGTTAACACCATCGCCATCTGAATCTGATTTAGATGGATCTGTACCGAGTTCTTTTTCTTTACCATCAGATAGACCATCACCGTCGCTGTCTGATTTCAATGGGTCGGTGCCGTCTTTAGCTTCGTCCTCATCAGACACACCATCGTTGTCGCTATCTTTCGGTGTTTCAGCTGGTTTGCTAGTCGCAACTTTCGGATCAGAACCTTTGGCAACTTCCTCGCCATCGTTTACACCGTCACCATCGGTATCTACTTTATTCGGATTAGTGCCAAGCTCTTTTTCCTTACCGTCAGATAGACCATCGCCGTCTGAATCTGACTTCAATGGATCAGTGCCGTTAGTTTTTTCATCGCCGTCATTTACTCCGTCGCCGTCGCTATCAGCTTTCATTGGATCAGTGCCGTCGGCTTTTTCATCGCCGTCGTTAACACCATCGCCATCTGAATCTGACTTCAATGGGTCGGTGCCGTCGGCTTTTTCATCGCCATCGTTAACACCATCACCGTCAGTATCTGATTTCAATGGATCGGTGCCGTTAGCTTTTTCATCACCGTCATTTACACCATCGCCATCTGAATCTGATTTCAATGGATCGGTACCGTTGGTTTTCTCATCACCGTCATTCAAACCATCGCCATCGCTGTCTGATTTCAATGGGTCGGTGCCGTCTGATTTTTCATCACCGTCGTTAACACCATCTTCATCACTATCTGATTTCAATGGGTCGGTACCGTCAGCTTTTTCGTCGCCGTCGTTAACACCATCTTCATCGCTATCTGATTTCAATGGATCGGTACCGTTGGTTTTCTCATCACCGTCGTTCACACCATCGCCATCTGAATCTGCTTCATTTGGATTAGTACCATCTTTGGCTTCGTCTTCATCAGATACGCCATCGTTGTCGCTGTCTTTCGGTGTTTCGGCTGGTTTGCTAGTCGCAACTTTCGGATCAGAACCTTTGTCCACTTCCTCGCCATCGTCCACACCATCGCCGTCTGTATCAGCTTTCAACGGATCTGTACCAAGTTCTTTTTCCTTGCCATCAGATAAACCATCGCCGTCTGAATCTGACTTCAATGGATCGGTGCCTAGCTCTTTTTCCTTACCGTCAGATAGACCGTCACCGTCTGTATCAGATTTAGATGGATCGGTGCCGTCTTTAGCTTCGTCCTCATCAGATACGCCATCGTGGTCGCTGTCTTTTGGTGTTTCGGTTGGGGTGCTAGTTGGGTCTAATGGATCGGTACCTGCTTGTTTTTCGTCGCCGTCATTAACACCGTCGCCATCTGTGTCGGCTTTAGTATAATCGGTACCGTTTTGAAGTTCTTCACCATTTGTAACACCATCATTGTCATCGTCTTCATCTAACTTCAAGACTGGCTTATCTGGAGTTTCGATACCTGTTCCAGTGTCATGATTTGGCTTACTAGTTGCAGCTTTTGGATCGGTACCTTTGGCAACTTCTTCACCGTCGTTTACGCCGTCACCATCGGTATCAGCTTTCAACGGATCGGTTCCTAGCTCTTTTTCCTTACCGTCAGATAGACCGTCGCCGTCTGTATCAGATTTAGATGGATCCGTACCATCTTTAGCTTCGTCCTCATCAGATACGCCATCGTGGTCGCTGTCTTTTGGTGTTTCGGTTGGAGTGCTAGTTGCAGCTTTTGGATCGGTACCTTTGGCAACTTCCTCGCCGTCGTTAACACCATCACCATCGGTATCAGCTTTCAACGGATCTGTACCAAGTTCTTTTTCCTTGCCATCAGATAGACCGTCACCGTCTGTATCAGATTTAGCTGAATCAGTGCCGTCTTTGGCTTCGTCCTCATCAGACACGCCATCGTGGTCGCTGTCTTTTGGTGTTTCGGTTGGGGTGCTAGTCGCAACTTTCGGATCAGAACCTTTATCTACTTCCTCACCGTCGTTTACGCCGTCACCATCGGTATCAGCTTTCAACGGATCTGTACCAAGTTCTTTTTCCTTACCATCAGATAAACCATCGCCGTCTGAATCTGACTTCAATGGATTGGTGCCGTTGGTTTTCTCATCACCATCGTTCACACCATCGCCATCGCTATCAGATTTCAATGGATCGGTGCCATTAGCCTTTTCATCGCCGTCATTTACACCATCGCCATCTGAATCTGCTTCATTTGGATTAGTACCATCTTTGGCTTCGTCTTCATCAGATACGCCATCGTTGTCGCTGTCTTTCGGTGTTTCGGCTGGTTTGCTAGTCGCAACTTTCGGATCAGAACCTTTGTCCACTTCCTCGCCATCGTCCACACCATCGCCGTCAGTATCAGCTTTCAACGGATCTGTACCAAGTTCTTTTTCCTTGCCATCAGATAAACCATCGCCGTCTGAATCTGACTTCAATGGATCGGTGCCTAGCTCTTTTTCCTTACCGTCAGATAGACCATCGCCATCGCTGTCAGATTTCAATGGGTCGGTTCCGTCTTTAGCTTCGTCCTCATCAGACACACCATCGCCGTCAGTATCAGCTTTCAACGGATCTGTACCAAGTTCTTTTTCCTTGCCATCAGATAAACCATCGCCGTCTGAATCTGACTTCAATGGATCGGTGCCTAGCTCTTTTTCCTTACCGTCAGATAGACCATCGCCATCGCTGTCGGATTTCAATGGATCGGTGCCGTTGGTTTTCTCATCACCGTCGTTCACACCATCGCCATCGCTGTCAGATTTCAATGGGTCGGTTCCGTCTTTAGCTTCGTCCTCATCAGACACACCATCGTTGTCGCTATCTTTCGGTGTTTCAGCTGGTTTGCTAGTCGCAACTTTCGGATCAGAACCTTTGGCAACTTCCTCGCTATCGTTTACGCCGTCACCATCGGTATCAGCTTTCAACGGATCTGTATCAAGTTCTTTTTCCTTGCCATCAGATAGACCATCGCCATCCGTATCAGCTTTCAATGGGTCGGTGCCGTCGGCTTTTTCATCACCATCATTTATACCATCTTCATCACTATCAGATTTCAATGGATCAGTGCCGTTAGCTTTTTCATCGCTATCGTTCACACCATCGCCATCGCTGTCAGATTTCAATGGATCAGTGCCGTTAGCTTTTTCATCACCATCATTTACACCGTCGCCATCTGAATCTGAGTTCAATGGATCGGTGCCGTCTTTAGCTTCGTCCTCATCAGACACACCATCGTTGTCGCTATCTTTCGGTGTTTCGGCTGGTTTGCTAGTCGCGACTTTTGGATCGGTACCTTTGTCTACTTCCTCGCCATCGTTTACGCCGTCACCATCTGTATCTGCTTTAGTCGGATCTGTACCAAGTTCTTTTTCCTTGCCATCAGATAGACCGTCTTCATCACTATCAGCTTTCAATGGATCGGTGCCGTTGGCTTTTTCGTCGCCGTCATTCACACCATCGCCATCGCTATCAGCTTTCAACGGATCGGTTCCTAGCTCTTTTTCTTTACCATCAGATAGACCATCGCCGTCTGAATCTGACTTCAATGGATCGGTGCCGTTGGTTTTCTCATCACCGTCATTGACACCGTCACCATCTGAATCAGCTTTAGATGGATCAGTGCGATCTGCGATTTCCTGATCATCTGATACGCCATCGCCATCCGTATCTTTATTAGCATCGTGAATAATCTCAACTGGAACATTTACTGTTTCCTTAGTACCATCACCGTATGTGACTTCAACTGGGACTGTGTGTTCACCTACTGTGGTTGGAAGGTCGCCTTGGATGGCTTTATCTGTGATGGTTGCTCCAGCTGGTGTTGGAATGGCATTCTTGATGTCTTCTTCCGTAACGCCTTCGGTTTCTGGTTTGGTCACCTTAGTAGCAGTTGGTTCGTATTTCTGGTTATCATCTACCTTGGTGATTGTAACAGGAACATTTACTGTTTCCTTAGTACCATCACCGTATGTAACTTCTACTGGGACTGTATGCTCACCGACTGTTGTTGGAACATCACCTTTAAGCTCTTTGTTGGTAATCTCAGCACCGGATGGTGTCGGAATGGCATTCTTGATGTCATCTTCCGTGACGCCTTCGGTTTCTGGTTTGCTTACCTTGTTAGCTGTTGGTTCGTATTTCGCGTTATCATCTACCTTGGTGATTGTAACAGGAACATTTACTGTTTCCTTAGTACCATCACCGTATGTAACTTCTACTGGGACTGTATGCTCACCGACTGTTGTTGGAACATCACCTTTAAGCTCTTTGTTGGTAATCTCAGCACCGGATGGTGTCGGAATGGCATTCTTGATGTCATCTTCCGTGACGCCTTCGGTTTCTGGTTTGCTTACCTTGTTAGCTGTTGGTTCGTATTTCGCGTTATCATCTACCTTGGTAATTTCAACAGGAACGTTAACCGTATCTTTAGTGCCGTCTCCGTATGTAACTTCTACAGGTACTGTATGTTCACCGACTGTTGTTGGAAGGTCACCTTGGATGGCTTTATCTGTGATGGTTGCACCGGCTGGTGTTGGAATGGCATTCTTGATGTCATCTGCCGTAACGCCTTCGGTTTCTGGCTTGGTCACCTTGTTAGCAGTTGGGGCATATTTCTGGTTATCATCTACCTTGGTAATCTCAACAGGAACATTAACCGTATCTTTAGTGCCATCGCCATACGTTACAACAACTGGTACTGTTGTTTCACCTACTGCGGTTGGTAATTCGCCTTGGATAGCTTTGTCTGTGATAGTTGCTCCATCTGGTGTCGGGATGGCATTCTTGATATCATCTTCCGTAACGCCTTCGGTTTCTGGCTTGGTCACCTTGTTAGCAGTTGGTTCATATTTTGCGTTGTCATCTACCTTGGTGATTGTAACAGGAACATTAACCGTATCTTTAGTGCCATCGCCATACGTTACAACAACTGGTACTGTTGTTTCACCTACTGCGGTTGGTAATTCGCCTTGGATAGCTTTGTCTGTGATGGTTGCTCCAGCTGGTGTCGGAATAGCATTCTTGATGTCATCTTCCGTAACGCCTTCGGTTTCTGGTCTGCTTACCTTATTCGCTGTTGGTTCATATTTCTGGTTATCATCTACCTTGGTAATCTCAACAGGAACATTAACCGTATCTTTAGTACCATCGCCGTATGTGACTTCAACTGGGACTGTGTGTTCACCGACTGTAGTTGGAACATCACCTTTGAGCTCTTTATTGGTAATCTCAGCACCGGCTGGTGTCGGGATGGCATTCTTGATGTCATCTTCCGTAACGCCTTCGGTTTCTGGCTTGGTCACCTTGTTAGCAGTTGGTTCATATTTTGCATTGTCATCTACCTTGGTAATGGTAACAGGAACATCTACTGTATCTTTAGTACCATCACCGTATGTGACTTCTACAGGAACTGTATGCTCACCGACTGTGGTTGGAAGGTCACCTTTGAGCTCTTTGTTAGTAATTTCAGCTCCAGCTGGTGTCGGGATGGCATTCTTGATGTCATCTTCCGTAACGCCTTCGGTTTCTGGTTTGCTTACCTTGTTCGCTGTTGGTTCATATTTCTGGTTATCATCTACCTTGGTAATGGTAACAGGAACGTTAACCGTGTCTTTGGTGCCGTCTCCGTATGTAACTTCTACAGGAACTGTGTATTCACCGACTGCGGTTGGTAATTCGCCTTGGATAGCTTTATCTGTGATGGTTGCTCCATCTGGTGTCGGGATGGCATTCTTGATGTCATCTTCCGTAACACCTTCGGTTTCTGGTTTGGTCACCTTAGTAGCAGTTGGTTCATATTTCGCGTTGTCATCTACCTTGGTAATGGTAACAGGAACGTTAACCGTATCTTTAGTACCGTCACCGTATGTAACTTCAACAGGGACTGTATGCTCACCTACAGTAGTTGGAACATCACTCTTCAATTCCTTGTTGGTAATTTCAGCACCGGCTGGTATCGGAATGGCATTCTTGATGTCATCTTCCGTAACGCCTTCGGTTTCTGGTTTGCTTACCTTGTTCGCTGTTGGTTCGTATTTCTGGTTATCATCTACCTTGGTAATCTCAACAGGAACATTTACTGTATCTTTAGTGCCATCGCCGTAGGTGACTTCAACTGGTACGTTGTGTGTACCAACTGTTGTTGGAACGTCACCCTTCAATTCCTTGTTAGTGATTTCTGCGCCATTTGGAGCAGTAATGGCATTCTTGATATCGTCTGCTGTAACTGGGCTGGTTTCTGGCTTGATGACCTTGGTAACAGCTGGGTTATATTTATCCTTGTCATCGACATGTGTGATTCCTACTGGGACATTCACCGTTTCTTTGGAATTGTCTGCGTAAGTTACTTCAACAGGAACGCTATGATTGCCAACTGTTGTTGGAAGAGGGCCTTTAACTTCCTTGTTAGTGATTTCAGCGCCGGTTGGTGCCGCAATCGCATTTTTCACTTCGTCTGCTGTAACTGGGTTGGTTTCTGGCTTGATGACCTTGGTAACAGCTGGGTTATATTTATCCTTGTCATCGACATGTGTGATTCCTACTGGGACATTCACCGTTTCTTTGGAATCATCTCCGTAAGTTACTTCAACAGGAACGCTATGATTGCCCACTGTCGTTGGAAGAGGGCCTTTAACTTCCTTGTTCTTGATTGTTGCGCCGGTTGGTGCCGCAATCGCATTTTTCACTTCGTCTGCTGTAACTGGGTTGGTTTCTGGCTTAGTTACCTTGGTAACTATTGGGCTATATTTTTGCGCATCAGACGGATAATTGACAATAACCGTCACAATCTTTTCTTGCCCACTTGGAGTGGTCAATTTGACATATACCGAATTGTTCTTACCTTTTGTTGGCAAAGTTGTGGTTGGTTGTGCAGTAGCAACATCAGCCGAATCAACAATTTCAGCCTGGATTTGATCTCTTGTGATGTTGTATCCAACATTTCCATCTGCTTCCGTTGTGGTACCAAGGTAGTTTTCAAATACCTTATCCTTGATTTCCTCCGCTGTAACCGTTTGATTTGCCTGCTTTTCAATCGGACTTACCGGATCAGTTACACGTAAGGCTGCAATCTTAAACTTCTCAGAAACCGCCTCTTGGTTGGAAGAACCAGTCTCTGCAACAGCTCGAACCGTATAGTATGGAAGATCATTTGTATTTGGGAAATGGTGAACAATATTCCCTCTACTAAAGACAATCTGACTCTTGTCTGCTGGTTGCGTAAAGTTCATCACATCATCATGGACAAATGCTTGTGGATCATTCGGATCGCCCTTACCTCCAGTCAAATGAAGACCAGTAATCGGACGTTCACTCGCAGCTGTAATCGTTCCTGTCGTAAACTCTTTGGTGGTTGGTGTATCTTCCCAGACAAAATAATTTTCAAAATTTGTCGCCTTCGCTACTGCCGTAATCGTAACGGGCACAGTCAATTCATCCCTTGTCTCATCTGCGTATGTCACGACAACTGGCACTTCATAATTTCCAGGTGCACTTGGAAGTGTTGTGCCTTCTTTGAGCGTAACGGTACCATTTCCCTTATCCGTTACAGCACCAGTCACATCAGCTTCTGTCAATCCACCTTCTGGACGCGTCACACGAGAAGCGCTTGGATTGTAGCGCAGATTATCCGGCATTGGAACAGCTCGAGTACTTCCCATGATACGGTTAAATGGATTGACTGCACTACTTGATGTCATACCAGCTAAGAATGGTAAATCTTCTGTAAGATCATCTGGAATTTCTGCAGTTACAACCATTCTATATGCATTGTCACCACCACCTGTTTCCCAAGAAGCATAGACTGCTCCCATTTTGTCCTTAACGTTGCTATCAAGAAAGCTTGTTACCGCTTCATCCCCACGGGAGACACGAGTCCCCCATTCTCTGTCAAATTTTCCATTTTCTCTCGAACCAACAAAACGGCTATTGGTGCTTTTATCAAAATCATTCGGATTAACAGACCATCTGTGAGCCCATTCATGTCCATAGCCATTTCGACCATCATATTTTGCAATCGAATCAATGATCACACCTTTTGGTACAGCAAAGTAGATAAATGGTCTAGTGTTCCATTGCTCATTACTGAGGTTATACTGAATATCCCAAACAACCGAGCGTTTCCCAGTTCTTGGATCTGTCAGGATTCTTTGATCATATACAACGGAACGTTCAACGTAGTTCGTACCATCTTCGCTTCTTGCTCTTAAACCTTTGGTATTGGCTAACTTGAAATTCCCATTGTCTTCTACACTAGCTGCACGGAAGCCTGTTCCTTCTGGAATTGCCTCTGCTGCATGGACAAGTTTTGCCCCTTCAATGACAGAAGTTGCACCATTGTAAACAATTGTAGCCGTTCCGTCAGGAGCGACACTCACGTTTTCAGCACTCAAGAGGGCATTGGCCTTCAAAATCCGCTTCAAGACACGTTCACGGTCATAGTCGGTTAGAAGAGAAATATCCGCCACTGCGATATTTTCTGGAATGACTGGCTCAAAGTCAACAGAAACACTTCTTGTCTCTGCTTCTGCTACTTTTTCTTCATGCTTTTCAAGATCTAGACTAGCTACTTCAAGGGCTGGTAAGGTTTTCTCATCATTCTTTTTCTCAGCTACTGGCGCTGCTTGTGGTGCAAGGACAATAACTTGATCCGCAGCAAGTGAATAAACTTGTCCTTTATAGTGGATAAGAACTTCACCCTTATCAGAGACTTCAATCATCTCAAGGGTCAACTCCTTATTTGCTACTTGATGTGCTGCAAACACAGTCCGCTTCACTTGCACTTTTTCAGCTTCAGTCAACTGGTCTGTACTTGCCACAACCACCTTATCAGCAATCGTTCCAAACACAAATTCTTCACTGTTTACTGCCTCATCTGAATGGGGAGCAACTACTTCTTCTGCCACAACAACCGGCGCTACTACACTTGGTTGACTTTCTGCCTCACTCTTACTTTCATGGGTCACTGTTTCGACCACCTCTGAAGAGAGCACCTCTGGAGTTTCAGCTGATACCGCTGGCACACCGACAATGGCCGCTCCTAAAAAGACAGAAAAAACTCCAATCTTAAACTTTCTTATTGAAAATCGTTCTTGTCGTTTAAAAAACATTCTTTTCTCCTTTGTTTATTTGATTTTTAACGAACAAATGATAGTTCAGTATCATTTTACGAACAACTGCATTCCACCTTTCTTTTCTTGATAAAAAAACAGAGGTTTATTCCCAAAACCCCTATTTTAAAAAATCGATAGAGCAAGAGTCTCAGTTCCCCTCGTCTACCTTGACATTTAGGCAGTAACACGATACAATAAGAATACCACTAATTATTGTGTGTTGGTCAGCCAATCAAATCCGGTTGTCTGACACGCTTTTTATTTACCTGTCAGCTGTGAGACTTGATTTCACTTTCTTTGGATACCTCCCAATACTTTTTTTGAAAGGGAAGGATTGTGAACTGTATTCCTTACATATTTGCAACTGATTTAGGGATTTGGATGATCACCACGCATATATGCGAAAAAGTTTCTTAGTGATTGGGAGTTATCCGCAGAAAGAGATGTACATTTATACCCATCTTCAATAGGTATAACAAAAAAATCAAGAGGTCAATTTCTTTATTATATCTATTGACTGATATCTCCTTCTTATGGAGCTATATTAGGTGAATAAAAATAGACATCTATTTTTTATGTAATCAAGTGATTACACCCCTATTATATAATCACTTGATTACCTTGTCAAGACTTTTACCTTAATTTTTTGATATTTTTTTAGAAAGACTACCTATGTTTACAAAACGATTAAAAGATTTGCGACTACAAGCTGGTCTCACCCAGCGGGAAATTGCTGATTATTTCAACACCAGCCCACAAAGTTATGCCCAATGGGAAAAAGGATTGCGCAAGCCCTCAAGCGACAGTTTAGAAAAGCTAGCTCGCTATTTCAATGTCTCAACAGACTACCTTCTTGGAAAAACCGAGTTCAAACAACCAGCACCCAATCTCCTTAGCGAAGCCGAACAGGCCTTTCAAACTGCTATCGAAATCCATCAGCTCACAGAAACCGCACAAGAAACCCTCAAAGCAGACCTCGTAGCCTTCATCGAAAAACGTGCCAAAGAATTAGCCCTAAAAGGTCGTTAAAAAATCCGCAAGAAAATAGGAAATCTCCTAGAAATGATAAACATTTCATAGGAGATTTATCTTTTTCGCTAGGATTTTAGACCGTGTTCAATTCCGTTAGATTTCGATGATTTTCCCAGTAGAAATAGTCTCTCCCCAGACTATTTCTACACCTCCCTTCAGAATAAGGAGCTACCGTCTCACTTTTCTACTAGAGATTTATTACAGCATAATTTTACAACTATTAACAAGCAAAAGTAATCATTTGTACTTGCATTATATCAGAAAAATGATATAATGAAGATATAAAAGGAGCTGGACGGTAATCCAACTCCCACGTAGAACCGTTTAAGACGGTGACTCGGTTTAACGATTAAAGAATAGCCGTTACTGTTCCAAAGTATTGACGGCTATTTCTTTTTGTCATCATCTTTGAAGATTTTATAGCACAAGCCTATCAAAGTAATAGTAAAGCTACCAAAACCAAGAAGCGTCTGCACAACTTCAAAAGCGGTCAAAAATTCAGCTCCTCCTTTCATCAAGATACAAAGGTCGTTAAAAAATCTGCAAGAAAATAGGAGAGCTCCTAGAAATGATAAACATTTCATAGGAGATTTCTCTTTTTCGCTAGGATTTTAGACCGTGTTCAATTCCGTTAGATTTTGATGATTTGCCCAGTAGAAATAGTCTCTCCCCAGACTATTTCTACACCTACCTTTCAGAATAAGGAGCTACCGTCTCACTTTTCTACTAGAGATTTATTATAGCATATTTTTACAACTATTAACAAGCAAAAAGTAATCATTTGTACTTGCATTATATCAGCAAAATGATATAATGAAGATATAAAAGGAGCTGGACGGTAATCCAACTCCCACGTAGAACCGTTTAAGACGGTGACCTTATTATTAGACTATAACTCGCCCAACAGCTCGGTCAAAAGTGAGGGACGGGTTATTTTTTATCTCGAAGCAAAATTAATGCCATTACAAATGTTAATAAGCTAAGGATGAAACCACCAAATCCTAGCATAATCTGTAACGCTTCTGCAACGGACAAGATTGCTACTCCTTTCTATTTGGAATTCTGTACTTACATTCATAAGCACCACCTCTTTCAAAATTAGTAGCCACCATCTACACTTTTCTACTAGAGATTTATTATAGCACAACTTTACAACTATTAACAAGCAAAAAGCAGCCATTTATACTTGCATTATATCAGTAAAATGATATAATGAAGATATAAAAGGAGCTGGACGGTAATCCAACTCCCACGTAGAACCGTTTAAGACGGTGACCGCATAAATATAAATTACAGTAATCTATCCTAATTGGTCAAAAGTGTTGGACGGATTACTTTTTTGTTGTTTTGATCAGTTCTAAGATGAGCTTCACAAGAGCGATAACAAAGTTACCTGCTACAAATAAAAGCGTCAATACTTCGAACGTTGACAACATGGGCTACCTCCTTTCATTAAGATACAAAGGTCGTTAAAAAATCCGCAAGAAAATAGGAAATCTCCTAGAAATGATAAACATTTCAAAGGAGATTTATCTTTTTCTCTAGGATTTTAGACCGTGTTCAATTCTGTTAGATTTCGATGAATTGCCCATAGGCATCACCTACCTCTCACATGAAAGTAACCACCGTCTCACTTTTCTACTAGAGATTTATTATAGCACAACTTTACAATTATTAACAAGTTAAAACTGTAACTAAATAACACATACAAACCAGCAAGGAACAGCATTCATTGCTGGTTTTATCTATTCTTTCTAATCCAAGGCCTTGATTTCCAAAATCATATCGCGGATTTGGGCGGCAAGTTCGAAGTCAAGCAATTCTGCTGCTTCTTGCATTTGTCCTTCTAGTTTCTTTATCATCTCACGGCGTTCTTGCTTGTTGAGGCTTTCAACATCCACTGTCTCTTCCTTATCAGGCAGAACACTTTTCGTTACGCTGATTAAATCACGGATTTCCTTCTTGATTGTCTGTGGAATAATGCCATGTTTTTCATTGTACTCCATTTGAATCTGGCGACGGCGGGCAGTTTCATCCATGGCTCTCTGCATGGAGTCTGTGACTTTATCCGCATACATAATGACATGCCCCTTGCTATTTCGGGCCGCACGTCCAATGGTCTGTATCAACCCACGCTCATTGCGCAAAAAACCTTCCTTATCTGCATCCAGAATCGCAACCAGACTGACCTCTGGTACATCAATTCCTTCCCGCAATAAGTTGATTCCGATGAGGACATCAAAAACTCCCAAACGCAGGTCACGAATAATCTCCGTTCGTTCAAGTGTCTTAATATCACTGTGCATGTACTTGACCTTGACCCCCATTTCTTTGAGATAGTCGGTCAAGTCTTCAGCCATTTTTTTGGTCAAAGTGGTGATAAAGGTGCGTTCCCCTTTTTCGGCTCGGATCGTAATTTCCTCTAATAAATCATCCATTTGTCCCATGGTTGGACGAACTTCCACTTCTGGATCAAGAAGCCCTGTTGGACGAATGATTTGCTCAACAATGGTATCTGTCTGTTCATTTTCGTAATCTCCTGGTGTCGCAGACACGTAGACAATCTGATGAACATGACTTTCAAATTCCTCACGGCGAAGGGGACGATTGTCAAGGGCACTCGGTAAGCGAAAACCATAATTAACTAGCATTTCCTTACGAGAACGGTCACCATTATACATACCTTTTATCTGCCCCATGGTCATATGACTCTCATCAATCATAATCAGAAAATCATCTGGAAAGAAATCAAGTAGGGTATAAGGTGGCTCACCTTCACTACGGCCATCCATGTGCCGAGAATAGTTTTCCACGCCATTGGTGTAACCCATTTCTCGGAGCATTTCAATATCATACTCTGTTCTTTGTTTGAGGCGTTGCGCTTCAAGGAGCTTTCCTTCTTTTTCAAATACTTGGAGTTGTTCTGCCAGCTCTGCTTGGATTTTAGCGATGGCTGTTTCCATGTAATCATCACTGGTTACGAAGTGAGTGGCTGGGAAAATGGCTAAATGGTCTACTTCTCCCAAGACTTGACCTGTCAGAGCTTCGATTTCACGAATCCGATCAATTTCATCACCGAAAAATTCCACTCGAAAAGCATGTTCATCTCGACTGGCTGGGAAAACTTCAACAACATCACCTCGAACACGAAAACGCCCACGTTGAAAGTCAATATCATTGCGTTCAAACTGAATATCCACTAGGTCATTGAGCAATTTATCCCGTGAGATTTCAAGTCCGGGGCGTAAACTAACCACGCTGTCTGCGTATTCCTTGGGCGATCCCAAACCATAAATACAGGATACGGAAGCAACCACAATCACATCATTGCGCTCTAGGAGGGCAGAGGTTGCAGAATGGCGGAGCTTATCAATCTCATCGTTGACCGAGCTATCCTTTTCAATATAGGTATCGCTTGAAGGGACATAGGCTTCTGGCTGATAATAATCATAGTAGGATACAAAGTATTCCACTGCATTTTCAGGGAAAAATTCCTTGAACTCACCATACAACTGCCCTGCCAAGGTCTTGTTATGGGCAATGACTAGGGTTGGTTTATTGACCCGAGCAATAACTTGGCTCATGGTATATGTCTTACCAGTCCCTGTTGCCCCTAGTAAAATCTGCGCCTTTTCTCCACCTTCAATATTGTCCACTAAGGCTTCAATAGCTTGCGGCTGATCTCCAGACGGCTGATACTTGGATACTAATTTAAACTGATTATGTGTACTTCTATCAATCATACTCTACCTCTTTCTTCTATTTTATCATAAATAGTACAGATTAACTGCTTTTGAAAATGCCAGCTAAAAAGGAGTAAGACCCAAACGTGATTTTGTATTCATCACGTGAAGTCTACTCCTTTATGATGCTATGCTTCTTTTTTTGACCGATACAAATCCCAAGTGAGGTAGAGACAGCCGATTGCAAGAACAATCGAAGCAATGATACTACCTTCTGCACCGAAATCTCCACCCGATAAATAAACTGGAGCTGTGGTTGGTTCAAATCTCATCAATGAGTAGGATATCGTAATACCGCTGACATTGACGCCAAATACCGTTCCTTGGAAGCAATTCCAAGCAGCATGGATAGCTGAGACACCCCAGATATTATCTGTCTTTAAGACATAGAGACAGGCAAAGAGGCCAAACAGGGCAATATTGACCAAGGCAATCCCGTTAACCGACGGATTTCCCAAATGGAGAAGAGCAAATAAAATACTAGATGTCGCTAATCCGATAGGAAGGTTTGTCTTTCTTGATACAACTGGAAAGACCCAACCTCGAGTGGAAAGTTCTTCCGTTCCACTTTGGATAAACCAACATGGAAAAATCAAGAGGAAATTCAGCACTGTAGCCACAGAGATATGAATCCCTGTCAGATGAATACTTCCAGTTATATATTGTAGAAAGACAACTACTGAGATGAGGAAAATCCCGACCCCTAGCCCTTTTGCCAGTTCCTTCACCGCTCCCTTCTGATAAAGACCAAGTCCAGAAATAGGGCGTTTTTCTCCAAACCGTACCCAAAGCATGATTAGCGCAGATGGAAAAGCAAAAACGAGCAATTGTATGAAGATAGGATCCACCACACCAAAGATACCCTCAGATGGACTCACAAGCAATAATGCTTCAGATATTCCAAATAGTATTCCTAAAATGATGAATCCCACAAAAGAACCTACAAATAAGATAAATTGCATAAAAAATGGTATAAAGAGCGCATAGAGCCAATTTAAGATTTTAGTAGGCTGAATCGCTACTGCTTGCAACATTCTATTTTTTTCCATTACAATCCCTCTTTCACACTTTTTCTATTTCTATTGTAACCTTTTTTACCTAAGGAAGCAATGATTTTTTATAGGGAGAAAGATAGCACATGAACATGTTACATCTTCTTACATTCTATCTTTGCAAAGGAGGTAAATTGTGGTATACTATCCATTATGTTTTAGAAATATGCTAGGAAAATATTCTGAAAAAGATTTTTCAGTCAGAATGTAGACAGACCTCACAATTCAGAAAAACATTACAATGATATTTCATTTTCTGTAGTTTTAAGGTTAGAAAATTTGCGAGCGTAGCGAGCACAATACCGCCACCTCCGCCGTGCTAAAAGTGACAGAAAACGTTATTAAATGAACGTTTTCTGTCACTCGGCATCTTCGAGGCCTTAGACTCGAAGATGAATCATGGAATTCCGAAGGAAGTCGCTGATGTCCGAAAGCACATGAGGATGGTGGCAATAAAAAGACTTTTTCTTCAAGCTGTCTGAAAAAGATTTTTCAGTCCATTTTTTTGTGAGAATAACAGCTAGCATTTTAGAAAAGGAGAATTGAAATGAAGAAAAAATGGTTAACATTGGTAGCTTTTCTGCCACTATTCTTTCTCTTCACACCAGCAAAGGCAGCCGATGCGATTGATATTGCGTTCGATTCGACCTATGCACCATTTGAGTTTAAGGATTCCGATCAGGTCTACAAGGGACTTGATGTGGACATTATCGATGAGGTAGCCAAACGTTCAAACTGGACAATCAACAAGAGCTTCCCAGGCTTTGATGCAGCTGTTAATGCTGTTCAATCAGGTCAAGCGGATGCCCTTATGGCAGGAACAACGATTACGGAAGCTCGTAAAAAAGTTTTCACGTTCTCAGATCCTTACTTTGATACAAAAATTGTCATTGCAACGGCTAAAAAATCCCCTGTTTCTGACTATGCTCAATTAAAAGGAAAAACAGTCGGTGTTAAAAACGGTACGGCTGCCCAAAACTTCCTTGACAGGCACAAAAACGAGTATGGCTATACTGTTAAAACCTTTGATGCAGGTGATACCATGTATAATAGCTTATCTGCTGGTGCAGTTGATGCTGTGATGGATGATGAAGCCGTCATTCAATACGCCATCCAAAAAGGGCAAGATCTAGCAATCAACATGAAGGGTGAAGCGATTGGTTCATTTGGATTTTCAGTCAAAAAAGGGAGCCAATACGAATCACTTGTTGACGATTTCAATAAAGCTCTCGCAGCAATGAAAAAAGATGGGACTTATGATAACATTATGAAGAAATGGTTAGGAGGAACAAGTACATCAGCTACGAATCCTTCTGACTATGGGTCACTTCTCAGTCTAACAGGAACGATTGGAACAGTCGCTACTCCTGTCAAGGCATCTTATACGATTGTATCTGATTCTTCTTTTGCTCCATTTGAGTACCAAGGAAAAGATGGAAAATATACTGGAATTGACATTGAGTTGATTAAGGCCATTGCCGAACAGCAAGGATTCACCGTGACCATTCAAAATCCTGGTTTCGATGCTGCGCTCAATGCCGTTCAAGCTGGTCAAGCAGACGGAGTGATTGCAGGAATGACCATTACAGATGCTCGTAAGAAAATCTTTGATTTCTCGGATGCTTACTACACATCCAGCATTCGCCTTGCGGTCAAAAAAGGGAGCGGTATTTCTGGTTACGAAGCTCTTTCTGGCAAAACAGTCGGTGCGAAAAATGGTACTTCTTCTTATAGTTACTTAGAAGAAAATGCTAGCAAATATGGCTATTCTGTCAAAGCCTTTGATGAGGCTTCTACTATGTACGACAGCTTAAATTCTGGCTCTATCGATGCCCTAATGGACGACGAAGCTGTGCTTCTTTATGCTATTCAACAAGGACGCGATTTTGAAACGCCAGTCGAGGGAATCGCAACTGGTAACCTTGGTTTTGCCGTAAAAAAAGGGAGCAATCCTGAATTGATTCAGATGTTCAACAATGGACTTGCTGAATTGGTTCAATCTGGCAAATACGATGAAATCATGAATAAATATTTCAATACTAGCGAAAAGACAGACTCCACCGATTCATCCGTTGATGAATCAACCATTTGGGGCTTGTTGAAAAATAACTACGGTCAATTGTTCTCAGGCCTTGGTATTACGATTGGATTGGCACTTCTTTCCTTCGCGATTGCTATTGTTATCGGAATTATCTTTGGAATGTTTGCGGTTAGCCCATTTAAGACTCTTCGTTTGATTGCTTCTGTCTTTGTCGATGTGGTTCGTGGGATTCCTTTGATGATTGTCGCAGCTTTCATCTTCTGGGGCATTCCAAACTTGATTGAGTCCATGACAGGTCAACAGTCACCAATTAACGATTTTGTGGCTGGTACGATTGCTCTTTCCCTCAATTCAGGTGCTTACATTGCTGAGATTGTTCGTGGAGGTATTCAAGCTGTTCCAGTCGGACAAATGGAAGCCTCACGCAGTTTGGGAATTTCTTATGGTACAACCATGCGCAAGATTATCTTGCCACAGGCTGCAAAATTGATGTTGCCAAACTTTATCAACCAATTTGTCATTACTCTGAAAGATACAACAATTATCTCAGCGATTGGTTTGGTCGAATTGTTCCAAGCTGGTAAAATCATCATTGCTCGGAACTATCAATCCTTCCGTATGTATGCAATCCTTGCTATTATCTACTTGATTGTCATTACGCTCTTAACTCGTCTTGCACGTAAACTTGAAAAAGGAGGCAACTAATGGCTCAATTAAAAATCAATGTCCATGACTTACACAAGTCTTATGGCGAAAATGAAGTCTTAAAAGGTATTACCGCTAAATTTTACGAGGGAGATGTAGTTTGTATCATCGGCCCTTCTGGTTCTGGTAAATCAACTTTCTTACGGACCATGAATCTGCTTGAGACGATTACAAGCGGACAGGTAACAGTGGATGGCTTTGATTTGACAGATCCAAAAACGGATTTGGACACCTTCCGCTCAAATGTCGGAATGGTCTTCCAGCACTTTAACCTCTTCCCACATATGACCGTCTTAGACAATATCACCTTTGCACCGATTCAGCATAAATTGATGGACAAAGCAGAGGCTGAAACAGTCGGAATGGAATTACTTGAAAAAGTTGGTCTTGCTGACAAGCGTGACGCTATGCCTGATAGCCTTTCTGGTGGTCAAAAGCAACGTGTCGCAATCGCTCGTGCTCTTGCGATGAATCCTGATATTATGCTCTTTGATGAGCCGACTTCGGCCCTTGATCCTGAAATGGTTGGGGACGTACTCAATGTTATGAGAGACCTAGCTGAGCAAGGTATGACCATGCTGATTGTCACCCATGAAATGGGATTTGCCCGTAAGGTTGCCAACCGCGTTATCTTTACTGATGGTGGGGAATTCCTCGAAGACGGCACACCTGAACAAATCTTTGACAATCCACAACACCCACGACTCAAGGATTTCCTTGACAAGGTCTTGAATGTTTAGTTTTAAATAGAAAAATCAGGAACAAAACGGTTCCTGATTTTTTATGTTGTCAGTTGTAAACGGTCATCAGCATACAAATTATTTTATGGCTTGAATCCTAGCACTCTCTACTTTGTAAACATAAGACTAGAATGTCATATTAGAATACCTCATTTTTACAATTAAAAGTTCAGGATCAAATGACACACCTGACCTGCTCCACTTGCATGCTTTTGAAGGCAAATCCCCTTGGACTTTTACTAGCCCGATGATTTTACAGGTCGTGAAAAAACGGTCCACTGAACCTAAACTCGCTTTCTCATTTCTTGGCTCGTAAAAAACAGCCCACTGCTCGGAACCCTACGCTAACGCTTGGGAATAGCACAGTCCCCCGGACTGTGCTACTCTTCATCCATGCTCAACACGCTGAGGAAGGCTTCTTGTGGGACTTCGACGCTTCCGATGGCTTTCATGCGTTTTTTCCCGGCTTTTTGTTTTTCAAGGAGTTTGCGTTTTCGAGAGACATCTCCTCCATAACATTTGGCCAAGACATTTTTACGGAGGGCTTTGATGTCGCTACGGGCAACAATTTTTTGACCGATAGCTGCTTGAATTGGGACTTCAAATTGCTGACGCGGAATGATTTTCTTGAGTTTGTCTACAATCAATTTTCCACGTTCGTAGGCAAATTCTTTGTGGACGATAAAGCTGAGGGCATCGACCTTATCACCATTCAGAAGAATATCCATTTTCACCAATTTCGATGGACGGTATTCTGAAATTTCGTAGTCAAAACTTGCATAACCACGCGTTGAGGATTTTAATTTGTCAAAGAAATCAAAGACAATTTCAGCAAGCGGAATTTGGTAAATGACATTGACACGGTTATCATCAATATAATCCATGGTCACAAAATCCCCACGCTTGCGCTGTGCCAATTCCATAACAGCTCCGACATATTCCTGCGGTACCATGATTTGAGCTTTGACATATGGCTCTTCGATGTTATCAATCTTGGTTGGATCTGGAAATTCAGATGGATTGGAAACTTCAATGGTCTCACCGTCAGTCATATTGACATGGTATACTACGGATGGTGCTGTCATAATCAAGTCAATATTGAATTCTCGCTCAATCCGCTCTTGAATGACATCCATGTGGAGCAAGCCCAAAAATCCGCATCGGAAACCAAATCCAAGTGCCTGAGAGGTTTCTGGTTCAAATTGCAAGCTAGCATCGTTGAGCTGTAATTTTTCAAGCGCCTCACGCAGGTCATTGTACTTATTAGAATCAATCGGATAAATCCCTGCAAAGACCATGGGATTCATCTGTTTGTAGCCTTCAAGTGGGGCATCCGCTGGATTAGCTGCAAGGGTGACAGTATCACCGACACGTGTGTCAGCAACGGTCTTGATAGAAGCCGCAATATAGCCAACATCTCCTGTTGCAAGGTAATCGCGACCGACAGCTTTAGGGGTGAAAATCCCTACTTCTGTCACATCAAAGGTCTTGCCATTGCTCATCATCTGAATGGTGTCCCCAGGCTTAACCACACCGTCCATGACCCGCACTTGCAGGATAACCCCACGATAGGCATCATAGACTGAGTCAAAAATCAAGGCTTTGAGAGGCGCTGTCACATCTCCTGCTGGAGCAGGGACTTTTTCTACAATTTGCTCTAAAATCTCTTCAATTCCGATTCCAGCCTTGGCTGACGTCGGCACTGCCTCACTCGCATCTAGACCAATTACATCTTCGATTTCTTGACGAACCCGTTCTGGATCTGCCGCTGGCAAGTCAATTTTATTGATAATCGGTAGGATTTCCAAATCATTATCAAGGGCTAGATAGACATTCGCAAGCGTCTGGGCTTCGATTCCCTGCGCCGCATCAACGACCAAAATCGCACCTTCACAGGCAGCTAAGGAGCGTGATACTTCATAGGTAAAATCGACATGCCCTGGGGTGTCAATCAAGTGAAAAATGTAGGTTTCTCCGTCTTTTGCAGTATAGTTCAACTCAATAGCATTGAGCTTAATGGTAATGCCTCGCTCACGCTCCAAGTCCATGCTATCCAACAACTGAGCCTGCATTTCACGGCTTGATACGGTCTCTGTCTTTTCTAAAATCCGGTCTGCCAAGGTGGACTTCCCATGGTCAATATGGGCAATAATCGAGAAATTCCGAATCTTCTCTTGGCGTTTCTTTAAATCTTCTAGGTTCATATCTCATCCTTTAGGGTATATTCTCTTCATTATACCAAAAATTGGCTCACTTGACCATATCAGTTAAACTGCTTTTCAAAGAATATTCTACTGTTCTTCTTAGAAAATCACTTGATTTTTCCTGCTAAAAAGAGTATGCTAAAGCTAGAAAATACAAGGGGGTCTGACCATGCGGAAACGATTTCTTTCAGGAGAGTTTCTTCTGTTCAATTATCAGTTGATGACCTATTTCAATATTTTCTACTGGCGCAACTATTTTCCTATCACCCAAGAAATTTTCTACTGGTTGAGAGGGGGCTTGGTCATCACATTTTTGGTGGCGCTACTGGGTTACTTCTTCTATCCTCGCTGGAGATGGTCGATCTGGCACCTTTTCTTCTGTTTACTTGCAATCTATCTCCTCATCTTCGGCTACTATGCACTGATAGTTGAAAAACTCACTCACCTGGCGATTTCTCCAGAAGATTTTAGCCACATCCATAGTTATCAGACGTCTAGCCTCTGGGTCTATCCGAGCGCCTTGATTTATACGCTAATGGGCTATCGCCGAATGATTAAAGAGGCGACAGACCCGCAAGAAGATTCCCTCTTTGGGATAAAGCATTTGAAAAAGTAAGTTGACAGCCCTCTATTTCTATGATAGGATAAAACCAACAATACTCGGAGGTAATAGGAGAATGAACAACTAAGTCTATTTGTTAAAGTTGAGAAAGCGTAAAGGAGCAGTTGTACTGCATCCTTTTGCGTGCTACAATACTTTACCAGTAGGCTACAAGTTGTTTGTATCTCCTTTTTGTGTGGGCTTTTGGGCTGTTTTTATTCTAATCAAAACAAAAAATAATAGCTAGTTAAGTTCCATAGAAAATTCTTGATAGAAACAGTCCTACTGGAAAGTAGGGCTCTTTTTGTATGGAGGTTTTATGCTACAGATTACACACTTAACCATGACTCATGAAAAGGATTTGACTGACTTGGTCTCTGACCTGTCTCTGGTAGTGAATAAGGGAGACAAGATCGCATTAATCGGTGAAGAGGGAAATGGCAAATCCAGTCTTCTCAAGTGGATGATGAATCCTACATTCGTCAACTCATACATTCAGTTTAATGGACAGATTCGGCGGGATTTTGGTCAATACAGCTATATCCCTCAACAGTTACCGCAGGAACTAGAAAGGCTATCTCTCAATGACTATTTTTTTGGTCCAAGTGACGTTGCATTTGACTACGCAGCTCTTTACCGTTATGCCAAGGAATTGCAGTTTGACAGCGATCGTTTCGCAGACGCGCAACTGCTTTCAACCCTGTCTGGTGGGGAAAAATTAAAAATCCAGTTCATCAAAGAATTGGCCAAGGAAACAGACATTCTCTTTCTCGACGAACCCTCTAATGATTTGGATTTGGCAACCCTCAAATGGTTAGAGCGTTTTATCCAACAAACTCCCAAAACAGTGATTTTTGTCTCCCACGATGAAACCTTTTTACGTCAGACAGCTACGAAAATCATCCATTTAGAACGCATTAAAAAACGCCTAGTAGCGCGGACAACTGTACAGTCACTGGACTACGCTACCTATGCTCAAGAGCGAAAAGACCAATTTGACCGACAGCTTCAGCAAGCAAGAAACGAGCGCTTGGAACATCAAAAGAAACTGGCTCGCCACCACCGCATTCACCAAAGTGTCGAATATACTGTGCGCACTACCCATGATGCAACCGCAGGGCGACTGATTGCCAAAAAGATGAAGGCTGTCCTTGCTCAAGAAAAACGCTATGAAAAAGAAGCAGCTGCTATGACAGAGATTCCGACTCAGGAAGATCACATTCGCCTGTATTTCAGCGAGATAGAGACCTTGCCCGCCCACAAGCCCATTATCGAACTAGTTGACTATTCTCTTCAAGTAGGACAGACTATCTTAGTTCCGAGTGTGGATTTCCGCTTTTTAGCTCAAGAAAAGATAGGAATTATCGGCGCAAATGGTGCTGGAAAATCGAGTCTCCTCAGACAAATCTATCGTATGTTAAAAAAACAGGCTAGTTATTCGATTGGCTATATTCCCCAAAATTATCCAGACCTGCTTAATCCAACTGCTTCACCACTTGATTTTCTGACACATTCTCCTGATAAAACAGAGGAGGAACGAGTCCTCACTCACCTAGCTAGTCTCCAATTTAGCCGAGAAGAGGCTCGCCACCCCATTTCCTCTCTATCTGGTGGTCAACAGGCGAAGCTATTGCTACTAAAAATGGTCTTGGAGACTAGTCCAGTCTTGTTACTCGATGAGCCAACACGAAATTTTTCACCAACTTCCCAGCCTCAAGTACGGCAACTGTTTCAGGATTTTAAAGGAGCAATTTTAGCTGTATCCCATGACCGAACCTTTCTCAAAGAAGTATGCGATAGGGTTTACCAGCTGAATCAAAATGGGTTAACAGAGATTCGTAAGGACGACCTATAATTGGAATGCAAAAAGCTGGGAATTTCCCAGCTTCTAGCCTTGCTTTTCTTGCTTCATTTTTTCACGCTCAAGGCGGAATTTGCGATTTGGATTGAGTTTATTAAAGAGTTCCTCTAGTTTTTCTGCATTCCAAACATCAGCTGCCGAAACAAAATTTCCATCCTTATCCTTATAGGATATTGGTTTGTCACCCATAATAAAAACCTCCCATTTACTTAGTTTGTATAACCTTGATTTTGCCAACCTCTCATGAGATAGCCCCCATTCGTTACGACACATAGTCAAACCAGTCGGTATTACGGACGAGTACAGATAAATACGATTGATTAGCAAGCGTTACGACGTGAGGAACGGCATTCGGTATTAATCTAGTAATGCCACTAACTACGTTAGTCTTATCTCCAACCTCCAAAGGTTCCCTAAACCTTTGGAGCTAATGAGAGGATTAAGCAGATCGCCATAGCGACTGCCGTCCACTCATTAGATAGCCTCCATTCGTTACTAACTCCGTCCAACCAGTCGATATTACGGACGAGTACAGATAAATACGATTGATCCGCAAGCGTTACGACGTGAGGAACGGCATTCGATATTAATCTAGTGATGCCACTAACTACGTTAGTCTTATCTCCAACCTCCAAAGGTTCCCCAAACCTTTGGAGCTAGTAAGGGGCTTAGGCAAAGTCCCATAGGATTTGCCGTCCACTCATTAGATAGCATCCATTCGTTACGACACGTAGTCCAACCAGTCAATATTACTGGTTGGACGGAGTTAGTAAGGTTGGTAGGTAGACCACCCTAGTGGCTACCGTAGCACATCAAGTCATTGACTTAGATGTGCTTCCAACGTTAATCCACAAACTCAAACTCAAATGTGCCGATTCGGACAATGTCGCCATCCTTAGCACCACGAGCACGGAGGGCTTCATCGACTCCCATACCACGCAATTGACGAGCAAACTTCATGACAGACTCATCACGATCAAAGTTGGTCATGGTAAAGAGTTTTTCCAGTTTCTCACCAGATAAAATCCAACTTGCATCGTCCGCACGACTAATGTCAAATTCTGGTTCGTCTGGGTTAAAGCCATAGTAGGCTTCTTCTGCTTCAAAGTCTGCCTCATCGTACAAGAGGAATTCTGGGGTCTTATCAAGCAATTCAGCCGTTGCTTCTAACAGATTTTCTAGACCTTGATGTGCTAGACCAGAAATCGGAAAAATTTGAGGCAGTTCATCAAACTCATCATAGTTGGCTGCTAATTTTTGCCTGAATACCTTCAAGTTTTCTTCCGCATCTGGCATATCCATTTTATTGGCTACGATAATCTGTGGACGTTCCATAAGGCGGAGATTGTATGTTTCTAACTCATTATTAATTGCGATATAATCCTCATAAGGATCTCGCCCCTCACTGGCAGACATATCAAGAACGTGCAGGATGACTCGTGTGCGTTCGATATGGCGGAGGAACTGAGTTCCCAGTCCCACACCTTGGCTAGCTCCTTCAATCAAACCTGGTAAATCAGCTACTGCAAAAGATTCACCTGATTTGGTACGGACCATGCCTAGATTTGGAACAATGGTTGTAAAATGGTAGGCACCAATTTTAGGTTTTGCGGCTGTAATCACGCTGAGTAGAGTAGATTTTCCAACAGAAGGAAAACCAACCAAACCTACATCAGCTAAGACTTTTAATTCTAATTCGAGTTGGCGTTCTTCACCAGGTTCGCCATTTTCAGAAATTTCAGGAGCAGGATTTTTCGGTGTCGCAAAGCGAATATTGCCACGACCACCGCGACCACCATGCGCTACGATAAACTCTTGACCATGCTCTACCAAGTCTGTAATGACCTTGCCCGTTTCCGCATCTCGGACAGTTGTCCCCTGTGGAACACGAACGAACAAATCTTCTGCCCCACGACCATGCATCCCCTTGGTCATGCCTTTTTCACCAGAATCAGCCTTAAATTGGCGATTATAGCGGAAATCCATCAGGGTTCGCAATCCTTCGTCAACCACAAAAACAACGTTACCACCACGGCCGCCATCTCCGCCCCACGGACCACCATTTGGGACATATTTTTCACGGCGAAAGGCTACCATGCCATCTCCGCCCTTACCAGCCTTAACCTTGATTTTGGCTGTATCTAAAAACATACTCATTTTCTTACCTATTTCTTCCTCTTGCTACTTCATAAAATAAGGGCTAAAGGATTGAG
Source organism: Streptococcus sp. zg-86 (assembly GCF_017639855.1). Taxonomy (NCBI): domain Bacteria; kingdom Bacillati; phylum Bacillota; class Bacilli; order Lactobacillales; family Streptococcaceae; genus Streptococcus; species Streptococcus zhangguiae. The sequence continues at coordinate 813,787 of NZ_CP072115.1, read as the reverse complement.
TCCTCCTAGCCCCGCAGATTACCTAATGGCACTAATTGCTGGTAAAATCAGTCCAGCTAGTGTTGCCAAAACCATCACTACTACGATGATCAGGGTGATTTTTTCAAATGTATTTTTCTTGTGTTTTTCTTCTCCAAATGCCATGATGTCTCCTTTTACATATGAATATTCTATACATCTTTCCACTCATTTTATCATGAAAAGCTGATTATTTCAACGCTGATCTTGCTCATTTAGCTTTTCTTTTACCGCTTGTGCCACTTTATAAGGAACACCTGCTTCAGCAATCTCCTGTAAACTAGCTTCTTGAATTTTTGTCAAGGATTTAAAGTGTTTTAACAGAGTTTGTTTACGCTTTGGTCCAAGTCCTTCAATGTTATCCAGTTTGGATGAAAAGGAATTCTTCGAACGAACCTGCCTATGGAAGGTAATAGCAAAACGGTGTACCTCATCTTGAATCCGTTGCAAGAGGAAAAATTCCTGTGAATTTCGAGAAAGGGGAATAACCTGTAAAGGACTCCCAAAAAGCATATCGTGTGTCTGGTGTTTATCATTTTTTTGCAACCCAGCAATCGGAATACTCAGACCGAGTTCTTGTTCAATGACTTTCTTGGCTACATTGACTTGCCCTTGACCACCATCGATGATAATCAAATCTGGCGGTGTTAAGCCCTCTTTTTGGACACGACTATAACGGCGATAGAGCACTTCTCGCATGGAAGCATAATCGTCTGGTCCTTCGACCGTTTTGATTTTATACTTACGGTATTCTTTTTTATTGGGAACGCCATTTTCAAAAACAACCATAGCAGAAACTGGGCTGGTTCCCATTATGTTGGAGTTATCAAAGGCTTCTATCCGAACTGGCGTAGGAATACCAAGCAACTGGCCAATGTTCTCAATTGCGCCTTGCGTTTTTTCCAGATTTTTTTCTAGGAGATTAAATTTCTGCTGCAAGCTGACACGCGCATTCTTGGTCGCAAGTTGGAGAAGCTGTTTCTTCTCTCCACGCTGAGGTTTGACAATCTTAGCAGCAACAAGACTTTTAACTGCTTCTTCATCAATATCCTGTGGAATCAGTACTTCTTTGGGAATTAAATGCTGTTGGTTGCGATAGAATTGCCCCAGATAGGTCAAGAAATCCTCTTCAGCCTCATTGTAATACGGAAAGAGGTTAACATTGCGCTCAATCAGTTTTCCTTGACGGACAAAAAAGACCTGTACACACATCCAACCTTTTTCGACATAGTAACCAAACACGTCTCGATCCTGCAAGTCCTTGGCCATGACCCGCTGCTTGGTGCGTAAGGTTGAAATAGACTGGAGAATATCACGGTATTCGGCAGCTTTTTCAAATTCCCAATTGTCTGCTGCAACCTGCATTTTTTCCTGAAGCTGGTGAACTATCTTGTCATCATGGCCTGTCAAAAATTGGCTGACTTCAGTTGCCATTTGGGCATAATCCTCTCGACTAGGCATGTGCTCACCATGTGCTAAACATTGACCCAAATGGTAATACAGGCAGTATTTGTTTTCTGGCAACTTGCATTTACGAAAGGGATAAAGGCGCTCAAGTAGCTTGAGGGTTTGGTTGGCAGCACCTACATCTGGATAAGGACCAAAATACTGCCCACCGTCCTTACGAACCTGGCGGGTAATCATCAGGCGCGGATGTCGCTCATTACTAATCTTGATAAAGGGATAGGACTTATCATCTTTGAGCATGATATTGTAGCGCGGTTTATTTTCCTGAATCAGATTGATTTCTAAGAGCAGGGCTTCGATATTGGATTCGGTCACAATAAACTCGAAATCCGCAATTTCAGACACCAAAGCCGTTGTCTTGGTATCATGACTTCCACGAAAATAAGACCGAACACGATTGCGCAGATTTTTCGCCTTACCAACGTAGATAATCTTACCGTATTGATTTTTATGCAGATAGCAACCTGGGCTATCTGGAAGTAATTCTAGTTTGTCTTTTATCAAATCGTTCATCACTCTTATTGTAACAAAAAAAGCAGGACTAGCCTACTTTTTTGTTGACTATCATCTCTGCTATTTTTTAATAAACATCCCTATATAAACTTTACACCTTCTAATCCTCATAATCTCCACCTGCGACTCCAAGGTATTCTTCAAGGGTTTGGCCAGATTGATAAATATCTGTCGCTTCTTGTCCAATATAGCGGATATGCCAAGATTCTGCCATGTAACCTGTACTATGCTCTTTCTCAGGTAAATAGCGGACAATAAAGCCGTACTCATGAGCATGTTCTGCCAGCCATTTGGTCGCACTAGGTTCTGTTAGAAGGGCTCCACTACTATCCAAAATATCGTAGGCCAAGCCTGTCTGGTGCTCACTGTAACCAGCTCGTGCGGAATAACGATCTGCATTTTCTTTACCGTCATTTGCCACATAGGATTGGTAGAGGTGCGCCTGCGTTTCGTAGGAGCGAAAACCGCTGTAGTTGGTCGTTGAAACATCATAACCCAGTGAGTGCATCTTGGCTACAATCTCACGAAAGGCAGATACGGCTTCAGGATTTTCTCCCGGTGCATAGTCGCTTGAGAGCGGATGTTTTTTATTGACAATGATAACCTCGCCATATTTGCCCTGAACGCTATAATAAGAACCGTTGAAGGTTACTTTGGCAGCTGAATCCTTTGTTTCTTGAGTTGCCTCTGTCGTTGAAGACTTACTTTCTTCTGCGACCTGTGATTGAGTTGGGGCAAGGGAGGATTCAGTAGTTGATGCTCCTTGCTGTTCAATCTTTGGCTTAGCACAGGCCACGAGTGCTACTAAAGATAAACTGAATAAAATGGATTTCATTTTCATGCACATACCTAGTTTCTATACTTCTTCCAAGACTACTGCAATCGATTTTTATGCTCACCTGTGACAAACATGGTGAAGGTTGCTTTAACGATTTCTTCCTGCTTTTGATTGGTCACGGTCACATCGACCACCTTGGTGGTTCTGCCGTCATGGACACATCGACCATCAATCAAAAGGGTATCTCCTAGCTTACCTGACTTGAGGTAATTGATACTCGATTGGAGCGTTACGGCGTCAACACCCGTCGAAATAGCTACCAAACCGCTAATTTGATCACAAAGCGTAAAGAGATAGCCTCCGTGGGCAAAGCCATAATAATTTAAGGACTTTTCGACTACTTCTGTTGTAACCACGACATGACCCTTTTCAGATGAGACCATTTCAAAATTTTCAAAGACACGAATTTCATGCAAGGATTTCGCTAGCATTTTTCTCCTCCTAACTGATTGACTTTCAATAAGGTTAGCAATTCTTGATAATTGCTGACTTCATAGGTTGGCTTGGCACTAGTGTGATTTTCTAGCCCCTGTGGATTGTACCAAACAGTGTCAATTCCTGCATTATTGCCACCTTGAACATCTGCTGTCAAACTGTCTCCAATCATCAAGGCTGTTTCTTTGGTAAAACCTGTAATCTGCTCTGCTATTTTGTCATAAAAGAGAGCCTCAGGCTTTTTGGTCCCCATTTGCTCAGAAATAAAGATTTCCTTGAAAAAAGGTTGGATTGGTGAATGAGCCATCCGATTTTCCTGAATATAGGTCACACCATTTGTTGCTCCGTAAAGCTCATATCCTAGAGCTGTCAGCTCCTGCAATAACTCTACAACCCCATCAAATGTTTGCCCCTGTTGGCTAATGAATTTCTGGTACAGAAGCGCCATTTCTCGGCCATCTACCTCACGACCAAAATGGGAAAAAGCGCGGGAAAAACGTGTGTTGATTAAATCAAGCTTGCTGATTTTTCCCTGCTCCAAATCCTTCCACATAGCCTGATTCATCGGTTTATAATAGGCTTTAAAGCTCGCCATATCTTTTACTTCCATAGCTTCCAAAAACTGGGTTAAGGCTACTTCCTCCCCTGCTGCAAAATCCAACAAGGTATGGTCAAGGTCAAATAATAGAAATTTGTAATACAATTTTAAGTTTTTCCTTTCTAGGGGTGTGCAAGAGGTTCAAAGGGTGTGCACAATAGAACGAATTGATTCACCTATCATTATATCACATTAGAGAACCAAAGCTGTTGGAAAACGCTAGTATCAGATTCATCATTTCCCTATATACAGTAGTTCACTATCTTCTAACAAGACAGGAAGGTATAAAAAAACAGGCGCTTATTGAAAGGAGCTCCTGTTTTCTTCTTTATTCGTTGATTACTGTGCCCATTTATTATTGTCCATGATAAATGGTTTTGCCAATCCTTCTCCAGTATAGTCTGCGTATTTCGTTAACAGATACTGGTAGCAATCTTCCTTTGTCTCGAATTTAATCGCTTGATAGGGCTCTTCAAACGATAGCTTCTCTACGAATACGAATCCATCATTCGTTGGGACCAATACACCGACATGGCCAATAAAGAGTGCTTCTCCATCCAAGTTATCATGCAAAACGACAGAAAGCATTCTTGCATTTTCGTCAAACTTGAATTGTGAAAGGAAGTTCTCCATTTTTTTCGCATGAACCTTTACATCCGTCGTTGATTCTGTCTTCACTCTTGAGAACAATCGATTAAAGGCTTCTTTATCTTCTGTATCAAATAGCCTTCCGTTTTCAATCGCATCATTGTCTATAAACAGTAGAGCATCATCTTTTTCACTCTGAGGAATGTCAATCTGGTTTTTCAACAGAACATAGCTATTGATACGGCAATTTGTGCCTACAAAATCACTGTGCTTTTCGGTCCATAGGTTGCTGATTTTTTCAACGTCATACTCTGTTTTGCTAAAAGGAGCAAAATCACCTTGTAAACCGGCAGAAGCGACAATTTCGTTATACTCATTCACAAGCTTAAAGAAAGCATCCACACTGTCCTTATCCAAATAAGTCAATAACAAGGTCTGCACATCTTCGACACTAGTCCGACTAGCTAAGTTTGTATAGGTCGCTGTCCATTGTGGCATTTCTTGCTGCGAACTGGCTACTGTCGTTTCATTAGCTACTTGCGATTCTGCTGTTTTTGGTCCCTGTGAACAAGCCCCTAATCCTAAGAGTACCACTGCACAAAGACCTACCTTCATTCCTCTAAAAACGGTTTTCATCTATCTCTTCCCTTCAATGTATTTCTTCCTCGAGTCTCTCATCACAGTTTCAGCCTTAAGACTGTTTTCATGAAGACTATAGTGGATTGAGAAAGGAATAGGACAAGGCAAGGAGCTGCAGATAGAACTGACGACTTAACGATGTCCTAACCTTTATTCAATTCACTATATTAGCCTATTTTATCAAAATTTAACCGGATTTTCTACTCAAATAAATTACAATCCTAACTCTATCACGATTCAAAAAGCTCTTGAAACCAAGCGATTTCAAGAGTACTTATTGGAGCACATCTCCATTCTCCCTGTAATTGGCATATGAGATAAAATAATGATGGGAACAACCTAGCAAACCGTATTCCCAGACTAGATAGTCTATTTTTGAAAAAATACGCTCATCGTTTAAAATAAGCGTATCTCTTATCGATTATAAGATTCTATGTCTATGCATCGAATGACTAGCTATCATTCGTATGTTACCACTCGGCAATTGTACCATCATAGTGTTTCCATTTTGGATTTGTCCAAATCAGTCCTTCCTTATCAATATCTTTGATAAGATCAAGATTCATTTCAAGACCTAGACCTGGACCTCTTGGAATATCAATAAAACCATCTTTGTATTGGAAAATTTCTTTATTGCTGACAAAATCCAATAAATCAAATCCCTTATTATAATGAATTCCTAGACTTTGTTCTTGAATAAAGACATTTGGAGTGCAGGCGTCAACCTGGAATGTAGCCGCTAGTGCGATTGGACCATATGGTGCATGTGGTGCAACCGCCATATCGTACATTTCAGCCATTGCAGCAATCTTACGTGTTTCTAAGATTCCCCCTACCAAAGCTACATCAGGTTGAATAATATCAATAACACCCTTATTGAATATATTCTTAAAGTCCCAACGCGTAACCAAGCGTTCTCCTGTTGCTAAAGGAGTAGAAGTAACTTGAGCAATCTGCTCGAATGCTTCTTCATTCTCAGGAAGCACGACTTCTTCCATAAACATTAATTTGTATTGTTCTAATTCTTTTGCAAGGACCTTAGCCATTGGTTTATGTACACGTCCATGGAAATCTACTGCGATATCCAAATCATAGCCAAAAGCATCTCTCAAAGCTGCTACTCTCTGTGAAACCTGATCGATTTTTTTAAAATTATCAATATAATGTAATTCTTCTGTTGCATTCATTTTGATTGCATTAAAACCACGACTAACTCTATCTTTAGCTTCAGCAACCACATCGTCTGGGCGATCTCCCCCAATCCAAGAATAAACACGAAGAGTATCTCTGGCTGCTCCACCTAGCAACTCATAAACAGGGGCATTAAAGTATTTTCCTTTAATATCCCATAAAGCCATTTCAATCCCTGAAACAATCGTACCGTTGATAGGCCCCCCTCGGAAGAATGAACGATGAAGTTCCTGCCACAATCGTTCGATTTCTAACGGATTACGTCCGATAATACGCTTGCCCATCTCATAAGCACCCGCAACGACCGTTTCTGTCTTGGTGCCTGAAATCATTTCACCCCAGCCATCAAGTCCTTCATCTGTCAAAATACGTACAAAAATCCACCTTGGCTTTACCTTGTATATCTCTATGTCTGTTATTTTCATGGTTATATCCTTTACATTTTATTTGTACTGTCTGTTGTGCCTGCATTTTCAGTAGTAACTTTTCGAAGCTTAGGCTGAACAACATCAAAATAATACCAGCTAGCTGCAATGACTAAAATCATAATCGGCATGGTAACCATAAGATTTCCAGTAAAAGCCATAAAGACTAAGAAGCTTTGAACCATACTTGTTGAAGCAAAGGAAGAAATCATTATCGCTCCACCAGCAATCGCCAAATCAATGCCAACTGTCTGAGCTACCTCTGTCAATACAGGAGCTGTAATCGTTCCGAAATACAATAAGGAGGCAGTTGTAATCAATCCAATAATCAGATTTTTAAAGAGATTTCCACGAGTCAATGCAACAACCATAGCAACACGGAAAGGAATGACCGCTAAGTCAGCAAACGGTAAAACACGATTTCCGGGCAGTATGACTGACATAAAGATTGTAAGAGGAATTAAAATCAATGCCGTCGTAATCACATCTGGATTTCCTACAACAACAGCTGCATCCAAACCGATAAATAATTCTCTGCCTTTGAAATATTTTTGTGTGAAATTTTTAGCTGCTTCTGAAATCGGCATCAATCCTTCCATGAATAACGAGGTCATTTTCGGAATTAAAATGAGAACTGCTGCCATATTGACACCAAGTTCAAAACTTTTAGTAATATCATAACGAGCAAGAAGACCAATTACAAAGCCCATTAGTAAACCAAGAATCATTTGGTCTCCAAAGAAACCAAGATACTTCTGTGCTTCCCTAACTGAAAACCTAATTTTATTCATACCAGGAATACGGTCTAACAGCCAGTTAAGTGGCCAGGCAATCACGAGAGAAGATAACGCAGACACTGTCGGTAAAGTAACCCCTGGAATGCCAAAGAATCGCTCAACAAGAGGTGCTGACCAATCCGCAATCTTAAAGGTTGTAATGGCCATCGTAACAGAGGCAGCAACACCTAGAAAAATATTATTGGTTACAAAATAAACCATAACACCAACAATCGCCATATGATGATAATTCCAAATATCAACATCTAATGTCTTCGTAGCCTTTAAAATAAGCATCAGCATATTTACTGCAAAGATAGCAAAAATTAAAATAGCTATAATAGGTGATGACCAAGTCACGGCTGCAATGGAACCCCAGCCAACATCAAGTGCATCCAATTTTACACCAAGATGTTGTACCATTTCTTTTGCAGCTGGTCCTAAGTTAGTGGACATAAAGTTAATAACTAACTTTATCCCTACAAAACCAATCGCCAATGTTAGTCCCGATTTAAACGCTTTTGCAGGCTTTAGACCGAAGATTAAACCAATAATAGTAATAATAACTGGCAACATAACTGTCGGTCCAGCATTCAATAAAAAATTAAAAAATTGCATATTTCTTCTCCTCACTTAGACATAGCAGATTACCGAATATAGTTCATAATTTCTTCGAGTGTGGCTTCTTCCCCAATACCTGTCAGTAAAGAAATAGCTCCAACAGAGGGAATCGCTACTTCCCCTCCTGTAAATTGTCCAGTTGTTACCAATAAATCAAAGTGACTTGCTTTTCCAGTAACCTCCATCAATTTACATTGAGTAGTATCGACCTGGATTCCATTTTTAAGGGCATAATCTTTGATTTTAGTTGCTACAACCGTTGATGTGGCAATGCCATTACCACAAGCTACTAGAATATGTTTCATTTTACTTTCCTCCGTTTAAGTATTGTAATAATTTATTTACTGATTCTTCATTATAATTTTCTACCAATGCCTGACGCAAACTATCATCTTGAATAATCTGAACAATGCGTTGTAACATTTCAATTTGACCGTGTGGCATATCGATTGCAAGCATGATAACGATACTGATATCTAACGGCTTTTCAATATTTTCCATAGAATAAAATGTTACCGGATTTTCTAAGATACCTATCGCAATTGTCGTTTGATTCACTAAAGTGTAATCCGCATGGGGAATCGCTATATTAAAACCATTGGAAGGCAAGCCTGTTGGATAGACCCCTTCTCGTTCTAGTAGAGCGGTTTTATATGATTCTTTTACAAATCCTTTTTTAGTTAACTCCTCTGCTAAAAATGAAATTACTTCTTCTTTTGTTTTACACTTAAGATCTGAGAAAAAAAGTGATTTGTCAACTATTACCTCTAAATCCATCTATCATTTCACCTCCATTCTTTTCAAAAAATCTCTAACATTTTTAACTAATGTCACCTTATCTTTATTTTTAACTGCCTCTTGAGCAAATAAAGCAGATCCAACACCAATATAGCTAGCCCCTGCCTCTATAAAAGAGCTCACATTCTGAATAGAAACACCACCAACTGCCATCAATGGAAGATCTCCTAGCGGTCCACGAAGCCCCTTGAAAAACGGTTCCCCTACAACATTAGCAGGAAAAACCTTCACAATATCTGCCCCCTTAGTGAACAATGCTTGTACCTCTGTCGGAGTCATAGCAGCTGGCACTGAGATAACATTATTCTCCTGACATAATTGTAGTACCTCTGTCTCTAACATCACCGGAGACAATAGAAACTTTACACCACAATCAATGACTTTACGAGCATCGTCCAGATTTAGTACAGTTCCTGCTCCTATCATCATTTTATCGCCATACTTCGCGACTAATTTCTCTAATGAGTTAAAAACATCTGGGGAATTTAATGTGACTTCCACCGCACAATCTTCATGCTGAATAGCATCCATAATGGTGTCTAAATCCTCAAACTCATAGCCTCGTAAAATAACAGTTAATTTTGGAAATTCAGATATCATCTTCTTACCTCATTTTATTTTTTCAAACAGTTCTTCTGAAGTCCGAGCATTAAAAATTTGCTCTCGCTTCGTATCTACTCTTAATTTTTTATTCAATTCTACCAACCATGGTACATGCTCATTTTCATAACCCGGTGCTAGTGCAATAATCATTCGATAGGATTGCTGATTAGGTGCAATCAGAGGTTTTCTCAACAAAATAATCTGCACATCCGGCTCCAAAACACCATTTTCTGGTAGGGAATGAGGAAGCAAGACCTCATTAGAAATAATTTGTGTTGTATACGATTCGTAGAAAGATTGTTGGCACTTCATAATATAATTTTCTGTTATACTACCTCGACTGTACACTTCCTCGTAACTGCTATAAATAACTTGTTGCCACTCCATTTCCTCTCGAATGGAAATTTGCGAAACTGAGTGTAAAATCGAATTTTTTTCCTGTTTAGGTACTGCTAACTGTCCAAAAAAACCTTCTAAAGCTTCTAAAATATCATTTTTACTCTCCTCAGGTATCAAAGAGGTGATTGAAAAAATAACTTCCTTAGCTTTTAGATTTGGATCCTTTTGGATAGTATCTAATACATCCTGAATCAATTGTTTTTTCTCATCTTCTGATAAAAAGGGCTGGATCATAAAGGTCGGAATAGCAGATTGAATTGGTATAGTTGTAAATATAAAATCTACTTCTGGCTTCACATATTCAAATTGTCTCTTGGACATTATGTGACTCATATGAATATTCGGAAACCAATCACTCATTACATCCGCAAGCAGATGAGAAATAGCCCGTCCATTCTTACAAATAACAGCACCTGTAAAAGGAGTTTTGGCATTAGAAGTTGGTGTCACATTGCCCATTACAATCATCGCGATGAGAACAATCTCATCTTTAGATAAGGGGAGTTGATCAAAAATCGGACTTAAAAAATGAATATGATTCACTACTGCTTCATAGAAGTACCAATATTCCTCTATGAATACATCTGCTATAGCATTGATGACGTGGAGACCCAATTTCACTCGAAATATAGCAGGTCTTAAATGGGCTATTAAATCTTCTTTTATCTTTGTATCATCTCTAAATTGAATCACTAGATTTTTTTCAATAGCTTGAATAAATTGATCTGTACATCTATTTAATAAACATTCTAATTCCGAATCATATTGAGTAGCCACAATCACATTCGAAGACATGACTAAAAACGTTAAATAGAGTAAATCACGTTCTTTCAAAAAGTCGAATTCCCAAAACAAATCTTTGACTGTAATAAACTCTTTTGTTCCCTTTAAATCATGAAACTCCTTTAAATCAACTTGAAATTGTTTAATACGTTTAATAATAGAAAAAAGAGTATATGGTAGTTTGCGAATTAAATCATCTGCAAAAGAAATGTTCATTTTTCCTTCCAAAATCTCTAATTTTGTCCGTAAAAACTGAACAGACGTAAAATCAAATAATCCAGTTCGATATAATATGAGTACACTGTTATTTAATTCAAGAACATCCATTAGTGACGAAACCAATAAACTCCGTAAATGCAATTCATCTCCTGATATAAAGTAACCAGTTCTACGATTATACGAAATGTTAATACTCTTTGCTGAACATTCTTCTTTTAATTCACGAATATCCGCTATAACTGTATTTTTACTAACCTGATTGGCAGCGATAAACACTTCAACAGGTAGGTATTCCTTTTTCATCAGTAGTATGAGGAGAATAATTTTCTTACGAATGCTTCTGTCAAAGATTCTATTGTCTAACTGACTCAGTATTTTGATGATACGTGAATGTTTTTCTAAAATCTCCTGATTAATGGCAACCTTATCTTGTTGGCGATAGATAAGAGGAAGGTGATATTTTAGATTAATCTGCTCGACAGCTGTTGTGAAATCTTTCATGCTTAGATTCAATTCTTTAGCAAGTAACGTAGCTGAGCTATCTTGATCTAATAAAGAATTTATCAGTCTTGATTCTAATACGTTATACATAACCTCCTCCTTCCTGACTTTATTCTAACAAAAATAAAGCGCTTTATTTTTCTATTCATCACAAATGCTTATTTTCAAAATGTAGAAGATTGTGATGAAGTTTCCTATCAATCCTATTTATTTTGACTATGTAAAGAGAAAAAGAGAGAAAACCACTCATCTCTCTTTCTATATACTGAAAATTTGTATAAAACAAATTACCTTATTAAAGCATCACCCATGCTAATACTTCACGTGTTTCCAATTCGGGCATCACACTATTCATTGATTAAAACTCAACGTATAGTGTGATGAATTTGTTATGTGCCAAAGCAGGTAATCTTAGAGTAGTATCAGTTAGAATAATCTCTTCCTTTTTATCCTCCTTTAAATTTACAATTTCTAATACCGTAGGTTTTTGAACAAACTCGATATCTAGCTGACTCATCTGTTTATAATCGCCATTATAAACTCTGATAATATAGCCAGGTCTTTCCTCTGCTTTTTTAACAACACTCAAAAGTGCCGTACCTTTTAACTGAAACAAAGAATGCTCAACTGCTAAATACTTCTTCACAGGAAATTGCGTAAAACGTAAACGAGTATTCAAATAATCTGAGTACTGATAAACCTGGGGGACTTTTAAATAATCACTAACCTTAGCAGCTAAGCCATAGGAATTCATATCTCCTTGATAATATACCACTGCAAATTCAAATTCCATATGCTTATGACATTGAGCATCCGGTGTTGCGATAACTGTTTCACCAGAAGCACGACCAGGACGATAAACTAAATTCTCACGTCCCATAAACCCATAGGTTCTAAATAGAGTCAAGCGAATAGTATCATAACGTTCTCCTACTATTTCATACTCGCGGACTCCTTTAGGAATAACTGCTACTCCTCGTTCACTATTGTCCAATGTAACAAATGACTGACATGTCTCAATCGCAATAGGAACTTCATTCCATTTTTCAGGTTCTAATTGCCATAGTGCCATCTCATCTCGAACAACAGGACGTCGAATACTGCCAAACTGATGATCTGCTTTCGAAAATTGAGAAGCAATCTCACTATTGAATCGAATACATACACGATGACTGTCCACAAAGCGATTATCAACTTGAAGGACATACTCAATCATCGGAGAATCTGCCTTCAATGACACTTTCAGTACTATCGGTAAATCAGTATCACAGACACCCTTTGCTCTTTTTTCTAAATTTTGAGGGACTTTAAATAAATAGGATAAGGAAAGTTCGCTCAGAATTTCAGAAGTGGTAACTTCAACTTTTGGAACAAATTCAGATGAACGAACAATCAAATCTTTTCTCGGTGGAGAATAGTTAAATGAATCTCCATCATCTCCATTTTCTTCAAGAACAGCTTGATTTTTGTATAAACGACCCGTTACTTTATCAAGGATATCCAAGGTATGATTCTCATTGACCGTTATGATATAAAATTCATTTTCAATAGATTGTTTCGTTGAAATGCTCTGAACTCTATGAGTATTTGCTTCCAAATCAAGATAAAAATTCTTATAGCCGAATGCTGGAAGATTCTCAAATTGAATGGCAATAGCTACTTTATATACTTGTTGAGGGCGATAGACTTCTTTCGTCGAGTCTAGTACATTTCCCTGTCCAAGAATATAATTTGTCTGATCTTCTGCAGAAGTAATGGTATAGTAATACTGATTGCCTTCTTCGTCTTTGATTGCAAAATCAAGTTGAGGAACATAAAATTCAGCCTCTACCACACCACTTTTAGGGCGACCAGAAACATTAAATACAGTGGCTGTAATTTCTTGGTTCGTATTTAGATGCATGACTATCTCACGCATTTTTAATTCTGCCAAATTTTCTGCTAAATCACGAGCCTGTTTATAGCGAAGATAAACATCTTCATTTGTCGTATCTGAGACACATGATCCAATTGAATCATGAGCTGCATTTTCAAACATCAGCTTCCAGATTTCTTTCACTACTTCAACTGGATAGTCAAAACCTAGAGATTGTGACAACGATAATAGTGGCTCTAAAACATTCACTAGATAGTTTTGTACTTGGGTATTTAACTTTTTCAAGTCAGAGCGTGATGAAAAGATTGATTTATGTATTCTCATCAATTTTCCATTCAAAAGTTCACCAGCTATTTCTTCAAGTTCTGGGTGTTGTTCTTTTACTGATTCAATATAATCTACATATGTGGATAATTTAAATTCGAATTCACCTTCATAAATTGTCTTCATTCGATCAACTAATTCAGAAATATTTTCGCGTGCTGGTGCCTGATCAAATCCATTTGGAAAAAGCACTTGGTTCGTACTGCTTCTTGACCAGATTGTTTTATAAGGATCTTTATGGAGATAGTTTTTTAGTCTTTCTTCATCTTCTGGAATATCTCCCCCAATGTAATAACCTGCTGGTATCTGATAAGCATTGACAACTGAACCATCCTCACCACGCCATCTAAATTCTGATTGCTTTACATCATCATCACTAACACCACGCCAAAATAATGTGTCCTCAATACCAAATTCCTTATAAATTTGCGGCATTGCTGCAGATTGACCAAAAGAATCAGGCACATATCCAAGGTTCATATATGGTCCAAACTTTTTCGACATATTCATACCATACAGCATATTCCGTACAATACTTTCTCCTGATATAACCATTTGATCCGTTTGAGTATACCAAGGACCAATGATTAATTTCTTTTCCTTTACCAATTGCTCTATTATGGTACGATCTTCTGGACGCCACGCCAAATAATCATCCAATAAGGAGAGTTGCCCGTCGAGCGTATAAACCTCAAAACCACTATTTTCTTGCAACAAATCAATGATTTTCTTCAAATTATGCATGAGATAAATTTTTGAACGACTTGTAGTAAAATACCATTCTCTATCCCAATGTGAATGAGGTACAACGTGAACTGTTTTTATCATCTGATTATCCTTTCTTATAAAAGGAGTTGAGCAATTATACCCAACTCCTCAATACTTATATTTTTATAAATTTGACTCACAAATCGATCAATTCGTACAGCAATGAATTATTCAAAACTAATTTCAATATCATCCGTGCTGATATCTTCTGTTGAAGCTGTTTCTTTGAAGTTTACTAAGATTGGTGCTACAAATCCAATAAATGTTGCACCAGCAAATAATCCTACTAGGTAAGCCCATCCATTTCCAACTGTGAAGAAACCGTAGACTCCACCAACAGGAGGCATCTTGTCGTACATCCCTAACACGATTCCTATTGCAGATGCTATCGCTCCTCCAATCATATTAATTGGCACTAATTTCAAAGGACTCACCATTGTAAACGGAATTGCTCCTTCTGTAATTCCAATGAAGCCCATCACATAATTATTCCGACTGGCATCCAATAACTCTGAACTCATTTTAGTTTTATGGAAAAGAGAAGCTAGTGCATATCCCATCGGTACCGCACAAATTGCTACATTGACAATGATGGCTGGTAGATAAATTCCTTCTGCAAGTAATACATTACCTGCTAGCCAAGATGCTTTATTAATTGGTCCACCTAAATCGGAACCAATCATGGCTCCCATAATCAATGCAAGTACCACTTTATTGACATCATTTTCAATCATATTTTTGATCCACTCGACCAATCCGGTATTGATAGCCCCCAATGGCCCTGCTAAAATAACTCCCATTACAAGAGCTACAGACATGGTAGCAAATAGTGGAAATACAATTAACGGTAGCATTCCAGTATATTTTTCTGAAACTCTAACATTATTCTTACACCAAGCTACGACATATCCTGCAACAAAACCTGCAATCATAGCTCCTAGAAAACCTGCGTTCGTTTTCGAAGCAATTGCTCCTCCAATCAATCCTGCACCGAGTGCTGGTTTATCTGCGATTGAGTAAGCAATAAAACCTGCAAGTACCGTATTAATCAGACCGATACCAGTCCAACCAACCTGTTCAATTTGATACAAATAATGTTCAATCCCTGCGGTCTCAGCAAATGGATCTAGACTTGTAATTCCCATAGCCAATGCAATCATTTTAGGAATTGCAACGACTAATGAAGCTCCAATAATCATTGGGAGAGCATAACTAATACCAGTCATTAAATGACCTTTGGCAGTGTTTAAAAATTTTTTCATCTCTATACTCCTTCTTTATCATTTTGATTTTTTAATAGCATCAACACATTTCGTCAGGACAGCTTCCGGAGCCTTTATACAAGTAGCAATATTAACTCGGATTTGCTTTTTCCCTTCAAAACGTTCTTGTCCTACAATTTTTTGATCCGTGGCAAGTAAGACAAAATCTGCGGCTGCAATTTCTTGTGCTGTCAATTGATTAACTTGCCCCATTGAACCTTGTTGCTCAATTCTGACTTCGTACCCTAGCTTAGGTCCAGCTTTTTCAAGAGCCTTTGCTGCCATTGGAGTGTGCGCTAGTCCTGCAGGACAGGATGTAATTCCTACTATCTTCATCTCATTGTTCTCCTTCCATTACTTTTGAGATAATTTTTTGAAGCTCATCAATATTAGATGAGTTTTTGACACGATTTACAAAGTCTTCTTCAAGAAGAGAAGTCGCAATCCTACTAATCATTTCTAAGTGCGTTGTTCCTTCAAACTGACTAGGTACTAGCAAAGCAAAAACATTTGAAACGGCTTGATCATCAAATGTTTCCCATGCAATTGGTTGCTGTAATTTCAAAAAGAAAATAGCTGGCCTTTTTATAAAGTTCGACTTGGCATGTGGAATCGCAAAAGAATCCTGCAAACCTGTTGAGACTTCATTTTCTCTTTCTATAAATGCTTCTACCAGCCATGAAGCTTCATCTATGATTTCTTCTTCTTTGGCGGAGTTTGCAATATAGTTAAATAATTCAATCTTGTCTTTTACATTTACATTGATAAAAATATTGTCTCGATTAAATTCCATATTTACTCTTCCTTTCGTTTACATTTTCATGATAACACGAATGACTACCACTGTCACTAATACCATTTTCCAACTTTCTTTCGGAAAATCTAAAAAATATACTTTAGATTTTTCAATCTCTTTTTGGAAAAACGATAAAATTTTAACTTCCTATTTTATGCTAAAATAGAAATAGTATCAAATTCAAGGAGAGACGCATGCCTATTTTTGACTTTCAAAGACTCGACAATATATTGAACTTATTAATAGAAAAAAATAAACCAATTCCTATTGATGAACTCAGCTCCTATTGTAATGTCTCTGATAGAACAATCCGCTCAGACATCCATATGATCAATGATTACATAGTTGAACAAGGCGCTACTATCACATTAATCCGAAAGGAGGGGTATATTATTGAATATACTGACAAAGAGGCATTTGAATCATTTTGGAAAAATCAAGATAGCGGTACTTTTCTCTTCACAACATCTGACTCTAGGCTACGGTACCTCATCCGTATCTTTTTAACCTCTGAAGATTATATTAGTCAAGATTATCTCCAATCCATACTATTCGTCAGTCAAAATACTTTATATAATGACTTTCGATCATTAAAACAGTCCATCAGTCCTTATCACCTAAAAATTGTTAATAAAAGTAATCTAGGATACATACTTACTGGATTAGAACAAGACAAGAGAACTGCCATTATTAACCTCATTTTGAAAGAAAATATCTCAGAATATATCATTGGTACCTCGCAGATTGAACGAGATATTTGCATGAATATAGACTATGATGTATTTTCTACTGTCTTTCAACAATTTTTTAGTCAATTCATCCAATCAAGTTCAGATTACTTTTATCGAAATTTATTTACAAGATTACTGTTATCCATTAGTCGTATAAAATACGGTCATAGCATTATTGAATTTCATCAACATATTCAGCTCAATAGGGACACACAACTCATTATTCGGGAGTTTATCCATCATATTGAACAGCTCTTTTCTTTGAAGATATCTTCTGAAGAACAACAATATATTGAATTTTCTGTTGCTGAAAATTTTCCCCATCTCATTGATAATCAATCTACTGATGAAAATCAATTCTTAGCCAAGAACATTGTTTCACTTATTTCTCAAACACTAAAAGAGCTCACTAACTCAGATTGGTATCTAGACAATCAACTACAGAATAACCTTCTTGAACACATCAAGTTATTCCTCAATATTCAAACCATCTCAGGACAGCGGTCTAATCCAATCCTGAAAACAATCAAGAATAATTTCCCCTATGCCTTTGAGTTAGCAATAAACTGTAGCCAGGTCATCATAAAGAAATACAAGGTTCATTTTTCAGAAGATGAAATTTCATATATTGCCCTCCATCTAGCTAATGCTATGGAACGGTATGCTGAGAAAACTCAGAAATTACTCTCACTCGCTATCATCTGCGGAAGTGGAAAAACATTTAGCTCCATTATTGAGTCCAAAATCAAACGTAAATTTCCTAATACTTTTACAAAAATATATAAGTTTTCTTATATGAATTTTCAAAATGAGCAAGATCCTTCTTCGTTTGATATAGTAGTATCAACTGTACCAATTAAACAATTACATAAAAATATATTATTTATTGATATTAATGATTTGGAAACTGCAATGCAACAAATAGAAGATAAGGTGCTAATTATTAGTAAATCTACGCAACCTACTACCCTATTTGCAAAAGAACGTTTTTTACATCTCAAAACGAAAAGTTCCAAAGAGGAAGTTCTAGAACAATTACATCACATTTTACTAGAACAACACTTGGTTACCACACACTTTCTGTCTGAGATTTATGAACGTGAAAAAATTTCTTCTACCATTATAGGAGATACAATTGCAATTCCTCATCCCCTTGGCGATAGTGTTATTACCAGTAATATCTTTCCCGTTATTGCACCGAAGGGCATTACATGGGATTCAAAAAATATAAAATTTGTATTTCTTTTTGCAATAAAACCAGAGGATTCAGAAAACATTCAAGATATTTATGACAAAATTCTTGATTTTATTAATTCTGAAAAGGCACAAGCAAACTTGATAAAGAGACCTTCTTTTGAGTTACTACTAGATTATTTCACTACGTAGTGATGTACTAAGCAATAGGATCCCCTATCTGATGTTGCTCTTATTCATTTTCGTCAAAACACCGCATCTTCAGTAGTAAAGGCGCGGTGTTTTTAGTATGCCGTTTTATTTCATACAACTGATGCTTAACCTTGTACCATAACAGTATAGGTATCAAAAAATACTTGTATCTATTACAATACAAGTACGACCTTCTTTTGAGTTAGTAATTTGTTATGATATTTGTCAGACAGGTTGTCAGCAATATCATCATACATGTTTTTGTATAAAGGATACACAGCAGCTCAAATCCAAACTCTTTTATCATCCACTAGGCCTAGAAAATCACCAGCTGACTAACGTTTTCCAATCGAGCGTTTTGCTAACTGATCTACCTCGTTGTTCCAAGCATTTCCACTATGTGCCTTAACCCAAGAAACAGTCACCTGTAATTCTTTCTGCATAGACTCATAGCATTTCATCGTATGCATCAAATTTGAATAATACCAGCGCCACACCGCTTGTTTTAACCTTTGTTTGAAGATTTCTTTCACATGCCTATTTTTCTTATATCTACGCAAGTATTTATGAAACACTGGCAATCCTTGATAGTCTGTTAGAACATTCACAGAGATAAGGTGGTCATTATCCAGCTTTCGAATAGCTTTCAGGCCGATAATAACAGCTCTCAATTCAGCCATTGTAGAAGACTGCATACCTATTTTTTGAGGATTTACGAAACTCCTACCTTTACACACTAGATTTCCATCCTCATCCAATACAATATAAGCCGAAACTGTTTTTTTATGATTTTCATGGTGAAAAGAACCATCTGTATATAAGATATACTTTGCCATCACTACTACTCCTTTAGAGTTTCTCTAGCTTTGATTCATTAACAGTTTCATCTGACTTTAAAGAACAGAACCTTTCCTCTCACAATCGCTCTCTCAACTTCTCTACAAAGAGGTAGGCTGCGGGGCAGGTAAGGGTATTTTTAATGGTCAAATGGTTGATTTGGTAAATTTTCTTACGGTCCGTGTGGGGAAATTCACGACAGGCTTTGGGGCGAACATCGTAAATACTGCACAGATTATCCTCCCCTAAAAATGGACAAGGCATGGCTTGAAAAACCTTATCACCGTCCTCATCTACCTTGAGATAGAGGTCTTCAAAGACAGGCAGTTTCATCCGAAAATGCTTGGCAATGCGAGTAATATCTGCCTCAGTAAAAAGAGGACCCAAATGCTTGCAACAGTTGGCACAGGCTGTACAATCAATCTCCTCAAAAACCTCTTGATGCACCTGCTGCACAATCTTATCTAAATCCTTGGGCGCTTTTTTCTTTAAAGTAGCTAAAAATTTACGGTGCTCCCCCTGCTTTTGCTGGGCTAATTGTTTGTAATGCTCAATATCAATCTGTCTTTCTTTCATATACCGTTGTACTTCCTTATTCTCGCCTTATTATACCATAGATTTTGGGCATAAAAAAGAAAGACAAAACCCTTCATCATTCACAATGGAAACAGCCTCAATCATAGAAGTAATACTCTATAAAAATCAAAATCTGACTAGGCAACGAAATCGTAGCTAGAACTGAAGTTCAGCAAGGTGAGTTAACGACGTCAGACTTTGATTTTTGACGAGTATAAAATAATTCCTGCTCAAGGTAATCAATAAAAGAGGGAGGACTATCGATTGCTGTGCAATTACGATTGAGTCCTACTCCTCTTCTTTTTTATGGTAAATGAACTACTTCAATCTTCTCCCCACCCAGTAGAATCAAGTATTTTTCAACCCTCTCTACTCGGTAAGCCTGCTTGAGAGCATCAGCATAGAGTTGCATTTGGCTACGATACCGCTCTGCCAACTGACTGGGTTGCTGATAATGGTCCGTTTTATAGTCAAACAGCACGATATAATCTCCATAATGGATAAATCCGTCTATGATTCCACGTAATACATAGTCTTCATTGGCAGACGCATCGGTTTGCAAAACAGCAAATGGCTGTTCTCGGCGAACCAATTCCTTCTGTGTCACTATTTCTTGTCCTAGCGGAGTCTCAAAGAATGCCCTAATCTTCGCTACATCAATTCTTGCCTTAACAGCTTCTGTGGCATGAATCTTTGCAAGGGTCTCTTCTACAAGTTCAACTGTCATAGGATTGACCAGTGGCAAGCGCTGCATCAACTCATGGACAGCAGAGCCAATCTGTGCCCCTGTTACCTGTTGACGACCAAAGTCTGGTAAGCGAAATGTCCGCTTGGGAACAAATTTTTCCATGATAGCGAGTCCATCATCTGCTAAGACTGGCTCGTAGAGTTTTTTAATCTGGCTCGGCGTCCGCACACTGGGCAAGTCAATCGCAGCTTGATAGCGTTGATTGAGTTCTTCAACAGCTTCTAATTGTTTTAGTGCAGCGACAATCTCTTCTGACTGACGGTTATCTCTGACCGTATCCCTTGGTAAAGAGGAGGTTACCTTTAATTGACCGATTTTTTCTGGAGTCAGGTCTTCAGCTCCAACAAAGGTCTTTGTAAAATGCAAATCCTGTCCCTTAAAGGCCTCTTCAATAGCTAAAATCCAATCCTGAAAATTGGTCATTGTCTCTCGTGTAGACTGGGCAAGTACACCGAAACGGGATTTTCCATCGTACTTGTTCGCCAATTTTTCCTGACTTCCTTTTCCGACCAAGTACAGTTTCTTCTCAGCCCGTGTCATTGCCACATAGAGCAAGCGCATCTGTTCAGACAGGCTCAAGCGTTTCAATTCTTCCTTATTGAATTGATAAGGGAGCGTATTGATCCGGACACGCACATGAGGTAGCGGTGTCTCAAACTTATCCCCCATATCTGCTAGGTATTGAGCTCCAATTCCATTTTCCCTGCTCAGAATAATCGGATTCTTGCTTTCTTGACGGCTAAAGTTCTTATCCATGTTCAATAGAAAGACATAGGGAAATTCCAAACCCTTGCTCTTATGAATGGTCATCAGCTGAACGGCATCTTGGGGCTTGGTTACTTCGACATCTGCTAAATCATAATTACTAGCAATGAGCTTGTCAATCATCGTGATAAAACGAGCCAGCCCCTTAAAGCCTGTTTTTTCAAATTGATTGGCTCGTAATCCCAGCGCATAAAGATTGGCTTGGCGCTTTTCTCCATTTGGCAGGGCACCGACATAATCATAGTAAAACTTCTCGTTAAAAATCTTCCAAATCAAATCATAAATGGAATGGGTTTTCGCATAGCTTCTCCAGTTAGATAGATAGGCTTGAATGTGTTCCAACTTCTGCTTGAAAGGAAGGGAAATCAATTCAGGATGCGCTCCACCATCTGTCAAGGCTAGTTGAAATTTCTGATAGAAATACGCTGATTCCGCCTGTAAGGCAATCCGTGTCAACTCATCTTCTGTTAAACGAAACATAGGAGATTTCAAAAGAGCAAGTAAGGGATAGTCATTGAGGGGATTGTTAATTGTCCGCAAGGTATCCAACATGACCATCACTTCCAAGGATTTGAGATAGTGCGCCTCACCTCCGTCAGATACCAAGGGAATCCCATGTTGCTCAAAACTACGTAAAATAGCATCATTTCGTGTCCGAGAAGACACTAGTAAGGCAATATCAGAAAAAGCGACCTGTTCCTCATTATGCAGGCGAATAATTTCCTTAACCACTAGCTCCACTTCACCAGCACTAATACCCTCTTGTTCCAATTCCTCAGCGACATCTGTGTTGTAAATGAGGTATGCCATTTGATTTGCTGGATGAGGGATTTTTTGATTGTCACTTCCTGCAACCAAGGTATGGGTTTCATCATAGGTAATTTGCCCCACTTCCCTGTCCATTAAGCGTGTAAAAATCGCATTCGTTGCATCTAACACCTCAGACTGACTACGGAAATTTTCTTTAAGGAGAATCAATTTGCCAGCTCTTGGATCCGTCTGATACAGTTCAAACTTCGTTTGGAAAATCTGTGGGTCTGCCTGACGAAAGCGGTAGATAGACTGCTTGATATCGCCCACCATAAAGCGGTTATGACCATTTGATAGCAAGTCCAACATCCGCTCTTGAATATGGTTATTGTCCTGATACTCATCGACCATAACCTCGTGATAGGTTGACTGATAGAGTTGCCGAATCTCTGGATAATCTGCCAAAATTTGAATGGCAAAATGGCTAATATCCGTAAATTCATAGCTATTTTCCTGTATCTTTCGCTGAAGGTATTGGTCAGAAAAATCAAGGACAAATTCTCTCAGTAGCGTCAATAATGGCAGTATGTGAGGTTGGTAGTCAAGAACCGTCTTCACATGTTTTAGATTGGTCAAGCGTTCCTGCAAGTCCTTAAAGACTAGATATTTTTCACCAGCCACCGTTACGTCGTCACCAGCAGGCAAGATGGTTACCAATTGCGCAACTAACTTTGGTAGTTGCTCCATTTTCCGACTGCTATCGTGCTTTTCCACCAACTCTCTTAGTTGCGTGATGATGGCGGAATGTTTGCTGTAAGTCGCTGTTGGTTTTCCTGTCTTGGTCGCTTTTTTGTAATCTGGTAAATCCGTCACATCCTGTAACTCATTGGCTACCCGCTCCATGCTGTCTAACAAGCCCTCAAAAATCGAAAAAGGCATGCTTTCAAGGCTCGTCAATTCCTCATGACCTTTTAAGAAGGTTTCTTCTAACCAAACACGGGGATTGCTGGTTGACTGACTAAAGGTGTGAATCTGCTCAACTACATCTCGAAAGGCCTTGCTATCCTTGCGATGACCTGAAAAATTCCGCACCAACTGCTGAAAGACCGCCTGGTCTTTTCCTGTCATATAGTCTGCAAACAGGTCTGCAAATACTTCTTGCTTGAGTAAATCTTGCTCATTTTGATCCTGTAAGATACGAAACGTCGGAGCAAGTCCTAAGAGATAGCCATAGGTTGTCACCAGCTGCTGGGTAAAGGCATCCATGGTCCCAATCGCGGCATGCGGAAGATTTGTCAACTGTTCAGACAGGTGGCGTTTTTGTTCTTCATCCTGACTATCTAGGATAGCCTGTGTCAACTTCCGTTCAATCCGTTCTTTTAACTCGCCTGCTGCCTTAACTGTAAAGGTAGAGATAAAGAGTTGGTCAATCCGAATTCCCCGCTTCAGCTTATCCAAAATCCGCTCCACCATGACGAAGGTCTTTCCTGAGCCAGCTGAGGCAGATACTAAGACATTTTGACCGTTGGTATAAATGGCTTCAATTTGCTCAGGTGTCCGTTTTTGTGGCTTATCCGATTGCACCTCTTCCCTTTGGACTTCCTCAATCTCTAAGGGGCTTAAAAATCGTTCAAAGCTCATCTGCTACTCCTTTCTTCATTCTCTCCAACCATTCTTCTTTCTTGCCACCTCTTATCAATTTGCGGGCTAATGGGAAATGGCGATCTGCTTCAAAACTAGTAATGGCATTTAATTGGTTGCCTGCGATAGAGCGTCCATCTTCAGTATAGGGGTTCACTGCAAACTGTCCTGCTAAAATCCGCTCTGCTGCTCCTCTATATAAGACCTGATTATGGCTCAGCATGGTTCCTAACTCTTCTTGTGTGAAGAGTGAGGACTTAGATTTTGCATAGAATTGATTGAGACGATTGCTTTCTTCTTCGATAAAGAGTCCCTTGTAAATCAAGGATTTGTAGGTTTTTTCAAGCACTTGGTCATCTGATTTCATGTCCGTCAAGGCCACAATTGGGTCTAGCATATGCAGATACATGGCCCCAAAAATCTTCTCTGACTGGCTAAATGCTGGTAATTGCTGAACCGCTGCGATGTAGGTCATCAGCTGTGGACTCAAGCCATTGTAAAAACGGTCAATCTTAAACTGATTTTCACTTGATTTGTAATCCACTACCCCAAAGGCCTGATCTGACGTCAATTGATCCAGACGATCCATTTTCCCCACAACTTGCAGCGGTCGTCCATTCGGCAAGGTTAAAAATGGCTCTTGCTCTCGACCGAAAACAGCTTCATTGGCCACAACTTGCGTAATCGGATCTGCTTGTAAAACAAGAGAGGTTGCACGCGCAATATCAAGCAAAACCGTCTCAGAGAAACGACTTTCTGTATTAAATTGATAGAGTGCTTCAAAAGCTGGCTCTTTACGCGTTTCTGCCATGGCCTCTTGTAATTTTTCATCAAAGGATTGATCGCTCTGATTTGCCGTGACTTTTTCAAAAATACGGTGAAGAAAATTCCCGTGACTTCGTGCATCTGGATGAATACTGTCACGTTCTCTCAAGTGCAAAACATGCTTGATAAAATAGAGGTACTCATTCTGATAAAAATCCGTCAAGCTAGAAGCCGATAAGACAAGTGGTTGGTCTGTAGGATAAAGAACAGCGAGTGTCTCAGTCGCCAAAGGACTTGACTCTACATCACCTGTAATGGCTGGAATGACAATTCTCTCTTGTTCTAATTTCTTACGTAGATAGCGAATCGCTACCAACCAGAAGGTTTCTTCTGTCTTTGTCCATTCGACCTCAAAGGGCAGGCGATTGGCCTCAATCACTCGAGCTAGCAAGCTCTTGTAATGAGCCAAGTCAGACCGTTGAAAACCTGTTTCTTTTCCTTTTTCTTCTTTTTTGATTCCAAACTGCTGTAGGAGTTTCAGGTAAGGTGATAAATCATCATCAGTCTCATTTGTTACTTGTGAAGCAGATAACACCAACTGCTTACTTGCAGCATTGAGCAGAGAAATCATGGCAAAATGATTCTTCTTGGTATGCTCCTGACTGACCACATCAAATCGCGCAAAGGGACCCGCTGCTTCGTTAATCCGCACACGTTCTGCATCTGTCACCAAACTCGTATTCTTGCCGAGCTTTGGAAAGTTGGATTGGGTAAGCCCCAAAGCAAAGACATACTTGGCTGTATGCGGCTCAATCAGATCATAGGATTTGACCCGAACCACATCAACAGTTGCAGGAACTGTTCGATAGGTACTTGCCAGCATTCCAGCACGCAAAATCGCTAGAAAATCAGCTACTGTCAGCTGCTCATCTGAAAAAATCTGATGCATATTCTCTAAGAGATGGCTAAAGCGATTCCAGACTTGCTCATCTTTTTCCTGCTCTGACTCTCCCAAGTGTGCTGATAAGGCCTCCATATTGGTTGGTAAGGCAATTGCCTCGCAAAAGGTGCTGAACTTAGCAAGTAGACTCTTTCCTGATTGAGCACGAGCCTTGAAAAAGACGGCTAAGGGTTCCATGATTTTCTCACGGATCTGATTAAGCGTTTTTAGGTCATACCAATTGCCATTTGTAGCAGTAAAAGCTCGCTCAAATTGAGCCTGTCCCTTCACATCTGCAAATAAGAGATACTGCTCAAAGAGATCTAATTTGTCTTGGGACCACTGCTGGTAGAGACCTGATTTTAAGAGATTGAGCATATCTTCTGTCCGGAAACGATAACGCTTTAAACGCTCCAAAGATTCGATGAAATGAATCAAGGGATGATGGCTCATCTCTTCAGCTCGTCCTAGATAATAGGGAATATCGTACTGGTCAAAGATTTTTCCTAACTGTAAACCATAACTATCCACATCTCCTAAGAGCACAACTATATCCTTATACCGTTCACCTTGGTGGAGTAACTGACGAATATTAAGTGCCAGCTGACGGACTTCTTCTTTTTGATTGGTGACATGCCAGAGCTGGATAGCTGATTGGTCGCTAACTCCCCCTTCTAACTGACCTCCAGAAAAATCATAATGACCTTCGATTGCTTTTGAAATGCTAGCAAAAACATCTCCAGCTGTTTGAGCTTCTAAATAGCAAGGCTTAGCTTGAAAAGTCTGAGCTAGATGACGGAGAAATTCCACCCCTACCTGATAAACATTTCCCTCAATATAAGGAGATTGATAGGCTTTTTGACTGGCATAGGTGGCAATCACTATGTCTGCTACCCGACTATGCAGAGCGGCAATCAGCGCTTCTTCCTCAGCCGAAAAACGGGTAAAACCGTCCACAATTAGGACGACAGCTGCTAATTCCTGATTGAGCTGGCCTGATTCAACAGCCTGACGAAACGAAGCCATCTTACCCGCAATGTGAAAGCCTTCTCGTACCATGACCTCTTCAAAGGCTGTCAAAATCATGACCAAATCTGCCTCTTTGTCTGGAGAATCTAGGTTGATTAAATCCCCAATTGTCAGATTGGAACGCTGCATTTCCTTATACAAGTCCGCTAGTTGCTGAATAAAGGGAATGTCTTGCTTCACCTTTCCATAGACCTTGAAATCTGCCTCGTCCATTTGCGATAAAATCCGAAAGAAGAGCATAATCAAGCCAGTATCATCTAGTGCTTGCTTTTCTTCTGTCTGTTCCAGAGAAAAATAGCGCGCCAACTGCTCAAAGCGTGTGACCATCATGTCAAAGGAACCTTTTTCCTCTAAACTAGCAAGGACAGCTCTCTCTTTTTCAAAAGATAGCGAATTGGGGGCAATATAAAAAACACGCTTGCCTTCCTGTGTATAATCCCTTGCCGTTTTGGCTAAAAAAGTGGTCAAAGGATAGCGAATATCTGCGTAGTATAATTTCATAGGCTATCTGATTTCTCCTATTCTATCAGTCTCTTTCTCTATTATACCAAAAGTCAAACAAAGATACCCTGTTACTTCATTAGTTGACATGCTAAAAAAAGTGATAAACTGATGGTAGAAGGCGATTACGTGACAAATCAACTGACCAGAAAAGAGCCACTATGTCTATCTTGCTCTATTTTCATCTGTTTTTGATGATCATTGTGGTCGCCTATATCCTACTTGGGATTACCTTTATCAAGCGATTCAATACCTTGATTTTATCAAAAACAGTCAAAACAATTTTTCTCCTTGGCTACCTCGCCCTTCTAGGGTGCGTGCTCTACATTATCCTATCATTCCTCTTTCTAGGGTGTAATTGCTAATACTCGATAAAACCGCCTAGACACCATAAGTTCTAGGCAGTTTTTTTATAGAGGTACTCTATCAAAAGCAACGATAATCTTTTGCTCCTCTCTTAAATAGCATAGATGCAAAAAACTCATTTGGCTCGCTTCAGTTTTAGCCTGTCGTTCACGAAAAATCGAGCACTAAATTTCTAGGCTGGCTAACTCTCATGAAAAATGACTCACTAAACTTTTAGGCTGACTGAATTTCATGAAAAATTGACTCATTTGAATCCTAGGCTAGCTGACTTTCATGAAAAATTGACTCATTTGAATCCTAGGCTAGCTGACTTTCATGAAAAATTGACTCAATTGAATCCTAGGCTAGCTGACTTTCATGCAAAAATGACTCATTTGGCTTCTAGGATGGCTGTAACCTCACAAAAAATTAGCTCAATTAGTTTCTAGGCTAACTGAATCTCATGTAAAATGACTCATTTGGCTTCTAGGATGGCTATAACTCACAAAAAATTAGCTCAATTAGTTTCTAGGCTAGCTGACTTTCATGCAAAAATGACTCATTTGGCTTCTAGGATGGTTGTCCTTCATAAAAAAATTGCTCACTTAAATCCTAGGCTAGTTAACTCTCATGAAAAATGACTCATTTGGCTTCTAGGATGGCTGTCCTTCATAAAAAAATTGCTCACTTAAATCCTAGGCTGGCTAACTCTCATAAAAAATGACTCACTAGACTTTTAGGCTGACTGGATTTCATGAAAAATTGACTCATTTGAATCCTAGGCTAGCTGACTCTCATGTAAAATTGACTCATTTGAATCCTAGGCTAGCTGACTCTCATGTAAAATGACTCAATTGAATCCTAGGCTAGCTGACTTTCATGTAAAATGACTCATTTGAATCCTAGGCTAGCTGACTCTCATGTAAAATGACTCATTTGAATCCTAGGCTAGCTGACTTTCATACAAAAATGGCTGACTAGGCTTCTAGGATGGCTGACTCTCATGTAAAATGACCTCACTGTTCTTCTAGTCCCTTTAACATTTCCTTGTTCAGCTAAAAAACACCTAGAAACTATGATTTCTAAGTGTTTTTCAATGCGTATGGTGCAACGGTAGGACTACGACTTTGTAATTGGATTGAACACTCTTCGAGTTCGCTTAGTAATAAGGATTAGTCTGCTTTCTCAATTGGTGCGAGACTGGCTAAGACTTTTTTCAGCCCCAAGTCTGGGAAATTGATTTTCAATTCTTGACTCGCTCCGCTACCAGTCACTTCAAGAACCGTTCCTCGTCCCCATTTGCGGTGAACCGCAATGTCGCCTACTGCCCAGTCTGTTTGCGCAGAGGAGCTGGATTTTCCAAAAGGCAACTCTTCTCCCAAACTGCGTGGCTGAATCTGAGACTTGCGCGATTGAATGGCCTGCTGTAAACTCATACCTTGACCAAATTTGCTCATCTGACCATTGACGTAGGACGCCTTAAAAGCAGTATTGGCAGGTCTTGCTAAGCCTTGGTAATCCAACAAATTACTCGATATTTCTCTAATAAAGCGACTAGGCTGGTTGTAGCTACTGCGACCAAAGAGCAGGCGTGAATTTGCATTTGTTAAATAAAGCTGCTTTTCTGCCCGCGTAATTCCCACATAGGCCAAACGGCGTTCTTCTTCTAATTCATCCTCATCTTCAGCAGCCCGACTGAGCGGGAAGACATTTTCTTCCATTCCAATCAAAAATACTACCGGAAATTCCAAGCCCTTTGCCGCATGTAGGGTCATCAAGGTCACTTCTGAACTCTCTCGGTCTCCGTCATCCGTATCTGCAATCAGGGCTAGATCATTGAGGAAGCGGCTCAAGGTATCCAGACCTGACTCACCTTCCATCTCCGATTCCTCATCAAAATGCTTGGTCACAGAAAGAAATTCCTGCAAGTTCTCTATTCGAGCATTAGCTTCTAATGTTGCTTGCACAGTGAGGGCTTCCATATAGCCCGTCTTTTGCAAAACAGCTTCTACCAGATCCGTAATCGACAGCTCATCTAACTGGTCTCGCAACTGATAGAGTAAGTGGGATAAGTCAAAGATAGCTTGCGCAGCCTTGCCCCTAATACCAGACAGCATAATCTGTTGGCTTGCTTCCAGTAACGATAGCTCCTGCATTTGGGCAAAATCACGAAGTTTATCCACCGTACCAGGTCCCACTCCACGTTTTGGCTCATTGACAATCCGCTCAAACGACAGATTATCCGCAGGATTTGCAATGACATTCAAGTAGGCAATGACATCACGAATTTCCTTACGGCTGTAGAACTTGGTTCCACCGACCATGGTATAGGGAATAGTAGCTTTTAAAAGAGCTTCTTCAATGGTACGAGATTGGGCATTGGTACGGTACAAGACTGCAACATCCCGATATTTTCGACCAGCTCGTACCACTTCATCTATCTGAGTAGCAACATAAAGCGCCTCATCCTGCTCATCTCGTGCTCGGTAGTAGGTAATCTGCTCGCCTTCGTCATTTTGTGTCCAGAGATTTTTCGGACGACGGTTGCGATTGTTTTGGATCACATCATTAGCCGCTTGCAAGACTGTCTTAGTCGAGCGATAATTTTCTTCTAATAAAACGACCTTACTCTCTGGATAATCTTTTTCAAAATCAAGGATATTCTGCATATCCGCCCCACGCCAGCCATAGATAGACTGGTCTGCATCTCCTACAACACAGATATTTTTAAAACGAGAAGCAAGGAGCTTGACCAATTGGTATTGGGCATGGTTGGTATCTTGATACTCATCGACATGGATATACTGGAATTTTTGCTGATAATAGGTTAGTACATCTGGATGTTGATCAAATAAACGCAGGGTCAGCATGATTAAATCATCAAAATCAACTGCCTCACTCATACGCAATTCTTTCTGATAGGCCGTGTAACATTTAGCAACTATCTGCGTATACAGATCACCTGCCTGACTTTCATAGGCTACTTCATCAATCAAATCATTTTTGGCATTCGAAATTGTACCTAGAATGGAGCGTTCACTCCATTTTTTCGGATCTAAATTAAGATTTTTCAAAATCCGCTTCATCAAGGTCCGCTGCTCACCCGGGTCGACAATGGTAAAGTTGCGATTGTAGCCAATGTGATCAGCATCTCGGCGTAAAATCCGTACACACATGGAGTGGAAGGTCGCAATCAAGCAATCTTGCGTTGCAGGATTGAGCGCAAAAGCCCTCTCTTTCATCTCCCGAGCTGCCTTATTGGTAAAGGTAATCGCCAAAATATTCCAAGGATTGACTAATTTTTCATCAATCAAATAGGCAATCCGGTGCGTCAAGACCCGTGTCTTACCAGAACCTGCTCCTGCCATAATCAACAAAGGTCCTTCTGTCGTTTGAACTGCCTCCGATTGTCTATCATTCATTCCATTTAGTAACGGATTCATCTTCTCTCCTTATCTCTTACCCTCATCAGAAACCAAGCAAGCACTGTCGCATTGATTTTCAAGACTTCCAATTTCTTTATTATATCAAAAATCAGGCAAATGAAAAAGACTGAACGATTTGTCCAGTCTTTTCGCATACATTTCCTTATTCTGCACCCAAGGCTGCCATTGTGATGTAGTTGTATGGCTTGTTGAAGTGTGGCAAGAAGAAGATATCAAGAAGCGCTAAGCGTTCGATTGTTACTTTTTCTTGGATAGCTAATGAGAACATGTGGATACCCATTGACATGTCTTCTTTCGAAGCCATTTGCGCTCCAAGAACAACACGTGTATCCTTATCATAAACGATTTTAAGGGTTACTGGGAAGTTGTCATGTTCGATAAATTCTGGTTTTTGGTTATCTGTAAATTCAGTAACAGCTGCATTATAACCGAAGCGTTGTGCTTTTTCAAGTGTCAAACCAGTTGAAACCATCTTAAGGTCATAGATTGCAATACCATTTGAACCTTGTACACCGATTGATTCCAATTCAGTTCCACATGCGTTGTGGGCTGCTACGATACCTGAGCGAACAGCGTTTGTTGCAAGAGCGATGTAGTTTGTATCACCGATTGAGTTGTCATAGACAGTTGCACAGTCACCGATTGCATAAACATCTTTCAAGCTCGTTTCTTGTTTTTTGTTTACAAGGAAGGCACCATTGCGGAAGAGTTCAATCTTACCATCGCCAAGACCAGTATTTGGACGGAAACCAACAGCCAAGATGACCATATCCACATCAAATGTTTCTTTATCTGTTACGATACGTTCTACTTTGCCGTCACCTTCAATTGCTTGTACAGTTTGACCAAATGCCAATTGGATACCGTGGTCTTCAAGGTTCTTGCTCATCATATCTGTCAAATCACGGTCGTAGTAACCTGCCAAGCAAGTGTCCACAACGTCAATCAAGATAACTTCTTTCCCTTTGCGTTCAAAGGCTTCTGCAAGTTCAACACCAATATAACCTGCACCAACAACTGCTACACGTTTGATGTCTTCATCTTTCAATTTCTCAATCACATCTGCTGAGTTTTGGTACAACTTAACAAATTGAAGATTTTTAAGAGTTGCTTCAAATTCACGTGAACCTTCTTTGATTTCAGCACCTTTGATTGGTGGCAAGATTGGTTGTGAACCAGTTGCAAAAATCAATTTGTCGTAGCTTTCAACATGTTTGCTACCATCTTCTAAAAGAACATGTACTTCTTTTTTGTCATAATCTACAGACTCAACTGGTGAGTTCATGTATACTTTTGCACCAAGGCTTTCCAATTGCTCTTTGTCAGAATAGAATAAGCCTTCTGGGCCAGAGATTTGCTCACCAATCCATAGTGCCATTCCACAACCGAGGAAAGAAATATTTGAATTTTGGTCAAATACAACAATTTCGTTATCTGCACCATAGTTTGTTAACATAGTTTTGATACAAGCTGTACCAGCGTGGTTTGCACCAACAACAACGATTTTAGACATAAGTAAATCTCACTTTCCTAAAAAATATTTTTTTACAAGTTACATTATACTATACAGTTGATACCGATTACAATAATTATGCTCAGAAATTCACAACATTTTTTAATAGGCTGTTCCTATAAAAAAATACCCCTTGCGGGGTATGGGGGTAAGCATTACAAAAGCATTATTTACCAAAAACGTTTTTAAGACCTTCTACAGCGCCTTCAACAGCACCTTTTGCCTCATCGGCAAGTTCTTTTGCCTTATCTGTTGCTTCATCAGCCAATTCTTTTGCTTTACCAGCTGTTTTTTCTACAAGGCCTTCTACTTCTGTTTTTTTATCGCCAACCAATTTTCCAGCTGCTTCTTTCAAGCCACCAGTTACTTGGTCCAATTTTGCTGATAATTTTTCTTCTGACATATCCCTGTCCTCCTTTTTCTTTATAGTCAATATAATAACATAACATCTCATTATCTTCAACTAATCTGCTCAAATGGACTACTTTTTAGGAAAGAAAAGAGAGATTCTCGTATGGCTATCTGATTTCGAATCAATTTCCATGTGATAGCCTTGTCCAAACTGCAGACGCAAGCGTTGGTCCACATTTTTTAAGCCAACACCACCGAGTTTTACAAGAAGATTTTCGGTCGTATCATGCGCAATAAAACCACGACCATTATCATAGATAGACACGACAAGAAAGTCTTCTCTTTCTTCAACGAACACGCGCACCAAGCCCTGTCCCTTGATTTCTTTAATCCCATGGTAAATGGCATTTTCCACCAAGGGCTGCAAGACCAACTTGGGTAATTGGAAATCATCAAAGCGCGTATCTTCTTCTATTTCATAGGTCAGTTTGTCCCCGTAGCGCTGTTTTTGGATAAAAAGATACTGGCGTACATGGTCAATCTCATCTTTTAAGGCAATCTGTTCATTGCCTTGATTTAACGCCAAACGGAAATACTTGGCGAGCGATTTGGTTACCTCAACCACTTTCTCACTATTATTAAACTCCGCCATCCAGACAATCGTATCTAAGGTATTGTACAGAAAATGAGGATTGATTTGACTAGAAAGAGCTTGTAGCTCGTATTTGCGGACATTTTGCTCTTCTTCTTTGACTGCCAGCATCAATTTGTCAATCTGATCCAGCATGCGGTTAAATTGATGAGCCAAATCAACCAATTCTGGTGCCCCTTGCTCATTGGCTCGTAAACTGGCATTTCCATTTCCAATGGCCAAAATCGTTTCCTGTAAAGCCCGCAAAGGCTTAATCCAATGCCGTAAAATGAACCAAATTCCTAAAAGACAAATTCCCAAGGCAACCAGCCCCGTTCCTACAAAAGATGTCAACACTTGACCTTGCAGTTGGTGAAGATTTTCCATAGAAGAAACCCCAATCATGACCCAATCACTCTGGGGGATCTGGTACTGATAAACGTAGGAACTATCCTGGTCAACATAGCCATTCTTTTCTTGGATATAGGGTTCTAGGGCTTTCATCTCCTCACTAGATGAATAGACACTCTTCTTTGGATGATAGACAAATTCATGATTGCTATTGACAATAAAGGTAAAGCCTTTTTCTCCGAGCTGTAAGCTATCGAGATAAGCCGTCAAAGTATCATAAGCAATATCAAGACGGACAACCGCTAGATTGTCTCCCTTGCTATCCACCACTTCTTGGGTGACAGACACCACCCATTTCTCATTGGCTTCAGAAAGATTTTGGCGTGCAGGAGTGACAACCGGCATGGCATGTTCATGAATAGCGGCTTGGTACCAAGCTTCTTTCATCATGTCACTGGAGGTTTTCATACTAACTGCTTCATCTGTTGATACTAGGTGGCCTGATTTAGTGACGAGAACGGCAGATACCAAATCACGATCTGTTGATAAAATCGTGCCCAATAGTTTTCTTAACGCTCTCTCATTTTCTACAGTTGCATCTCCTGCGTAAGTCTTGACTAGTTCATGGTTTGCCAAACTACTGGTCGTTTCTTTTAATTTTTCTAAATAAGACTGGACAAATTGACCGCTTTGGGAAATGGTATGTTGTGTACTCTGCTCAGTCGTTTCTCGAATCACATCCGAACTCGTATGATAGTAACCAGCACCGACAATACCAAGCAGCAATAACATGGTAACAGCCACATAAACCACTAACTGAACAAAAAGAGAAAACCGCTTCATCTCTGCTCTCCTTTTTTAAATTGACGAGGTGTCACACCCACAATCTGCTTGAAGCGCTGCGAAAAATAATTCATATCTTCAAAGCCGACTTGCTCCGCTATTTCATAAATCTTTAAATCTGTTGTCAATAGCAGTAACTTAGCCCGTTTCATCCGCTCCTGAATGAGATAGTCCTGAAAGGGCAGGCCCAGTTCTTTTTTCAAAACCACACTGAGATGCGAGGAGCTAAATCCCAAGTCCTGTGCTAAAGACTTGAGTGATAAATCCTGATCAGCTAGTCGTTCTTGGATGAGCTGGGCGAGACTGGATGTTTCACTCTGCTCGACCAAATCACTGATTTGTTGCCGCTTTTCTTCCTTATCTAGCTTCATCTTTACTTTGACGAGCATCTCCTCCACATCTGTCTTGGAAAAAGGTTTGAGAAGATAGTCATCTGCCCCCAATTTAACAGCTGAGAGGGCATAGTCAAAATCATCATAGCCGGTCAAAAACACAATATGCGTCTCTGGATACTGCTCTCTAACTAACTGTGCGAGGCGA
Organism: Streptococcus sp. zg-86; assembly: GCF_017639855.1. Lineage (NCBI taxonomy): Bacteria > Bacillati > Bacillota > Bacilli > Lactobacillales > Streptococcaceae > Streptococcus > Streptococcus zhangguiae. Next base: position 778,660 of record NZ_CP072115.1, on the reverse strand, counting down.
ATCCCGTTCATCTGAGGCATATTGATGTCGGTTAGTAGAATATCTGCCTGCTCTTTTTGGAAAAATTCCCAAGCCTCCACACCGTTTTCTGCTTCTGCTAAAACTTCCATCCCCAATTTTTCAAAATCAAGCAAGGATGAAATCCCTTGTCGAACAAGGTATTCGTCTTCTACAATCATGAGTTTATACATACAATTCTCCTGTCTGAGATCCTACCTCTAGTATAGCAGAAATAATGACTCTTTCATACACCGTCTGTCACGTTCTATTTCCTATAAAACCAAACGAATAAACCATAAATAAGGCGAGTTTCCCCGCCTTATCGTTCGTATCATCAAATGAAACTGATCATTAGATTGCTAAAATCGCAAGTATAATTGGAGTTAGGAAAGACGATGTTTCAGTTTCAAATGGGTCTACTACACATAATCTAAGAGGTAGCCGTAGCCTTTACTTTCCATTTCTGCTTTTGGAATGAAGGTAATAGAAAGACTGTTGATGCAGTAACGCAAACCACCCTTGTCTTTTGGACCGTCTGTAAAGACATGTCCTAAATGAGAATCGCCAACACGGCTTCTAACTTCTGTCCGTACCATATTGAAGCTATGATCGTCCTTGTAAGTTGCTACATCTGGGCTGATTGGTTTTGAAAAACTTGGCCAGCCACAACCGGAATCAAACTTATCTTTGGAAGAAAATAGTGGCTCACCCGTCACAATATCAACATAAATCCCTTCATCAAACTTATCCCAGTAGCGGTTTGAAAAGGCACGTTCTGTGTCATTTTTTTGAGTCACAGCGTACTCTTCTGCCGTCAACATTTTCTTAATTTCCTCATCGCTTGGTTTGTGGTACAAACTTTCGTCAATGACAGGATAGCTCGCTTGGTTGACGTTGATATGGCAGTAGCCATTCGGATTTTTCTTCAGGTAGTCTTGGTGGTATTCTTCTGCTTCTACGAAGTTTTCCAAGGCACCTTTTTCAACAGCAAGGGGGAGGTCAAATTTCTTTGCTTGTTCGTCAAAGACTTCTTCAATAACCTTTGAATCCTCTTTATCTGTATAATAGACACCTGTCCGATACTGTGTTCCACGGTCATTTCCTTGTTTATTGACACTAGTCGGGTCGATAATGCGGAAATAATGGAGCAAGATTTCACGTAAGGAAATTTGATTTTTATCATAGGTTACTTTTACTGTCTCCGCATGGCCTGTCTGACTAATCAATTCATACTTAGTTGTACTTCCTTTTCCATTGGCATAACCAGATACGGCATCTGCTACTCCTGCAACGCGTGAGAAGTATTCTTCTACGCCCCAGAAACAACCACCTGCTAAATAAATTTCTCTGATATCTTCTTTCATAGACTCTTTCTTTTCCTTTCTTGTCACATCATTTGATTGATTCATCACTGTATCCTTTATTTGAGAAGTCGCTGTTGATGCTGTGGATGAGTTCAGTAAACGACTCCCGAATAAGAAAGCAGCTATAAGGACTAATACGCCTCCAATAATGAGGAAAACTTTAGATTTATCGATCATATCGCCCTCCTATTTAATCTCTTTTAGCTTGTCTTCGATACCAGCTTTATCCATAAATCCTGGATGAACTTCTACTAAGACACCATCGCTACCGATAAAGGCAGAGGTTGGATAGGCACGAACACCGTATTCCTGCAATAATTTACCACTTGAATCAAGAAGAACTGGAGTGTGTGTATAGTCAAGTCCATCATACCATTTTTTGAAATCTTCTGCAGACTTTTCACCCATGTGATCTGGAGAAACGACGGTTAAAATGACATAATCCTTGTTTTCTACTTGACTTGCAAGGTCATCTGTATCCCGTAAAGTTGATAGACAAATGGAACACCATGATGCCCAGAATTTTAGATAGACTTTTTTCCCTTTAAAATCAGATAGGTTATAGGTCTTGCCGTCTACACCTTCTAGACTAAAATCAGGGGCTGGTTTTCCATCGTTCATCATCTTACTTTCTCCTTCTTTCATTTCGTCTTTTTTCATATCATCTTTATCAGACATCTTTTCGTCTTTCATGTCTTTCTTTTCGTCAGACATTTTCTCATCTTTTTTCATCATTGCACTCTCATCTGATTTTTTCATATCATCTGCCTTTTGAGTAGAGCAGGCTGTTAATAGTCCAACTGATAAGAGACTAGCAAGCAATAAGGTTTTGGTTTTCATTTGATTTCTCCTTTTCGTCTGTTTTCGATTTATCCAAATAATTGAGCAAAGATATTTAAATTGCCTAACATGAGTAGAATTCCCATTAGAATAATGATAATTCCACCAATTTTCTTCAAGGTTCCCATATAAGGTTTGAGTTTACTGAAATAGCGTAGAACAAATGAGGAAGCAAGTGCCACTAATAAGAACGGCAAGGCAAGCCCTAATGTGTAGAGTAACATGAGGATTGCACCCTGCCAGGCACCATTTCCACCTGACGCCGCAATCGCAAGCACTGAGCTGAGTACCGGTCCAACACATGGTGTCCAACCAAAGCTAAATGTCAGACCAAGTAAGAAGGCATTGTAGAAATCATTGCGTTTTTTATCCTGCTTAAATTGGACACTCTTTTGCTTTTGTAATTGGGAAATATTGATGATCCCTGTCTGGTGAATTCCTAGAATAACCACGATTCCTCCCAGAACATAGCGGAACCAATCTGTATAAAGAAGATTTCCTAGAAAGCCTGCCCCATATCCTAGCGTGATAAAGACCATGGATAGTCCTGCGATGAAAAAGAGGGTTTTTACAATCCCGTACCAGGCAATTTCCACTCCTAAAAAGCGAACGGTTCGTGGCTCATCTGAATCTAACAAGACACCGACATATACTGGTAATAATGGGAGAATGCACGGCGAGAAGAAAGACAAGATTCCTGCTAAAAACACTGATACTAAAAATACAACTGAGGTCATTTCGTTACTCCTTATCCTTTTGTATCTCTAGTATAGTCCTCTTTGATTCCAAAAACTAGAGAATTTCATGTGGAAAAACTTGAATTTGATAAGGTAAACCAAAAAAATCTACCACTTTCGTGATAGATGACATCGTTATTCCATTTCAAAACTTTCTGCTACTTGCTTGTCTGGCAGGATAAAAGCGATTACTAAACCAATCAGAGCTGGGATAAGCCAGGGAAGTGAAGCACCCGCAAAAGGCAAAGCCTTGATGAGTTTATTTAATCCTTCTAAGTTAAATTGATTACCGATAATGGTTGCAAAAGCTACAATCGTTACTAAGGCAATAGTCAGCTGCATACCGATTTTAGATAAGGGGAGCAGGCGATTGACAATCACCAAGAGCACAATTGCAATGGTAATTGGATAAAGGATTTGTAAAACCGGAATAGAATAGGCAATAATTGCTGACAAACCAATGTTGGCAATCCCAAAACCAATTAAGGTGAACAAGGTCGCATAAACTTTATAGCCTAATTGTGGGAAGGTTTTGACAAAAAATTCTGCTGTCGATACAATCAAGCCCACCGTTGTCGTAAAGCAGGTCATGGTCACCATAATGGCTAGGAAAATCTGTGCGCTAGGACCAAAAATGGCCTGAGTTGCTTGCGAAAGGACATAGACACCTTTATGGACATCTGAGGTCATGACTTCTGCCGGAATTGGAAAATGATTGCCTAAGAAGCCAAGTCCTACGTAAAGGGCACTAAAACCAAGAGCAACAACAACTCCTACTACCCAAATGGTTGAAACGTATTCTCTCTTAGAAGCAAAACCAAGCTGATTCATCGTTTCAACTGCAATCACACTAAAGGCAACAGAAGCAAGGGCATCTAATGTATTATAGCCCTCTAAAAATCCTGTCCCAAAGGCTGAGGTGACATAGGTTCCTGAAGCAGCCATCGGACTTGCACTCCCATACTTTGCAGCTCCTAGAGCCACTAAAACAACGATTAAGAGGGCAAAGAACGGTGTTAATACTCTTCCAACTAAATCTAAGATTTTCGAAGGATTGAGTGCAATGAGATAGGCTATCGCAAAATAGCAGAGAGTAAAAGCTAAGAGTCCCCATTGCGTGTTTCCAGTCAAGAGCGGTGCAATGCCGACCTCATAGGCTGTTGTTGCTGTCCGAGGAATGGCAAAGAACGGACCAATTGCCAGGTAGAGGGCAACCAGATAAATCGTTGCAAAACGTGGTGAAATCTTGCGCGAAATCTCATAAACATAGCCTTTAGGATTCAAGGTTCCAATAATAAGAGTGAGAACAGCGATTCCAACTCCAGACAAGACAAATCCACTAATGGCCGACCAAAATTGTTCCCCAGACAAGGCACCAAGTGTCGGAGGAAAGATTAAATTTCCTGCCCCAAAAAATATACCAAATAACAGCAAACCTGTTAAAGAGCCTTTTTTTATCATAAATATCTCCTTTTTATTCAACAGTTCCTATTATACCAAATTCTCTCCCTAAAACAAAAGGACATTTTTCAGCCATCAAAGGTTTTGTTAATTCAGAATCTTCATACAGATCTATTCTTTCTCTCTATTTTCCCATTTTTTTATTTACTAGAATGAAGCAAGCGTAAGCCATTTAAAATCACTAGAATTGTCGACATTTCATGGAAGAAAACACCCTGTGTTAAATCAAGAATGCCCATAAAATTCAGGACAACCAGTATCAGAATCACACTAAGAGAAAAGCAGATATTCCAACGGGTAATCCGACCGTATTTTCGGCTTAGCTGATACAATAAGGCAACTTTTTCGAGATTATTTTGCGTGATAATTACATCACTCATGTCCATCGCAAGATCCGTACCACTTCCCATTGCAATTCCAATATCTGCATGGGCCAAAATAGGAGCATCATTGATCCCATCTCCAATCATACCAACTACCTTATCTTGCTTTCTGTATTCTTGCAAGTAAGCCACCTTATCTTCTGGCAGACAATGTGCTTGGTAACGTTGAATATGAAGAGTGTCTGCTACAAATTGAGCCGTCTCTAGCCGATCTCCTGTCAACATAGCAACTTCTACTCCTTGTTGTTGCAAGGCAGTAATTGCAGTACTGGCCTCTGATCGTACTGTGTCTACCAATTCAAAATAGCCAACAATCTGATTTACCTTAGCTACGAATAAGAGCGTTCCGTAGCTTTCTTTTGTCAAATAGTGCTTTGGATCTTGATATGTCTGTACGAGTTTTTGATTCCCTATTACCAAATCTCCCATCTCAATGCCATAGCCTACGATTTCTCTAACAGAGCTTGATACTACTGAAGATGGTAAGGGGATTTCACTAAACTGACGGACGATGGATTGAGCAAGTGGATGAGACGAACGACTTTCCATGTATAAGAGAAAAGGGAGCAGTTCTGGCTGATCTAGCTGATAGTTTTGGACACGAAATTCTCCTTTGGTTAGCGTACCAGTTTTATCCGTACACAATACGGTCATCTTCATCATATTTTCTAGTGCTTGACCTGTTTTGATTAAGATACCATTTCTTGCTCCAAAACTCATGGCACTCAACATGGCAGGTGTAATAGAAGCAATCAAGGCACAAGGACTTGCCACCGTCAACAAAATCATTCCCCTATAAAAAGCAGCTACAAAGCTCATCCCCTTGATGAAGTAAAGACTAGCAATAAAGAGAACCACACCGAGCAAGGCAGCAATTACATAGTACTTTTGTAAGCGATGAAGCAATTGATCTCGTTTGCTCTTACTTGTACTGGCCGCTTGAATCAGAGAAACAATTTGAGAATAACGACTCTCATTGCTTTCTTTAACGACTTGATAGGTGCTGGTATCTCCTATATTAAGTGTACCTGCAAAAACTACTTCCCCTTTTTCTTTTGTTACAGGAAGACTTTCTCCAGTTAAAAGGCTTTCATCTACTGACATCCGTTCTTGGGCAAGTCCATCCAAGGCAATTTGTTCTCCTTTGGTTACGACAATGCTGTCTCCTACTCTAATGTCCTCAATTGCTCGTAAGACAATCTGACCATCGCTTGTCAAGACACTAGCTTGTTTAGGTACCTGTATCATCAAGGTTTCCATAGTCTTCATTGATTTTTGAAAAACATACTCTTCTAAAACTTCTGATCCTGCAAAGATAAACAGTAAGATTGCTGCTTCACTAAAATAAGCAATGGAAACCGCTCCTAGTGCAGATACAATCATCAATAAATCCACCTGAAAATCTCTGGTATCGAGCATTTCTTTGATGACATCTTTTCCAATCGGTCCACCAAGAAATCCAATCGCTAGGCAGAGAAAAGCAATGCTCCAGCCTTTTTCACCACCTTCTAATAATAGGCCCATTCCCAAGCATATACTGCCTAATAAAAAGAACAATCCTCTTTTGGTTTTTACGATAGCTTTCATTGATACTCCTCCTTTTTTGCACGAAAAACCGAAAAAAGAGCATACCTATGGACAGTTTGTACTGTCTCACAGATATGCTCAGCTAATCACCAAACAAGTTTCTGCTGTCTAAACCCTTATAGACCCGGCTACGCAACGAAACGTTGCTGCTTGTTCATATTCTATTTCTTTTATATGAATAGTATAGCTCGTTTTAAAACAGCTGTCAAGTGGAAAATGAAGTAGTCCTATCACGAACAATCGTTACCTTCTTTACGTCGTCTTTCAGGATGTCGCCAATAACGTCTACTGCAAAGAGCACTACAAAATGTAGACCTACGATCCAACTTTCCTTGGATTGTAGTCACCTTTCGACCGCATCTTTTACAAATGAAGGTCCTACTTTGATACCACAAACTAGATTCTTGCTCTTTCATGTTTCGCTATTCTTCTTCTTTCCTTTTTTTACCAACCATACCTAAGGCTGCTAATCCAAGTGCTGTCGCCATATAGATGAACTCAGGATTTCCATTAGCATCCCCCGTATTTGGCAATGTTTGGGCATCTGATTTCATGTATATTTCTTTAGAAGGTTGTTCTGGGGTTTGAGTTTCCATTGGTGGAGTCGCTGGCTTACCTGGCTCAATCGGTTTACCTGGTGTCGGTGTTACCTTCTTCTTGTAGACATAGGTAACTTTCTTCTTGCCATTAATGTAGCTACCACTTGGATCATCACCTTCTACACGTACCAATTCATAACCTTCAATCTCTTTTGGAGTTGTCGTATATGGATCGTTTGGTTTACCCTTGCTGTTTTCTTGTGGTGCTACTGGATTTCCGTCTTCATCCACATAGTTAACTTCAAGGTCGCCTTCTTCCACAACTGATTTCACACCTTCTTCCACAACTGGTGGAGGCGTTGGCTTACCTGGTGTCGGTGTTTCCTTCTTCTTGTAGACATAGGTAACTTTCTTCTTACCATTGATGTAGCTACCACTTGGATCATCACCTTCTACACGTACCCATTCATAGCCTTCAATCTCTTTTGGAGTTGTCGTATATGGATCGTTTGGTTTACCCTTGCTGTTTTCTTGTGGTGCTACTGGATTTCCAGCTTCATCCACATAGTTAACTTCAAGGTCGCCTTCTTTCAATTTGTAGATATAGGTAACGTCTGTGTTTCCTTTGACAACCTTACCAATTTCCTTATCGCCTTCTTTCACTTTCACCAGTTCATAGACTAGACCATCTTTACCGGTAATTTCTTTCGGAATTTCTCTACCATTTTCATTGGTATTGTAATCCGTTCCAACTAGTGATTTTGGTGTATCAATTGTTGGATTTTGAATCACTTTACCTTCTTCATTCACATAGTGAACAATTACTGTACCTGCTGGAAGATATGGCACTGGGGTTGGTTTTTTCGGATCTACTGGAGTTGGTGGAATATAGCCGCCATTTGGATCTTTTGGTAATGGTTTCGTTGGATCGCTTGGATCTACTGGTATGTAGTCTGGAACTTCTGGCAATCTTGGATCATCACTCGGATCTTCTGGTGTCTTATCGTACGGTACTTCTGGAATTTTTCCACCTGTCTCTGGAATCGTTGGATCATGAGGATCATTTGGATCTACTGGATTCTTAGGATCTTTTGGAATATAAGGTACATATCTTTCTGGGTTATCTGTTGGTGGAACTTCTTTATAGACATAGGTAATTTCTGTTGTACCCTCAACGACCTTACCTTTTTCAGCTCCGATAGTCTTACTTGGTACAAGCTCATAAGTCTTACCGTCAGCTGTTGTGATGGTGATTGGTTTATGATCGAAGGTTTCATACACTGTACCAGTTGATGTTAACGGTGTATCTGTCTCATCTTTAGCGATTGGGTTACCAGCTTCGTCTACATAGTGGACAACAACATCACCTTTGACCTCTTCGTAAACATAGGTCACTTCAGTCGTTCCTGGTGTTACCTTACCTTCTTCTTCACCTTTCGTCAAATCTGGTACACGTTTGTAAGTCTTACCATCTGGAGTCTTAATTTCCTCTGGACGGTTGTCTTTCGTATCGTAACCTTCACCAGTTGGAGTGTCTTTCTCATCAACCTTGTCCTTAGCAATTGGGTTCCCATCTTTATCTACATAGTGGACGATGACATCACCCTTGACTTCTTTATAGACATAGGTAATTTCTGTTGTACCCTCAACGACCTTACCTTTTTCAGCTCCGATAGTCTTACTTGGTACAAGCTCATAAGTCTTACCGTCAGCTGTTGTGATCGTTGTTGGTTTGTGATCGAAGGTTTCATACACTGTACCAGTTGATGTTAACGGTGTATCTGTCTCATCTTTAGCGATTGGGTTGCCAGCTTCGTCAACATAGTGGACAATAACGTCACCTTTGACCTCTTCATAGACATATGTCACTTCGGTTGTACCTGGTGTGACTTTACCTTCCTCTTTGCCTTTCGTCAAATCTGGTACACGTTTGTAAGTCTTACCATCTGGAGTTTTGATTTCTTCCGGACGGTTGTCTTTCGTATCGTAGTCTTTACCGGTTGATGTTTCTGGAGTATCTGTCACATCTTTAGAAATTGGATTGCCGTCTTTGTCCACATAATGAACGATGACATCACCTTTGACTTCTTTGTAGACATAAGTAATCGTTTGGTCTTCCTCTTTTACTTTACCGTCGACTGGTGCAGAAGTTACCAAGTGGCCATCCTTATCAACGTCACCTACTCCGTATTCGCCTGCCGGTACAAGCTCGTAAGTCTTACCGTCAGCAGTCGTAATGGTTGGTGGTTTTAATTCATCTGTTTTCGTATCGTAATCTGTTCCTGTATCGGCATCTTTTGCAACTTCTTTAGCTGGTGCAATTGGATTTCCATCCGTATCTACATATGTTACATCGACATTACCTTTTTGAAGTTCGTAGTAGTAAACAATACGTGTTGTTCCTTCTACAACGTCTCCGTCTTCTTTTCCAGCAACTTTTTCAACACGTTTGTAGACTTTGCCGTCTGCTGTTGTGATGGTTTCTGGACGATTATCAGTCGTTGTATAGTCTGAACCTGTTGAAGATGCAGGCGTATCAATTACAGCACCTTCCCATTCCGGACGAGCAGTATCATCTTCCTTGTCTTGGGTATCTGCTGTTGAGACATTTCCAATCGTCACGCCATTGCTTCCGACACCGGTAATTGGGTTTCCTGTACCATTTTCACGGTAAAGGACAACGACATCACCCTTGACTTCTTTATAGACATAGGTTACTTCTTTAACCTTACCAGCTTCAACGCTACCATCTGTTGCGTCAGTTGTTGTCAAGTGACCTTGATTATCTACCACACCAGCTCCATAGTTACCTGCTGGAACAAGCTCATAGGTCTTGCCATCTGGAGTTTTAATTGTTTTTGGTCGGTTATCTGTACCTGTGGTATCATACGCTGTACCAGCTTTTTCATTTTCTAAAACTGGTTTACGTCCAGGTACTTCTTTACCATTTTCAACAAAGGTGATTGGATTTCCATTTTCGTCTACATAGTTGACATTAACTGAACCTGCTTTTTCATAGACGTAGATAATGTTTTGTGTACCTTCTTTGACTGGACCAGTTTCATCTGTCACAACGGTATTGGTATCGCTAGTGTCTTTAACAACTTCATTCTTACCGACTGTGGCGCTTGTGGATTGTTCTTTGAGAATGTAGGTCACTTCTTTTGGCTGGCCATCTTCGCCTGTTTCAATACGAGTGAGTTTTTCTGGTTTCTCATCCTTTGTAACAGTATAGGTCTCACTAAGCGGTTTATCATCGGTATTGTGATGGTTTGGCTGAAGGACATTACCTTCTGTATCTACGTAGTGGAGGACGACATCACCTGTGACTTCTTCATAGACATAAGTAACTTCTGTCGTTCCAGGTGTGACCGTTCCTTCTTCTTGACCTTTCGTCAAGTTCGGTACAAGTCTATACTTCTTACCTTCTGGTGTCGTGATGGTTTCTGGACGGTTATCTGTCGTTGAATAGCTTGAACCTGTATCGGTTGATGCAGTATCGATTACAGTACCTGGAAGTTCTGGACCTTTCTTATCGTCTTCCTTATCTTCCGTAGATGATGTTGGAACACTTCCGATGGTTACGCCGTTGTTGCCTAAACCTGTAATTGGATTGCCATTCTTATCAACGTAGTGAACGATAACATCACCTTTGACAAGTTCATAGTAGTAGACAATCCGTGTGGTTCCTTCTACAACGTCTCCGTCTTCTTTTCCAGCAACTTTTTCGACACGTTTGTAGACTTTGCCGTCTGCTGTTGTGATGGTTTCTGGACGATTATCGGTAGTTGTATAGTCTGAACCTGTTGAAGATGCAGGTGTATCAATTACAGCACCTACCCACTCTGTACGATCCGCATCATCTTGCTTGTCTTGAGTATCTGCTGTTGAGACATTTCCAATCGTCACGCCATTGCTTCCAATACCTGTGATTGGAGTCCCTTTTCCATCGTTTACACGGTAAAGGACAACGACATCACCCTTGACTTCTTCATAGACATAGGTAATCACTTTTGGTGTTTCCCCTACTTGACCAGTTGGGTCATCAACACCTTCTGTACCAAGTTTTGAGGTTACTAGGTGGCCATCATTCGCAACATCACCGACTGGATAATTGCCTTCTTTCGTCACTAGTTTATAAGTCTTACCAGTTTCAGGATCTTTGATGGTATTTTCTCTTTGAGGATTTGAATCGTACTCTGTCCCAACTGGCGTATCTTTTGGTTTTACTTCAGCTGGCTCTTTGATTGGTTTACCTTCTGTATCAACGTACTCAACCGTAACTTGACTACCCACCTTTGGAGCATATTCGTACTGGATGGTTTGTTTCTCTTCTGTAACCGTACCTGTCGTTGCAGCTGAACCTGCTTTGATTTTTGGTGTTCCGTCAGGATTTGTCACCAATTCATAAACAACACCGTCCTTATCCTTCAAGGTTGGTGGTGGAGTATCTTCATACTTCGTTCCAACAGGTGTGTCTTGCGCTTTGACAACCGTATCGCTCTTATCTGTATTGTCTTCTGGGTACAGACGAGTTGTTGTGCCTTCTACATAATACTGAGCAGCTACTTCGCCACCTTTTTTAGCAGCATATTGATACTGGATGACTTGTCCGCCACCATAGGCAATTTCACCTTCTTGTGGTGCTGAACCGGATTTTAAGACTGGCTTGCTGTCTTCATTAACGACTAGTTCATAAACAATACCATCTTTGTCTGTCAAAGTTGGTGGAACATCCGTATCTGCATAAGGTTTACCGTCGATGTCTTTAGCAACTTCTTTTTTCTCAGGATTTTCTTTGTCGTAATCTGCTGGGTCAGGATACAAGTGAGTATCTGTACCTTCTACGAAGTACTCTGCTTCAACTTTTTCAATTTTAGCATATTCGTAGATAACGCTGTCTGATGGTCTCCAACCACCACGAATCGTAGCAATTCCTGTTACACCAGCACGGCTATTCAAGACTGGTTCATAGAAAGCAGCACGTGATACTGAATCGATAGGCAACTCTAACGGACGGCTATTTACAACACCGTATTCAAGGTAGCCTGTTCTCCCTTCTGCCCTAAACTGAGAAACCGTTTTTTCTGCGAAAGAGGCACGATAGAAAGCATCTTTATCAGTTTCATAGATGGTTCCACGTTCAGCCGCAATGATTTCATCCTTATACTCTTGGATAGTCTTGCTCGAATCTGCTTGATATCTACGTTCAGCTTCTTGCCGTACCCCTTCTGAATATACCGTTTTAGTCGTAATGTCCGTTTCTGGCATATACACTTTACGCTCATAAGTCGTATAGTTCTCTATATTTTTGAAGAATTCTTCTGCACTTGGAAGTGTTGCAGCTTCATCAGGTTTATTGGCATTTTTTGGACTCACATAGATGGTCATCGTTCCATGTCCATCGTTGGTATCAAACTCCATTTTCCGATAGATGGTCATAGAGCCTCTTCCAAGTGGTGCAACTAGTCTTGTGTAAGTTATATCACCTTTCCCAATGTTTGGAGTTGCTGAAACTGTACCATCTTGATTGGTATTTATCGATACTAATTTATAACCAGGAATGTCAAATGGCTCTGTGGTATAAGCATAACCAGTCCAGCCCGCTTGTTTATAATCATCAAGCAATGGTTTATTAGTCTTGTATTCTACATACTTAGTAATCTGTTCATCGTAACTTGGCGATGGGAGAACGACTTCATCCAGATAGTTAATCGAAGCCGCTGGTGGCGATACTAGATTTTCTTCCGTACCTATTTTATTCGCATTGATTACACCATTACGATGCGGTTTAATGACAACCTGTCCATTGTCAGAAACTGTAATGGTTGGATTTGCAGGGTCAATATTTGTAAATGGAATCGCATCTCCTGGATTGCTAAGTTCTGCTACATAAGAATCCGCTAATGGTTTTCCGCTAGCATCGATTGGAGTCACGTAGACACGAGGAGCTTTGATACCTCCATCTGCTGGTGCTTCGCTATCAACAGAAAGAATATACTTGAAATCTTTATTATTACCATAACCAATAACTGCATAAGTAAATCTTCCTGGTTTCGGATCAACGAATTTAGGAGCTTTCTTAGAGGTATCTGCCTCTGTATTTGGATTAGTAACGCTATAATCATCTTGGATTTTAGATGCATTATCAGCCTGAATAGCATCTTTATTTGGTAATAGCGAAGAAGTAGAACCAGCATCTTCTGTTGTCCGGAAGCCTGTATAGGAATTATCACTTCCTGAAGTTTGATCCTTAACTACTCTAAAGATCGCTGTGTTTCTACGTCCACCACGTTCAACAACAGCCAATTCCACAACAGAAGCTTGATTACGGGCTAATTTCCAACCTGCTAAAGCTGGATTCTGTCCAATTTCACTTTCGACAGCAAGGTTAACTGTAGCTCTTTCTGATTTTGGAAGACTGGTCTTTTCTACTACAGAACGATTGCTTTCGTATACCACTTCAGAAGTTGCTTCATCAACATAGTTTACTTTATAAACTGCAACAATATCTCGCTTAGGAGCGATGGTAAACTCACCAGTTTCCTTAACAGTTACATCCTCTTCTTCTTTAGCAGACGCTTTAGAATCTTCTACTTTTTCAGCAGGTGCCTTTTCTTCAACTTTAGTCGATTCCGCATCTGGTTGACTTTCTAAAACTGCTTTCTCACTGTCAAGTTTTGTGCCAACAGGAGTTTCTGTGGCTTCTGACGTAAGTTTATTTTCTACGGCATCCGTTGCTCCTACAACAGCTTTATTTTCTATGGTTTCCGTCTTCGGAGTAATATCTGATACTACCTCTGTAGCATTCGCTGACTCAATTTGTTCAGCTTGAACGTTATCAATGCTTGCAACAAATGCCGTACCAACGAGCACTGAACAAGCTCCAATCGTAAATTTACGAATCGAAAAACGTTCCTTTTTCTTAAAAAACATGTATTTCTTCCTTTCAATTTATCATCTTAAAAAACTATTTTATCTCTCTATCACTATTCATAGCTAAGTTGAAGCCTCATCTCCCTTCCCTGCTTTAAAGAATTATCAGTAAAAAAGATTAAACTTCAGGTAAAATGAAATAATCATTATACTGAATATCGAAAATCAGAGCATTTGAAAATATTAGTTCCAACGGATACGGTTTCAACCACTAATTTTCGAATAGCATATTTCTGTAGATTATTCCATTTACATCCTGATGTTTCTTTCGTTTGTTCTCCAAGAACACCTACCTTCGTTTGCATCTTAATATAAGGAGTTGACTATTTATCACAAACGAATGATTATATGTTATTCATCTTCTTGTTTTTTGCGAGTTAGGGCGCCTGCCATGACAAGTGCTGTCAGAGCTGCTCCTGCTAAGAATGGACTTGAACTGGTTCCTGTTTGTGGAAGCGTATTTTCCTTAGATGAATGTGCACTTGACGATACTGGTGCATTTGGTTGAGGGGTTTCGCTGGTTGAAGGTTCAGGTTGACTTGGTTCCAGTGGTTGATCGTTGCCTGGCTGAACTGGTTGACCTCCACTTGGTTGTTCCGGTTTACCACTACCTGGCTGGCCTGGTTGACCTCCACCTGGCTGTTCCGGTTTACCACTACCTGGTTGAACTGGTTGACCTCCACCTGGTTGTTCCGGTTTACCACTACCTGGCTGGCCACCTTGTGGCTCATTACCTTTCGGTTGATCGCCTTTTGGTTCATCACCTTTTGGTTCATCACCTTTCGGTTGATCGCCTTCTGGTTTCTTAGGATCATCGCATCCGCAGTCTCCGTCTTTACCATCTTTACCATCGCGACCGTCTTGGCCGTCTTTACCGTCTTGGCCATCTCGACCATCTTGACCGTCTCGACCATCTTGACCGTCTTGGCCATCTTGACCATCCTTGCCATCTCGACCGTCTTGGCCATCTTTACCATCGCGACCGTCTTGACCATCTTTGCCGTCTTTACCGTCTTGGCCATCCTTGCCATCTCGACCGTCTTGGCCATCTTTACCATCGCGACCGTCTCGACCATCTTGGCCGTCTCGACCATCTTGGCCGTCTCGACCGTCTTTACCGTCTTGGCCATCTCGACCATCTTGGCCGTCTTGACCATCTTGGCCATCTCGACCATCTTGGCCATCTTGACCGTCTTGGCCATTTTTCACAAAGGTATGAGTGACTTCGTTACCATCTCCATCTTTAATGATAATCCAGTAACCTTCGTTATCACCACTATCCTTACCTGGAATTACTTCAAAGGTTGGTGTTTTACCATCTTTACCATCTACACCATCGCGTCCTGGGGTACCGTCTTTACCGTCTTGACCATTTTTCACAAAGGTACGAGTTACATCTTTACCATCTCCATCTTTAATGATAATCCAGTAACCTTCGTGATGACTACTATCTTGACCTGGGACTGTTTCAACAGTTGGTGTTTTACCATCTTTACCATCTACGCCATCGCGTCCTGGAGCACCATCTTGACCGTCACGTCCTGCTGCACCTGCTGCACCTTGGTCTCCCTTATCGCCTTTGTCGCCATCTGGAATGAAGGTTTCAACTGAATCTCCAGTGGCATTTGTAATTGTAACGATTGTTCCTTGTTTACCGTCTTTGTCGCCACGTTTTGTAGTAATAGTTGGAGACTGACCATCTTTACCATCTACACCATCGCGTCCTGGGGCACCGTCTTTGCCGTCTACACCATCACGTCCTGGAGTACCGTCTTGACCGTCGCGTCCTGCTGCACCTTGGTCTCCCTTATCGCCTTTGTCGCCATCTGGAATAAAGGTTTCAACTGAATCTCCAGTGGCATTTGTAATTGTAACGATTGTTCCTTGTTTACCGTCTTTGTCGCCACGTTTTGTAGTAATAGTTGGGGACTGACCGTCTTTACCGTCTACACCATCGCGTCCTGGGGTACCGTCTTTACCATCGCGTCCTGCTGCACCTGCCGCACCCGCTTCGCCTTGGTCTCCCTTATCGCCTTTTTCGCCATCTGGAATGAAGGTTTCAACTGAATCTCCAGTGGCATTTGTAATTGTAACGATTGTACCTTGTTTACCGTCTTTGTCGCCACGTTTTGTAGTAATAGTTGGAGACTGACCGTCTTTACCGTCTACACCATCACGTCCTGGAGTACCATCTTTGCCATTGTCGCCTTGTGTAATAACTGGAACAGCAGTAGTATTGATTGCATCACTTGCTGTTTTTCCACTTTCCGTTTGCTTAACTGTTACAGATTGACCTTTTTCAAAGGCTGGTAGATTTTCAAGCATCCATATACCGTTAGGTGCTACTGTAACTTCTTTGATTTCACCATTTGGCAAGCGAACTTCAATTATTGCACCTGCTTGACCACTACCGCTAATCGTTGTATCACCTTCGATAACCTTATTTATGCTTGGATCTGAAGATTGAGTTGCATTCTTATATTCTGGTAATTCAAGGACTGTCAAGTCAAAGAGAGTCGACTTAGTTTTCGTACCTCGAGCATTGGTCAAAGTTACTGGGATTTCAAAGGTTCCGCTAACACCTGGTTTTCCTGAGAAAGTTTTGGTTGCTTCGTTATAAGTTACTCCCTCTGGAAGCATGCTCGTATCAACTTTTAGAGTCGCTCCTTCAGTATGCTTAATAACTGCATTACGAATGCTTGAGCCCTTCAATACTGTTTGGATTGGATGACTCAAAGTCAAGTCAAGCGAATCTTCTACAACGCTTAGGCTAACTGTTGTCTTAGCTTCAGCACTACCGAGTTCAAACGGATTGCTTGCCTGAAAGACAAGATTAAAGTTCCCAATCTTGCTTGGGGTTCCTGAAAGGGTCTTCGTTTTTGGATCATAATGAAGTCCGTACTCGCTAAAGACTGCTGCATCGATATTTTCCTCTGGAACGACACTATACGGTGTCCAGAGAGAGACTTTTGAATGTTCGCTTGAAGTCACTACGATATCTTGCATAGCTGTACCAAGGTCAACAGTTTGAGTCTTCGGATTAGCCTCTACAGTAACAGGTAGTGGTGTTACCTTAATCACAATTTTCTTCGTCACTTCAGTGTCACTTTCCGCTCCAGGATAATAAGCAGAAACAGTAATTGTGTTGCCATCTTCAGAAGTAACAATTGTTGGAGTTCCTGATATTGTTTGAGTATCTGGGTCATAAACTAAGCCTTCTGGAAGAAGATAGCTAATAACATCGCCTCGGATTTTTGCACCTTCTGAAACTGTAATCTTAATCGGAGTCATCATATCCAGTACCTGAACTGTCCGATCTTCAGCTGAAATGTCTAACGGTTTTGGAGTTACTGTGATTTTAAATTTGGTCGTTGTCCGCGAATCACTCCGATCGAAAGGATACGCGGCTGTCACTGAAAGTTCGAAATCTCCTTTACGAGTTGGTCTACCTGAAATAGTCCGAGTCGTTCTATCATAGGTCAAGCCCTCTGGTAAAGTCGATTCATCAAATGAAACCTCAGCTTTATCACTCACTTTAAAGACAATTGGTGTCATTTCATCCAAGATTTGGACAGTCCGATCTTCTGCGGTTACCTCGATTGGTCTAGGCAATACGTTAATTTTTAAGGTTGTAGTCTTCTCATTTCCTCTAATTTCTGGATAGCTCGCTCTAACGGTCACCGTAGATTCACCTTTTTGAGTAGGCGTCCCTGAAATGGTCTTGGTTTCAGAGTTATAAATGAGACCAGAAGGTAATTTATCTACACGATCTATCCTTGCTCCATCAGTAACACTTAGAATGATTGGATCAATCGCATCGCCAATCATGACCGTCCGATCTTCACCACTGATTTCCAAGTCTTTTGGCGTAACAGTAATTTTGAAGTCACCAGTTGCGTATTGTTTTCCACCATTTCTGTCACGACTGTATCTCAAACCATCTTCCCACTCTTCTTCTGGTCCATAGATACCAAGACTAAATTCACCAACTACTGTGGGGGTTCCACTAATTACTCCAGTCTTTTCATCAAAGGTCAAACCACTAGGCAAGTTCCCTATTCCTATTCCACTTGCCTGACTAACTTCAAGGTTAACATCTTCTGCTCTTGGAATTTTATATTCAAACTTCTCAAGGACTGGTATTGTTAACTCAATTGGTTCAACTGTAAATTGACCTGGAGTAACCGTTAATTCGACGAATTTGGTCTTTGTTTTTTTATCCAAGGATACTGTAACTGGAATACGGTAAACACCTTCGTAACGACCAATACCTGAGATAGTTTTGGTCTCACTATTATAGCTTACTCCTATTGGAAGTTTGGATGTATCGACTGTAAGAGTTGCTCCTTGCGTATGGGTAATGACCATATCTTCGAAGTGTTCGCCTTCTTTAACCGTCTGCTTAGCATTGGTAACATCCAAGTCTAGGTCATTATCTGGGTTTGGCTGTACCTCATAAGTAAAGATTGTTGACGTGACAGAGGTTGAACCGTCTCTATTTTGATAAGACACAATGACTTTGGCTGTTTGATGTTCTTTTACCGTCTGAATCCCTGATCCTTCTAAGGAAGACTTGTCAATATTTTTATTAATTATTGCGTAGTTGTCACTGGCTTCGACCTTCATGTCGGTAATGGTACTTCCGCCTTCTAGACTAACTGGAATCGCTGGGAAGACTTCTCCTTCTTTCCAGACTTGGTGGGCGATTGGATTGATAACATCGGTCACTTCAAATTCAAAGATCCGTGTTGGAGCATTATCACCAAAGTGGCCGTCCACAGCCTTGACCTCGAACTTGTAGATACCTGGAGTAAGTTTTGCGCCATCTTTTTTAACAACCTCACCAGTTTCTGTCAACTCTGTCCCATCTGGGAAGGAAACAGGTTTGATCGTGGCATTTTCTTTATTTTTAATCACTTTTCCTAGAACTTGACGCTCTGTAGAGGTCGGTACTGATACACGAGTTGCACCTTCTGCTAGATATTCCGAAGTTCCTACAAATCGAACATCAGCATTGGTTAAGGCTCCATCTTGAGAGCGTTCATAAGTCTTGAAGTCCAAACGGAAGTTCTTTTCTAATCCTAAATTGTCCACGACCTTAAAGGTGACGAAGTAGTCCCCCGCTAGCTCTGGCAATTCTGTAAACTGGACGATGTACGGAGTAGCAACATCGCTACTGTAACGCTCCTCCTTAGTAACTGTACGTCCATTCTCCATTATAGTATAGTTTTTTATTCCAGAATGTGGAGAATACTTTGTCCCAGGATTAGTTTTAGAAAGGTCTTTGAAGGCTATTTTGACCTTATCAGAGCCACCTGTTTGCTCAAAACGGGCGATGGATAAATGATTTTCCGGGAATGTTGACAAACTATCTAAGGCTTCCAACTGAAACAGCGCATCGTACTGTTTCGTTTTAGGGGTTGCACTCGCTACGGTATCATTTTCAATATAATAACCAAAAGGAGTTACAGGAACGAGAAGTTTTCCATAAGTCAGATTGGTAGACGGCTTATTTTCGGTCTCCGAAAATTCAGCACGGCCAAACTCACCAGAAGTTACTTCATTTACAAAATAATCATGTCCCCTTTCAAATTTAACAGGCTGTCTTCTAGTTTCAGCTTTTTGAAAACTTTCCGATAATACTGCATAAGCTGCCCGCGGTACAAATCCTTTATGGGACTGGATTTTCAAATCAGCACTGGCCTTGACTGCTGGGTCTGTCTTTGAGACCAGACCAATCTCGTAGGTTCCGATTTCTACTGAGGCATCTAGCTTGACGGTCCCTGTGATGTAGTTGGAAACCTTGTCATAGGTTAAACCGAGCTTTTTGGCTCCATCTGTCAGCTCAACATCATCTGGACTAATCCGCGTCGTCCCCATTTTATAGGAAATATTAAGGGTATCTCCATTTTTGGTAACTGCATAATCTACATTTTCAAAACGGTTATTCCCCCAATAGCGCTCAATGGTAATATAAGGCTTATCGTTCGTTGGTGTCATCAGATGGGCACGGAAGCTGGCACCTTCAGCTGGGGCTACTACGCTTTCCTTGTCTGCTAAGACGTTGAAGTTGAGGATATTGCGACGATTTTCTGTCACAACTGCTGAAATCGTCTCTGATTGGTCTTCTGCAAGGCGGTAACCATTAAGAGCTACTGCTGTCTCTGTTACTTCTACAGTTGCTGGTTTGTCACTTGTCCGAACAGCCAGTGATTTATTTTCTGATTGGACAACCTTATCTGTCTCCACATCGGTATAGGTCACCTTATAGGTAATCCCAGCAACTCTCTCAGCTACTTTATTTTCCGTTTCTGGTTGCGTTACCGCTTCAGATACAACTGGAGTAGCCACTGTACTTGCCTGGATTTCCTCTGCATTAGCTACTTCTACATGCTTTTCTTCAATTTCCTTTAGACTAGCTACTTCCTGACGTGCTTCAGCTGAAAGATCTGCTACGATTTCTTCAGCCGTACGTGTCTCATCGTCAGATACTGGCAGTGTTTCCTCTGCAACAGCAGATGCTTCTTCCACAGCACCTTGATTTTCTACACTGCTTCTTACAACAGAAGATACCGTTTCTGTTGTGTCAGCAGCAACAGTGCGAGAGTCGATTACAGCTGTTCCAACCACACCGATTGCAGAGGCTGCTACGACTGTTTTCAAAGCTTTGTTCCTTTTCATTTGATGGACGTATTTTTTCTTACGTTTTTGCTTCATATATTGCTCCTTTTGTTTTTTATTTCTAATTTATTTTGTACCGAACTGATATTCAATCTCTTTGACAAGCTGCTTGGCAAGGTTACTACCTAAGAGAATCCCCTGAAAAATCTGATTGACTGTTTCCTCAGATACAGATAGAACATACCGCATATAAACTTCACGATTCTTTGCTATACAAAGGTAATAGCCTGTTCCATACGCATCATTCCAATCATTGATAAAATGAAGCCATTTCAAACGCTCTTTCTCTGACTCACAGCGAGCAATCGGATGAAAAACCAATTGAGCAATTCCATATCCGTTCTCCATTATCAGAGATATCGCAAACGGGATTATACAGTTACCAAAATCCATTTTTCCTTTATAAATGATTCCGTTAGCTATTCTTTCTTGCTTCAAAGGAAACGATTGTTCCAGTAATACTGCATTAAATGCCCTGTTAATAGAATCCACTAGCATATCTCCTCCTTATCTTTTTAAAATAATTGTTCAAAATTATAAGTAGGAATATCATCAACTTCTGCTATTAGTTGCTTACTTTTACTGATAAGGTCAATGATTTTCTTATTCGTGTCTTCTTGAACCACTTTTTCAGAATCCTGAATGTGCTTCTTGACATTTTGCGTTAAATCCAGACTCATATCAATTTCTTGACTAACATCTACAAAAGTCGATAAATCAGCATCATCTAAGACTTCCAAATGCTTTTGTAGAACTCCTTTTAACTCTGACTTCAAGACAGTTTCTTGCGTTACAATTTCTCGCTTGATAGCTTCTAGCTCAGCCATTGATAATTCAAATTCAGACAGCCGTTCTGCTATCTCCTTCTCCGTTGAGCTCCGAATATCTGAAGCTTCTTTGTGGGCATCTTTAATGATATTTTTCGCTAAATCTTTTGCTTCAATAATGACTTCAGAAACAAGTAATTCTTTACTCTGGTATCGAGTGACTTGTTCTTTCATGTCTGCTATGATTTCTTCCTTGTGCTTTAGTGTATCATTCAGACGCTCTCGTTCATGATTCATCTCCTGAATGAGTTCATTCACAGAAGCTCTCGAATATCCCCAAAATAACGTTTTTCTTAATCGCTCTTCATGCACCATGTAATTTTCCTCCCGAAAATTTAAGTAAAGCTATTTAGGCTCGATTTTAACACTTACCTATAAGCTGTAAAATAGTTTAATATTGTCTTTTAGATTACTAACTAATGCTCGATTTGATATTATACCTCTGGAAATAAAAATAGCTTATCTCTTCATTTTTATGATTTTTAAATTTCTGATTTATCAAAAAGAAATTACATTTCAAAAACTAGGATTTTTGAAATAGATATGGTATAATTCGAGGGTGAGCCTATTAATATTAGAAAATCTCTGATTTAGCAAGGGTTTCTAACGATTTTTTGTAAATCTACAATTTTTCATTTTTCCGGAGAATTGCTTACAATATTGTTTTTCAAAAATCCTAGTTTTTGAACCACTTTTTTATAGAAAAATAGAAAATTTTGTTATTAAATCGCCCATTTTTTACATTTTTAGATTTTAAAACCAGCATTAGACCGTATTCTCTACGAAATACCAGCCTTTCTTGCTTTTAACCAACGATAACAAGTAGATTTTGATATCCCTAATTTGTTAGAGGCTACTTGAATTGTAATTTCTGATTTTTCCAATTGTTGCATTACCTGCTCAAAATTTTCCGGTCTTCTTTTAATAGGACGTCCAAATCGGACTCCTTTTTTCTTTGCCTCTCTAATTCCCTCTCTTTGTCGCTGTAGCATATTTTCACGCTCTACCTGTGCTACATAAGATAAGATTTGCAAGACCAAATCTGAAATAAATCGCCCCGTAATATTATTATCAAAAGGAGATTTTGTATTCAGTAAATCAAGTTCCAGCACTTGAATATCCACTTCTCGTTCCCTGACTAAGTAACGCCATTGTTCCAGAATTTCATCATAATTGCGCCCTAAACGATCTATGGACTTAATAACGATTTCATCCCCCTTTTTTAATCGTCGCAACATTCGTTTGTATGCCGTACGATTAAAATCTTTCCCAGACATCTTATCAATATAGAGTTGCTTAGTCGCAATCCCTTCCTGATACATAGCAGTTAGTTGACGGTCAACATTTTGCTCCTTGGTCGATACTCGGATATAGCCGTATTTCATTTTTCATCCTCCTTTACTATTAAAAAAATATTATCTCAATAACTATTCAAATAAACAATAATAAAGATGTAAAAATTACCTATTAAAAACAAACACAGCTAACTACCTCATTCATTTCATAAGAAATATAAATAGATAGAATTAAATCCTTCATTCACACTAAAACAAAACTCTTTTTCAGCAAAATACGATTCATTTTTTACCCTATTCTGAATTTTTAGCACACAAAAAGACTACTAGTAACGGGCTAGTAGTCTAATATAGTTTTTATTCGGGGATATCACATAAAAAGAATAACTACACTCCTTTTTGTTTTCGTATAAACACTCGAATCTTTCCAAAAAGAAATCTCACTTTTCTCTTTCTAAACTCAGGTATCAACAGTTTACTAGACTACTGATACATCTATTCAAGCGAAACCACTATCCTAACTTACTCCCATTCTTCTGGATGGCGGAGCCAGTATAGTTCCTTGTCTGAAAGAGGGAGCTGAATATTCCCAATCAAAGGAAGATTTTTCAAGGCAATGTGATTGTCATTTTCGTAGACATACAAATCGACATCGTGCCCACTCCTTGTCGTCAACACAAAATGATGGGAAACTTTAGCATCAGCAGGCAGGTCCGCAAAGACTTCTCGTCCCTTTTTTCAGCCGTTTCGTCACTTCTAATGGAGCAGACTGACAGTTCAACACAGCTAAGAAAAAGCAAACAAAGATAAACTAATTTTTTCACGATACCACCTCAAGAAGTGATAATCCGATATTACTCATAGCGAAGTGCTTCAATTGGGTCGAGCTTAGAAGCCTTGTTGGCTGGTAAAACACCAAAGAGAACACCGACTGCTGCTGAGAAAGCGAGACTTCCGAGCACCACTGGAATCGAAATAACCGCTGTAATTTCTCCTCCTAGGGCCTTTGTCACATTGATAGTTGTAACCGCCAATTGGGCAATGCCAAGGCCAATCAAACCGCCCAGACTGGTCAAAACCATCGCTTCAATCAAGAATTGCAGGAGAACATTTCTGCGCGTTGCGCCAAGGGCTTTCCGCAACCCAATCTCACGCGTTCTCTCTGTCACAGATACGAGCATGATATTCATGACACCAATCCCACCGACAAGAAGGGAAATACCTGCAACCGCACCAATAAAAGCTGTTATTCCAGCTATCTGAGTATTGAAGGTATCTAAAAATTGTGAGAAATCTTGAATATCGTAGCTAGCTTCCCTTAGACGAGTAGCTCTTGTTAGGTAGGCCGCCGCTGCTTTTCCTACTTCAGAAGAGCGTGAAACATCTTCTACATGGACATAGATTTGCGCATTCTCAGGGGAACCCGTTTCGGCAGCGACTTGAGTATTGGTCATTAAGGCACCACCACCAATTCCAAAACCAGGAAGTCCACCGCCATTATTCTCTTCCTTATAGACACCCACTACCAGGTAGGCCTTATTCGCTAGACTAACTGTCTGATTCAAAGCCGATTGCGCATCATCAAACAAGGTTTCAGCAGTTTCTTTATCTAGCATGATAATCCGAGCAAATTGAGCATAGTCATTTGCAGTGAACTTACGACCTGCTATTAGCGAAATAGACTTAACATCAAAGTAAGATTGACTAACCCCTGTAATAAAGACACTTTCTATCTTTTTTGCACCAACGCTGATTTCTCCATTATTGTTATTGGTTGTATAGTAATTGCTGACACCGTCTACCTCGAGCAAGCCTTTTAAAATAGTATCTGTCACGATTGGTTCTGGCTCGTCGGTTGTTTGTCTTTCAGAAAATTGAGTAAACAAGCCACTTTGCTGCGATTCTGTCGTAGTATTGGAGAAATATAATTGAACATTATTCCGATCGCCTGCTAAGGCGTCAGTCAAACTTCTTTTGAACCCTTCTCCTAAGGCCATAATGACAACAACAGAAGCAATCCCGATGATAATTCCTAACATGGTCAGAAGCGAGCGCATCTTATGGGCAAGAACAGATTTTAGGGCAAATTTAATATTTTCCATTTAGCTCTCCTCCTTGCGTCTATCTTCTGTAATCACACCATCACGGAGAACGATGCAACGTTTGGCATAGGCTGCGATTTCTGGCTCGTGGGTCACCATGATAATGGTCTTGCCTTCACGATTTAGCTCGGTTAAGAGCTCCATAATCTGATCACCTGTCTTGGTATCAAGAGCCCCTGTTGGTTCATCCGCTAAAATGATGGATGGACTATTAACCAAGGCACGTGCAATTGCAACCCGCTGCTTTTGACCGCCTGATAACTCAGAGGGCAAATGTGTCATCCGATCTCCCAATTCCACTTTCTCTAAAAATTGCTGGGAGAGGATTTTACGTTGACTAGCAGGAACTCCTGCATAAATCAAGGGCAATTCAACATTTTGAAGCGCATTTAATTTGGACAAAAGGAAGAACTGCTGGAAGACAAAGCCAATCTGATTGTTCCTGACATGTGCCAATTTGTTTTCTGAAATTTGGCTGACTTCCGTATCTTCCAAGATGTACTCACCAGCTGTTGGTCGATCCAACAAACCGATGATATTCATTAGTGTCGACTTCCCAGAGCCAGACGGCCCCATAATCGCAAGAAATTCACCTTCTTCTACTTCCAAATGAATATCTTTTAACACACGCAGTTCTTGATCTCCATTTTTATAGCTCTTATTAATGTTGGTCAGCTTGATCAATTGTTTCTTCATGCGCTTCTACCTCTTTTCCATCTTCTAAGCTATCGTTTGGATTGGAGATGACGTGATCGTCTACTTTAAGACCTCCTGTTACTTCTTGGTACATCGCATCTGAATTACCAAGTGTCACTTCAACTTTCTTCGCCTTGCCATTTACAATTGTCCAAACAAAGTTTTTGTCTCCCTCTGGCATAACAGCAGCGATGGGAACAAGAATATTTTTACTGTTGTTCACGACTTCAATGTTAACAGAAAATCCTTGTTTTAATTCTCCTATTTCGCTGGTAATCGCTACTTTAAATGGATATTTGGATCCTGAATTGCCACCTGTCGCACCTGGTATAGCAGAAGCCTGCCCACTTTCAGGATAATTTGAAATATAGGAAATTTTTCCAGTCCATACTTTGTCAGGGTATACTTTTGAAGTAATCTTAACCTCTTGATTCACCGCAATATTGGCCAAATCATATTCAGAAAGTTCCCCTGTTACCTGAAGACTGCCTTGATTGACAATATGCACAACTGTTTGATTGGTACTTGTATTTGATTTCGAAACAGATTTGTTAACTTCTACTACTGTCCCGGCAACTGTACTAGTAACAGTTGCGTCATTCAAGATAGCTGCTGCTTTATCCACTGCAGCTTGCGCATCTGCGTACGCATCATTCAAATCTTGTAATTGCATATCAACTGTACGTTGGGCACTAGCAGTTGCTTTTCCATCGATGGCAGGATCTCCTGTTAAATCAACAGATTGACCATTGGTACGCAAATCATAAATTTGACGTCCAACCTTATCACGAGCTCGAACAGCAACATCGTAAGCTGACTGTAATTCCCCAGTATCGTATTGAACAAGCGGTGTGCCAACCTGAACTTGGTCACCTTCTGCAACCAATACGCTATTTAAATTTCCTTTTGAAATATCGTAATAGACATATTGCTCATCTGCAGCAGAAACAGTTCCCGAAAGAAGAGTTGATGAAGCAATGGAACCTTCTTTAACCGAGGTATACATCAAACTGTCATTGACTACTGGTGTTTCAGTAGATTTTCCGCCAAAGAATAACGCCCCTCCTATCAGGGCAGCAGCGGCAAGTCCTATCCCTGCAAACAAAATCATTTTACTTTTCTTGGTCTTAAGCATATCATTTCTCCTTTATTTTCGTCATTATTGTACTAAATATATAGTACACAAATACAATGAAAAATGCAAGCACTTTCTGATATTATTTTATAAAAAAATTCACTTTTTTACTATACCTCTTACCCAACAAGTACCTTACACTTTTGTAAGATTGGGAGAACGTAGCCGATTTTTGCAGGAAGGAGAAAAAAACGTTACAATAAAAGGGAAATGACAATCAGGAAGGAAAACAAGATGAAACGATTTGATATTCTTGCAATCGGAGGCGGTTCTGGAGGAATTGCGACCATGAATCGAGCAGCAGAACATGGCGCTAGAGCAGCGGTCATTGAAGGGAATCTCCTCGGTGGAACCTGTGTCAATATCGGCTGTGTCCCTAAAAAAATTATGTGGTATGGAGCCCAAATAGCTGACAGCTATCACCACTACGGACCTGAATATGGTTTTTCTGCTGAACATATCACCTTTGATTTTGCAACGCTCAAGAAAAATCGCGATGCCTATATTGAGCGCTCTCGAAATTCCTATAAAGGAACGTTTGCACGCAATGGCGTTGAAGTGATTCCAGGTTATGCCCGCTTTGTTGATGCTCATACCATAGAAGTCAATGGGGAGTCTATTTATGCAGATAAAATTGTGATTGCAACTGGTGCAAAACCAATTCCAGCAACCATTCCTGGTGGCGAATACGCTAGCGTCTCAGATGATGTTTTTGCTTGGAAGGAATTGCCCCAATCTGTTGCTGTGATTGGAGCGGGTTACATTGCTGTTGAAATGGCAGGTGTATTGCATTCACTAGGTGTAGAAACAGATCTCTTTGTTCGCCGTGATCGACCATTGCGCCGCTTCGACACCTACATTACAGACGCACTTGTTGCTGAAATGGAACGAACAGGTCTTACTCTTCATTCTCATAAAATTCCTACTCGTATCAATAAAAATGTAGACGATAGCCTCACCATTTACTTTGAAGACGGCAGCCACCATACTGCTGAAAAAATCCTCTGGGCAGTTGGTCGAACAGCGAATGTTGAAAACTTGAACTTAGAAGCTGTGGGAATCAAGACTACTGCTTCTGGTCATATTGCCGTCAATGAATTCCAAGAAACCAGCATCCCACATATCTATGCTCTAGGAGATGTCACAGGCGAAAAGGAACTAACACCTGTAGCTATAAAAGCTGGGCGCACCTTATCCGAACGCCTCTTTAATGGAAAAACTGGCGCCAAAATGGACTACCACTTTATTCCAACGGTTGTATTTTCTCATCCAGCGATTGGTACAATTGGCTATACTCAAGAAGAAGCTGAAAAGGAATTTGGAGCAGACAATATCAAGGTCTATACTTCTGCCTTTACTTCCATGTATACTGCCCTTGCACAAAATCGCCAAGCAGCCAAATTCAAATTAGTCACAACTGGACCAGAAGAAAAAATCGTTGGACTCCACGGTATTGGCTATGGTGTTGATGAAATGATTCAAGGTTTTGCAGTGGCAATCAAAATGGGGGCTACCAAGGCTGACTTTGATGCAACAGTTGCTATTCACCCAACCGGAGCAGAAGAATTTGTTACCATGCGCTAATCGCTTGGAGAAGAATACTCTATAAAATCAACATCTATCACCGTCCACAATCGAGAATTGTGGACGGTGATAGATAAAACTAGCGTAGCTTGTGTCCTAAAAACCGCAGGGATAACGGAGGTTAGCTGAGGATTATTTCATAATCCCTATTTCCAACCTTCAACAGTCCACCGGACTAATGCTAGCTGAGGATTATGACATAATCCCTATTTCCAACCTTCAACAGTCCACCAGACTAATGCTAGCTGAGGTTTATGACATAATCCCTATTTCCAACCTTCAACAGTCCACCGGACTAATGCTAGCTGAGGTTTATGACATAATCCCTATTTCCAACCTTCAACAGTCCACTGGACTGTTGAAGCAAGGTGAGTTAACGATATCAACCTTCATTTTTGACGAGTGTAACCAATACAAGGGTGTGACAGCCGATGCAAAAAGGATTGACTTTTCCTGTCAATCCTTTTATAATTTCGTTACCCTATTAAATTAAAAAGGATAACAATATGGCTAATTCACACACCAAATCACTCATCTATTCTGCCATTGGGGCAGGACTCATTGCTGTCTTATCACAAATTATCATTCCAATCGGTCCTGTCCCCTTTACCCTACAAACACTTGCCATAGGGCTAATCGCCAGTCTCTATTCCCCAAAAGCAGCCATTACTAGCCTTCTCCTCTATCTCTTGCTGGGGGCTATCGGTCTACCTGTCTTTGCAGGCTTTTCAGGCGGAATAGCAAGTCTTTTCGGACCGACTGCTGGCTTCCTCTGGGGATTTTTGCTGTATGCTGGTGTAACGGCTCTTTTCACCTCCGCCCAGTCTTCTAGGATACACATCTTTTTTGCCAATCTCGCAGGCGATGCTCTCTGTTTCCTATCTGGCAGCCTTGTTTTTTCCCTTATCACTTATAGTAGCCTTGAAAAAACACTTGCTATAACGGTTCTGCCCTTTCTGATTCCTGATTTGTTCAAAATCCTCATCATTACAATGGTTCATCGTCCTCTCAGTCGTATCTTATACTCATCAAAAATGAAGGTCTGATATTTATTCGCTCACCTTGCTGAACTTCAGTTCTAGCTACAATTTCGTTGCCTAGTCAGATGTTGATTTTTATAGAGTATAACGATGTCCTAACCTTTATTCAATTCACTATAAAATAAAGGGAAGCAATGGCAACCCTTGATTCTAGACTAATTTCGAAAAGCATCAACCAAGACTTGAAATTCTTCGTTAGAAAGTGTGATACCTTTCCCCATCTTGCTATGGTCTGGACTCCACGTACGGATGTCGTACTTAGCAGGTGCACCATTAAAGCTCACACGGTTTACTTCCTTGGTCCAACCCTTCTCATTCTCTGATAAAACGAGTAACTTTTCCTCAATTTCAAATGTAAATTCTGCCATATCTTCCTCCTCTTATAATCTATTCGCAAACGCTTGTCTTTTTTATCAATTTCCGATATGATAATTGTATCAATCTTTGGAGTATTTTACCATGAAAAAGTTTCTAGCCTTTCTCCTTTATCACCTCAATGTGTTTTTGGGCAATCAACAACCTTACCAAGACCTAAAAGAAGAATATACGCCCAATCTTGATATGATTCAACTTGCCCTCTATAAAAAAGCAGCTATCCATGTCATTTATGCGAATAAAAGTTTCACAGGGGAAATTGTAGCATTTGATCCTGATAAGAATCGAATGATTGTCAAAAACTTTAAGAAAAATGTGACCAGTATCATTTCACTAGACGATATTCAACAAATTTCTCTTGTTCCTGATAGTGTTCGGAAGTCACAACAAGCATAAGAAACGAGGCCGAGACAAAAGTCCCTGACCTCGTTATTTTGTAGATTTAACAGTTTAGCGCATATCAATAGTCAGGGGAGTGACTATTGATACCTGAGCTTGGAAATCAAAAGCGAGGACTGTCTGGTTTGTATCAACATTCTATTAGAAGAGGCTAGCGAACATTTCTTCGCTAGCCTTATTCCCAACCTTTCACAATTCTCAATTGTGAAAGCTAGTCAACATGCGGGGGGAGTGAAATAATCCAGCGGATTATTTTAGCCCGAACTTAGAAATAAAGGAGTGAGGATAATCGATTTCTATGAAATAACGATTGAGTCCCACTCCCGTTTTTTTCATATCTCTATTATGCTCTAATCGTTACAGACTGTCCGTCTTCCTGATACAGATTGATGAGTCCTGACTTGCAGGCACGTACCATATCACCTGGATAGACTTCTTGCGGTAAACGAATGGTCAGGAGTTCCATTGGACGGTTAGCACGCTCAATGGGAAGACCGTCTGAATCGTGTAAGTCTGTAATAGTTGTTTCAAAATGGCGGAAACCTGGTCCGTAAAACTCAACCTCATCTCCTTCGTTGATGACATTGCGCTGACGAATGGTTGCGGTCATCGTATCCTTATCAAAAGCTACAACTTCTGCGATAAACTTATATTCAGGAATTTTACGGCGTGCACCAAATAATTGCTCGTTTTCTGTTGGAGGATTGTAGTAAAATCCTGTTGCTAGCTCCCGTTGAGCTACCTTCCACATCTCGTCAATCAAGTCTTGCTTAATGGCTTCAAACTTTTCTGGACTTTCCAAATAAGCATCAACTGCTGCCTTATAACAGTTGGTTACCGTAGAAACATAGTGAACAGACTTCATGCGACCTTCAATTTTCAGACTGTCCACTCCGTTTTCAATCATATCTGGAATATGGTCAATCATGCACATATCAACAGCTGACATGGAGAATTCTTCAGGAACCTGTCCCTTGATACTACGACGTTCTTCCCCAAATGGTAAATCGTAGAGATTGTATTTCCAACGGCAGGATTGCGAACACCCACCACGGTTGGCATCCCTATTACTCATATGATTGGATAAAACGCAACGTCCTGAATAAGAAATACACATGGCACCGTGGACAAAAGCCTCAATCTCAACACTAGTACGCTTACGGATTTCCGCTAATTCTGCCATGGTTACTTCACGTGCCAAAACAACCCGTGTCAAGCCCAATTCTTTCCAAAATTCAAAGGTCTCATAGTTTGTTGAAGAAGCCTGAGTTGACAGGTGAATCTCAAGTCCCGGCGCTTCTGTCGCACAAATGACAATCAAGGCAGGATCTGACACAATGACTGCATCGAGTCCCAAGTCCCGCAATTCACGGAACCAAGCTCCAGCTCCTACTTCATTTCCTTCATGTGTCACCATATTTGCTGCTACATAAACCTTTGCGCCACGAGCATGAGCATAGTCAATTCCTTCCTTCATTTCTTCCATGGAGAAATTTCCAGCACGGCTTCGCAAGCCATAGGCCTGACCACCAACAAAAACAGCATCTGCTCCGTAATCAACGGCCACTTTCAATTTTTCTAAGGTTCCAGCAGGTGACAAGACCTCTGGACGTTTTAGCTTTCTCTGTGTCATATCGTTTCCTATTTTACCTTATCTCTATCGTATTCGTAAAAACCTGTATCCAATCCTCGTTCTTTAGGGTGCAACTTCCGAACCTGTTCATCTAATAAGAATGCCTTATCGTAGGTCAATTCTCCAGCCTCTGCCAAGTTTCTTGCTTCAACAAACAGCTTTGCAATTTCAACAAAGTTTTGTCCAGGGCAGTAAATTCCATCCAACTTCCAATGCAGGTAATCATGCTCAACTAGTTCCGTCAGCTTCGTCATCATGTCAATATCATTGTTGATAAAAATATGCGTACCATGCTTGTCTTCATAAATGGAATAATGGCTATCTGGATTACTCGGTTCTGCTAAAAACAGGCCTCGCTGACGTGACAAATCCGTCTCATCTGCCTTTGTAAAATTGTAATAATTTTGCAAGAGGGTTCGCTTAGAATGGTGAATCACCGATGCACCATACACCAAGATTTCTGCAGGAATTTCTAGGTTTTTAGCAATATCAAATAATTCTTCAGACGGAATTTCTCTAGCAAGTACCGCACCTACTGCCCCATGATTTTTCCAGAAGTTAATCTGACGACTAGAGGTGACAAAAACAGATGTATCGTAAATCAGCTTAAAATGGTAGCCATCACGTTTATTGATGTAAAAGATACCCGTATCACCTACAACTAGGTAGTCCACCTGAATTTCTTTCATCAATTCCATAAAGGGCTTGATTTGATCCATCATATCCTGGTGCATGAGGGCATTGGCTGCAATTGTTAATTCCTTACCAGCTTCATGTGTCAAGCGAGCAATTTCTCGCAATTCATCATAGGTAAAGGAATGCGGAATCCGAAGCGCATGATCTTCTTCTCCTACATAAATACGGTCTACTCCCGCTGCTAATAGTTGTTTAACTTGTTCAATACTTTCAGCAGTTGCTGTAATAACAATTTTTCCCATAATGTTCATTATATCACAAACTAATTGATTGTTGAGTATTTCCTGTGATTTTAATCTTCAGACTTTTCTCATTTTTTTGTAATGAAAATGTAATATTACTGTTACAGAAAGCTAGCATTGTTATGATAAGCTATAAAAGCATAAAAGGAGACGATATGGCACTTAGAGACTATCGGCCTGATTCCTACCACTATGACGAGACAATCCCGAAAGAGAAACGACAGGCCACTTATCAAGCA
Organism: Streptococcus sp. zg-86; assembly: GCF_017639855.1. NCBI lineage: Bacteria > Bacillati > Bacillota > Bacilli > Lactobacillales > Streptococcaceae > Streptococcus > Streptococcus zhangguiae. The sequence continues at coordinate 745,869 of NZ_CP072115.1, read as the reverse complement.
TATCAAGCAACAAATCCTGCTAAAGAACGTTTAAAAGAATTTTTCTTCTTTTTAAATATCGCTATTTTTAGTATCATTACAGTAATTGCTGCTTATATCTATCTTTCAAACCACGTTCCTATTTTTTTGGCCTTTCTATTAGCCATTGTAACAGGACTAATCGGATTAAAACTCGTCCAATTCTTCATTAAGAAAAAATTTTACTCATCAAAAAACAGAACTAAGATAAGGAAATAATCTTAGTTCTGTTTTTTTGGCATCAGTTTCTTTTCGTTCCTATTTTTTCCACATACTCTATCAAAATCAAGATATTAAAGAATTGGAATATAACCCTCTAAATAGCAACAAATTGAAAGAGAAATAATGATTTAACTCTTAAACAGCTTATTTTCATGCTGTTTTTAAGAGTTTTTCTATTGAATGAAAAAAGATTGAAGAAGATGATCCAAAATAAATCTTTTCTTCAATCTCAAATCCGTATCAGCGGATTTTTTTATTCTTCTTCTAGGTTTGGTAAGTCAATCTCAATGTCTTCTGTTGTGACTGCCAATTCCTCTTCTAGCTCTTCTGCACTAGGAAGGGTTTGGGTCTTTTCTTTAATAGACTCAACCAAGTCAGCTGTTGTCAGATTTTGTTCTGCAATTTTTTCCTTGATTTGCTCAAACTTTTCAAGAGATTGCGCCTTCACCAATTGCGCTTTTTCTTTTCCAGACTGAACTAAGTCATCGACTGTTAACTCACCTGAAGTCAATTGGTCTCTGACTGTTTCGTATTTGTCAACTGCTTGCTGACCCAAATCTTGGGCTTTTTGAATCCATTCTGCATTGATTTCTTCATGGTTCTCCTGGTAATCCTTCGTGAAATCAAGGACTTTTTTCTTAACTACTTGACCTGTCTTTGTTGCAAGAAAGGCTGCTGCAGCTGCACCACCTGCTGCACCTAAAAGGATACTTGTGAAAATGCTAGATTTTTTAACCATGTTGTTTTGCTCCTTTCTTCCCTAAAATAGAAGATAATTTACTAACTGCTGCTAAGGCTCCTCCTGCCTTTACCGTATGTTGGCCTGCGGTGCGGGCTTTTGCTGTTAGACCACGCGCAGAGGTATTGAGGTCTGATACTGACTCTGACAAGTCAGCAACTGCTACAAAGAGTGGATCCAAAGTAGCAACTTTTCCGTTTACATCTGCAACCAGAACATTTGTTTTAGCCAACAATTCATTGGTTTGGTAAAGGGTTACATTAACATCACTCGTTAACACATTCAAAGTGTGTTGAGCTTCATCAACCACATTGGATACTTTTTTCAACAAGAGGATAACATATACTGCAACAGCTGCAAGGGCAATTGCGATAATAAAAACAGATAATTCAATCAGCATAGAAATCTCCTTTTCTTAGATCTGATAATAAGGAATGTCTTTTCGACGACGATAGAAAAATAAGATTAGTGCTAACAGCACGAATAAGGCAGAAAGCCACTGTGAAACACGTAAGCCAAGGAACATTAGACTGTCCGTTCTCATCCCTTCAATGACAAAACGACCGACACCGTACCACACTAGGTAAAATAGGGTAATTTCACCCTGCTTGAGGAGTTTTTTTCGTCTCCGCAATACACAGATTAGAACGAAACCAAACAGATTCCAAAGTGATTCATATAAGAAAGTTGGCGTTCGATAACTTCCGTCAATATACATTTGCTTACGAATAAACTCTGGCAGATAATCAAGATTGCTAACACTTGCACCATAGGCCTCTTGATTGAAAAAATTTCCCCAGCGACCAATAGCCTGTGCAATCATCACAGACGGTGCTACCACATCCAGAAAATCCCAGATTTCAATGAAGCGATGGCGTGTAAAGAAGATTAGAACGAGAAATCCCGTCAACAGACCACCATAAATGGCAATGCCTCCCTCCCAAATGGCAAAAATAGAAAGAAGATTGTCCTTATATAAATCCCAAGAAAAGGCTACATAATAAATCCTCGCACCAAGAATTGCAAGCGGAAAGGCTATTAAGATAAAATCTACAATATCATCTGACAGAATTTTTTTACGAGGTGCTTCCTTAGACGCAAGAAAGACTGCAAGAATCAAACCTGTGATGATACACAAGGCATACCAACGAATTTCGAGCGGACCAAATTTTACTGCAACTGGATCAATCATCGGCTACTCCTTATTGCTTTCAATGAGGCTACCTAGTCGTTTTTCAAATTCCTTAGTCGCATCAAAGCCCATTTGTTTGGAACGATAGTTCATAGCTGCTGCTTCAATTACGACCGAGATATTACGTCCTGTCTTAACTGGGATTCGAATCTGAGGAATCGTAATTCCTGCAATCTCAATCGAATCACCACTATTTCCCAAGCGGTCAAAGACCTTACCTGTGTCATAATTTTCAAGGTAAATGGCAAGTTGAACTTCTGATGATTCCTTAACAGCACTTGCACCGTACAGACTCATAATATCAATAATACCAACACCTCGGATTTCCAGTAAGTGCCGCAAAATCTCAGCTGGTTCTCCCCAGAGAGTGACATCATCCTTGGCATAAACATCTACTCGATCATCTGCGACGATACGGTGACCACGTTTAACCAATTCAAGACCAGTCTCACTTTTCCCAATTCCAGAATCTCCTTGAATCAGAACACCCATGCCATAGATATCCATGAGAACACCATGGACACTGGTCCGTTTTGCAAGGCGTGAATCTAAGTAAGAAGATAATTCCCCTGCCAAACGACTTGTAGCAGACTGGCTTTGGAAAATAGCAATCCCTTTTTCCTCAGCTGCTTGAAACATTTCTTCTGGAATTTCCAAGCCACGCGCTACAATCACCACTGGAGTCTCAGGCTGAAACATTCTCCGTAAAACTTGATAACGGTTATGAGAAGTCATGGCCATCAAATAGGACCATTCTTTCATCCCCATTAGCTGAATGCGCTCTGGCGCATAATAGTCAAAATAGCCTGTCATCTCAAGACCAGGACGAGTAATATCAGATGTGGTAATCTCTTTTTCCAGTAAGATTTCCGTACTATATGCGCTACTCACACGCACATTGTCAATCAAATCTTTGACAAAAACTGCCATATCATACCTCTCATACTTTTTTAAAATCAACATCCGAATCACTTCCATCCTTTAATAAGGCTAGTGAGCAATGTCCGATTGTGATTTTTGAAGCGTGTCATTTCTTTATAAATTATTATACCACAAGATAGGAGGAGAATACAAAAAGGGAGTGAGACAGCAGTCGTGATTTCCGAGAAATCGACTTTCCTCACTCCTTTCATAATACAGCTACTGGATGATCTTACTCCTACCACTTGTGTTTCTGAATTTTTTCAGCATCCTTTATTTTTCTAGGTCCTGTACCATAGCGGTCTGCATAAACATCTTCCTTAAAGGGAAGTAAAACAGCTGCTAGAATATAGACTGCAATGGCTAACAAGCCCAAACGTCCAACTAAACAGATGATGAAAAAGACAATCCGAGTAATGCTAAGATCTAATCGAAAACGATCTGCTATACCTGCTAAAACACCTGTTATCAGTTTATTCGTTCGTTGCTTATAAAATCCGAATGGCATGTTGCACTCCTTTTACACTAATTGGGCTATTGACTGTCTTGATATGAAGATACAGGAGGCAATCTCCTTTCTTCTCGCAAAAATAAGGACTTGGTTTCTTTTTTCGATTAACAACTAATTGCCCTGTTGAACTTTCCACCTTTCCACGTAAGCCTTGCTGTTTTGGCACTTGCAGATAAACTGGAGCTTGGACGAGTTGGAGGAAGAGGTGCTGAGACATGAGATTCATTGCAGTAATACGAATATCCTGTTGTTTTTTATCCGTAGAACTATGAATGGAAATATCTTCAAAAGGAAGATAGTCTAGTCTCGCATCTGCTCTTCCCAAATCTAAATTCAAAATGGACATCCACTGCTCCGGTAGAGAAACGGTCAAGTGGCAAGGAAGATTAGAAGCAAAATGCAAGCCTTGGTTTTCAACATAAATCTGAGGCAAAAAGGCTTGGTTGGTTTGTTGAGGGTAAACAAGGTAAATCTGAACCTGATCCGACTTGTTTTTGACAAAAGAAACCTTTCCTTCTGACATACTGATAAAAAGGGATTCAATGTCTGCAAAGGCATACTCTTGTTTCAATTTAGATGAGGAAAAAATTTTCAAACGCGGGAGTGTAAAACTCAACCGTGGTTTTTCTTCCTCTACGAGAAAGTCTGGTTCTTCATCAAATTCTAAAAAGCAGGCACGCGCTTCTTCTTTGGTCAAAATCCCCTTCTCATATAGTTCAATCAATCGTTTTTGCGGTTCTTGTGCCATTTCCTCACCTCGATTCTCTTCTATTATACCATAGACTAATTAAAAGAAATCAGCCCAAGGACTGATTTCTTTCATCAACTACTGTCAGGAAGCCACGGCACTTACCGCAACGATAGTTTGCTGTGTTCACGCGTCGCTTTCGTGGGTAGACTTGACCACACTGCTGGCAGCGGTAGAGATAGGGAGTTTGCGCGGGAGATGCTAGTTGCGGTGCATAGCGTACTCCGTCTACTGCCTGTAACAATTCCTTGAAATCCCTGTCCTTGTGGCGATAGCCTTTTTGCTCAAAATACAGATGATAATGGCAGAGTTCGTGGCGGACAATCTTACGAAACAAGTCCTTGTCTGCTTCATAGTAGCGAGGATTGAAGTCCAAATGTCCGTCCTTGGGAAAAAACCGTCCACCTGTTGTTTTCAAACGACGATTCCAATGGGCTTGATGTCGGAATTCTTTTCCAAAATCCTCACGTGACACCTGCTGAATATACTCAGTGAGATTCATGAGGTGGCACCAAGCTGAGATTGACTTTTTCACGAACCGTATCCAATTTGTAGACCCAAACCGTTACCAAATCTCCAACAGAGACTACTTGACTCGGATGTTTAATAAAGTTTTTACTCATATTTGAAATATGAATCAAACCATCTTCATGGATACCAATATCAACAAAGGCCCCAAAGTCAACCACATTCCGAACAACACCTTCTAGCTTTTGTCCAATTTCTAAATCTTTAAAATCCAGAACATCTTGACGCAATACAGGTGCTACAAAATCATCGCGTAAATCTCGACCAGGTTTGAGTAAGTCTGCTAGAATATCCTTCAAAGTTTCCTTACCCAGACCCAATTCTTCTGCCATTTCTCTTAGCTGTACTGCTTTTAATTTCTCCTGCGCCATTTCATCTAATTGCTCAATATCTAATAAGTCAAAGAGTTTTTGAACCGCTGGATAGGACTCTGGGTGCACTCCTGTATTGTCCAAGAAATTGCTCGCCTCAGGAATTCGTAAGAAACCAGCTGCCTGCTCAAAGGCCTTGTCACCTAGACGTGGGACCTTCTTCAATTCAGCTCGTGAGGTCAAAGCTCCATTTTCTTCACGGTATTTGACAATATTTTCAGAAATCGTCTTGTTGAGACCTGCCACATGAGCTAGGAGGGCAGGACTTGCAGTATTGATGTTGACACCGACCTGATTGACTACCGTGTCCACTACGAAATCAAGGCTCTCAGATAATTTTTTCTGATTAACATCGTGCTGGTATTGGCCAACACCGATTGATTTGGGATCGATTTTGACCAACTCTGCAAGTGGATCTTGCAAGCGACGAGCAATCGAGATTGCCGAGCGTTTTTCAACCGTCAAATCAGGAAATTCATGCCGTGCCAATTCAGAAGCAGAATAAACTGATGCCCCGCTTTCATTAACAATCACATAGCGAACAGCTGGAAATTGTTGCAAGACTTCTGCGACAAAACTTTCAGACTCACGACTAGCTGTTCCATTTCCAATGGCAATGATTTCAATACCATATTGGCCAATCAGACCTGCCAGTTCTTCTTTTGCCTGTGCAATCTGTGCCTGTGAAGCTGGCTTCACAGGATAAATGACCTGTGTTGTCAAGAGTTTTCCGGTCTGATCCACCACTGCTAGCTTAGCACCTGTACGAAAGGCTGGGTCAAAGCCCAATACCATTTTTCCTTTTAATGGTGGCATCAATAGTAGATTACGAAGGTTCTCTGAAAAGAGGAGAATCGCTCCTTCTTCTGCTGTTTCAGTCAATTCAGTCCGAATACGACGCTCCATGGCTGGTAAGATTTTCTTCTTAACTGCCTGGCTGATTGCTTCTGTAATGTAGCTATTTTTCTGAGGGAAACGAACTTCAAAGAACCGCAGAATTTTCTCAAGATTATGCTCAAAGGAGACCTTTAAGGCACCTAATTTTTCGCCACGATTGAGGGCTAAGGTCCGATAACCTTGCATATTCGCAACTGTTTCAGAAAACTCGTAATACATCTGAAAGACTTGCTTTTCATCCGCTTCTTGATCTTTTAATTGCGATTGTAAAATAGAATGGTGCAAGACTTCATGGTAGGTCCAAGCTCGTAATTTCACATCCTCTGAAATAGCCTCTACCAAAATATCTACCGCACCAGCTAGACAATCTTCTGCTGTTTCAAATCCTTGGCAGATAAAAGTTGCTGCCTGTGTTTCCAAATCTGCAACATTTTGTAAAATAAGGCGTGCCAGAGGAAAAAGACCTGCTTCTCGTGCAATCGTTGCCTTTGTTCTGCGCTTTTCCTTGTATGGCAAGTAGAGCTCTTCCACATCAGCTAATTTTTCAGCTTCTTCAATCGCCTGACGCAGTCCATCCGTCAATTTCCCTTGCTCTTCAATCTTAGACAAAACGGTGGCTTTTCGCTCTGCCAAAGCTGTTAAAGATTTATCCAAGTCAATAATGGACTTAATCACAACCTCATCTAAATTCCCTGTCATTTCCTTACGATAACGAGCGATAAAGGGAATAGTATTGCCTTCCGCTGTCAAGGTCAAAACTGTTTCAATTTGCTTTATGTTAACACCCAAATCCTGGGCGATTTTCAAATATTTTTCTTCCATAAGATTCATTATATCATGGATATCGGAAAGAAAAAAGACAGCGAGGTAGAAGTCAGGTAAGAAAATAGCATTTTTATCATTTCAGTCTCTCACTTCTACAGTGGAAATTTATTTGCTTATAGTATGAAAAAAGTCTGGGCAATTGCCCAGACTCGGTGTCCTTCCTTATCTGACCTTATCGCGTAAAATCAATTCTCTGAGCTAAACGGTCAATGACCAGAGAACCAACAATTAGAGAGGCAAATTCTCCTACAGCAGTTGTAAACCATGTTGCTAAGAAAGGTGTGCTTGCTAGAAAATACAATTCAAGAGCAATGGTAAACATGGATAAAGAAAAGAAAATGGAGAAGTAGAAGAAAGCCTTATTGATTATCCCATTGAAGAGATACTCTGTTTGGTATTTTTTAAAGAAATAAACTCCTAGAGCCACAAAGAGGAGGGTCGATCCTCCACCGACAAAAACATCAATCACTCCGAAGCCTATAAAATTCGAAATCATACAGCCAATCGTAACAGCAATGAGGTATTTACGATTATAAAAAGCTAGAAAATTCAGCATTTCCGACAAACGGAACTGATAGGCTCCGTAGGAAATCGCATTGAGAGGTGGCGTTACTGTTAACACCACGTAAATCGCCGCAACCAAGGCAATGTGTGCCATGTCACGAACTGTCCATTTTGTTTTATTCATATAAATCTCCTTTGGCGGCTAAACCGCGTATAATATGCTTGGCTAAAGGAAGGAAGTACCAAGGGTTGTGTAAGATGAGAGGGCGTTGAAAAACCGAATGTACTCAAGAGCATCCATATCCGTAATGCGAGCAAATCTCACAACGGCTACAGCAAAAGTAGGGGATTGGCCGACGAATCCGTGATTCGAGGACAAGACGCCCCTAAAGAGAGCCAAATCTGTAGGCAGCTAAAGCTGCAACACCCTTGTCTCTATTTTGTAAGGCTTTTAGCACGAGCTCGATTCACAAGATGTGAAGCCGTGGAAAAAACCGAATGTAGTCAAGAGTAGCCGTTTTTTCGACCAAGAACTTCTCATTTTCACAACATTTCTAGTATAGCATAATCAAGGATAATATGGTAGACTTAAAGTATGAAAAAGTATATTAAAGCATTTTTTGAGAATGAAATTCTGTCCTATTTGTTTTTTGGAGTAGCCACCACTCTTGTCTATATCCTTACGAGGACCAGTCTTTTCTTCCTAATTCCTCAAACTCTCCTTGTTGTCTTTATTGCCAACTGTGTCGCCATTTTATTTGCCTTTATCACAAATGATCAAATCGTCTTTCAGCAAGAATGGACGTGCTGGCCAGCACGGCTCGTCAAATTTATCTCTGCACGCCTTACGACCTTGTTACTCGACCTTGTCTTGGCCTACCTTCTAGTAGATGCCTTTCCACAGCTGATTGGTCAATTCGTCCATCAAGATCCTACACGTATCAATGCTATTGCTACCCTCATCTCACAGGTTCTCGTCATTGTCCTGAACTATATCCTAAGTAAAGTATTTGTCTTTCAGAATACGAAAAAAAGCTCCTAAGTTAGGAGTTTCAGCTTGAAGAAAAAGTCTTTTTATTGCCACCATCCTTATGTGCTTTCGGACATCAGCGACTTCCTTCGGAATTCCATGATTCATCTTCGAGTCTAAGGTCTCGAAGATGCCGAGTAACAGAAAACCTTCATTTAATAACGTTTTCTGTCACTTTTAGCACGGCGGTGGCGGCGGTATTGTGCTCGCTACGCTCGCAAATTTTCTAACCTTGAAACTACAGAAAATGAAATATCATTGTAATGTTTTTCTGAATTATGAGGTTTGTCTACATTCTGAAGCTCCTAACTTAGAAGTTTCTTTTTTTACGATTTTTAACAATGAAGGACTTGATGCGATGAAAAAGTGACAGCACATCTCCTGCTCTCGGATCAAATTCTTCCATCTGCAAACTCTGAACCGTTGCATTCAAAACCGCTCCAATAATGAGAATATTAGCCAAAAAAATGAACCATAGCATCAATACAAGAATCACGACAGACGATACTAAGCGAAAATCCAAGAGACGGTTGGTATAGGAATCAATATAAATGCCAAACAATTGTCCAACCGTTGCCATCACTGCTAGAACAAACAGGGAGCCAGGTAAGACATAGCGAATTTTTCGAATTCGAACATTAGGTAGGAAAAAATAGAGCATGACCAAAGCAAGAAAAAGTGCGATATAAGCAACTAGCTGACTCTGATTGAGGAAATGATTAAACAGAGGGTCAAAATGAAATTTGGTCGACAGCAATTGCAACAAGGTCTTACCAAACGCTAGCATCATCATACTAAAAATAATAATCGCTTGAAGACCAATTCCTAAAAAAATGCCAACTGCTCGGCTAATAATAAAATCCCGATGTTGATCAACATTATAGGCCTTGTTCACGGCTTTTTGGAGAGCTACCATACTCTTTGACAAAGTCCATAGGGTCGTAGCAATAGCAATTCCTAACCAAGACGAGGAAGGTTTCGTTAGAATACTCACAACCATCTCCGCTGCTGTCGGGTAAATTTGTTCTGGAAAAAAGTCTGCTAGAAAAGCTAAAATTTGCTCTACATCAATCTGTAAATAGGGCAGGAGATTGGCCAAGGTCAACAAAATCGGAAAAATCGAGATAATCAGGTAATAGGCAACGGCCACTCCTGTCAAATCGACTTCCGCTGCTTGATAAAAGGACAAAAAGGAGGTCCCAAATGACTTACAGTTGCTCCATAGCTTCTTTCTGTTCATTCTTCCTCCTTCTTTTCCTACTCAAAATTAGTAGCTTCCTTCTTCTCCTTGACTGGTTAAAATCACAGGACCGTCTTTGGTAATCACAAATTGGTGTTCATATTGGCAAGATAATCCACCATCTAATGTCTTATGAGCCCAACCGGTCTGTTCATCCGTATCAATTTCCCAGGTACCCGTATTAATCATCGGTTCAATCGTCAAAACCATTCCCTCACGTAGACGAAGACCACGTCCTGCACGTCCATAGTGGGGCACCATTGGCTCTTCATGCATGGTTGGTCCTACACCATGACCGACCAAGTCACGCACGACACCATAGCCTTTACTCTCGGCGTATTCTTGAATCGCAGCACCAATATCGCCAATACGGTTGCCGACAACTGCTTGCTCAATTCCTCGGTAAAGACACTCTTTTGTCACATCCATTAAGTCTTTAACTTCTTGGCTCACTTCTCCTACTGCATAAGCCCAGCAAGAATCCGCTAAACCACCAGCATATGGCTCGGTATAGGTTTTCATCAGAGCAACATTGTTAAAGTTCAATTTAGACACATCCACAATACTCTTATCAAGTGGCTCACTTAAGACCATGTCAACCTTCAGTAAATCACCTTCTTTTAACTTGTAATGACGTGGAAAAGCATGAGCTACCTCATCATTCAAACCACAACAAGTCGCATAAGGGTAATCCATCAAATGCCCATCCACTCCAATTTGAAGCGGCAAAACATTTTCTTCCTTACACCGTCTGCGGACATACTCTTCCACTTCCCACATGTCAAGCCCTGGTTTAATCAGATCACGCAAGCCAATATGAATACTAGCAAGAATATCACCTGCCCGGTCCATTGCCTCAATTTCTCTTTGTGATTTTATGGTAATCATTTCATTCCTCATCTATTATTTTTTCTTACTATCAGATTGACGATTCTAATAGTCATTCTTAACGAAATCTATATCTTATCCCTTGCAAGTAGTTGAAAAGCCAGATACTCCCGCATTCTATGACTGTATCGATCGCTACCCTTATACTGGCGCACTTTCTGAAAACCAGCCTTTTCTGCCACACGCTGACTGGCTGTATTTTCTATATGGGTAATGACAGATATCTTCTGAAAAACCATATGGTGAATGGCTAGGTAAGCCAGTGTCTGAAGAACTTCTGTCATCAATCCCTGTCCCCAGAAAGACTGCCTTAGAAAATACCCTATTTCAGCTTCCTTCTTTTTCTCCTCAATGTTTTCAAAGCGAATGCAGCCAATCATCTGTCCAGTTTCTTTCTCTTCGATTGCCCAAATTCCTAAGGGCGATTTTAGAAAAGTATGGACAAGCAGATTGGTTGTCTCTGCTAAGTTCATAGCACTTGGCATGAGATATTCTGTATTTAAGGGATTCGAAAGAATCGCATGCAAATCCTCTCTATCTTCATAAGAAAAAGGGCGGAGAAGCAGACGGTCTGTTTCAAAGTAGGCATATCTTGCAAGAGGTTCCCAAATCGTCATCTTTTCTTCCTTATCAAAAAATGAGTGAGTCCCAATCGGTCAGTTCCTTCTCGATTTCCCTCACTCACTCTTGTAGAGTGGCCATTTAGCCAAGTTAATCAACAGCCTATTCTTCCACTAATTGAATATCTGCACCTAAATCTTGTAGTTTTTCAATAATATTGGAATATCCTCGAAGGATAAACTCAATATTGGTAATTTCAGTACGACCTTCAGCCATCAATCCTGCAATGACCATCGCAGCACCTGCTCGTAAATCCGTTGCTTTAACACGTGTACCATTCAGCTTGTTTGGCCCTTGGTAGCTGATGCGACTTCCTAAAACACGAATATCTGCTCCCATATTAGCCAATTCTTGCACATGACCAACACGTTTCTCATAAATGGTGTCCGTAATCGTTCCTGTCCCTTCTGCCTTAAGCAATAAGGGGGTAAGGGGTTGTTGCAAGTCTGTTGCAAATCCTGGATAAGGAGAGGTTTTGACACTAACAGCCTTTAGCCTATCTTGTTTTTCAACAAAAACACTATCTTCTGATACTGTCATCCGAACACCCATCGCCTCTAACTTAGCAATGAATGCCTCTAAATGTTCGTAGAGAACATTGTCAATCTGAATTCCTTCACCAATCGCCGCCGCAAGGGCAATATAGGTTCCTGCTTCAATCCGATCAGGAATCACTTGGTGACGCGTACCATGCAGTTCTGTAACACCTTCAATCGTAATCACTTCAGTACCCGCTCCACGAACATGGGCACCCATATTATTTAAAAGCGTTGCCACATCAATAATTTCTGGTTCACGGGCTGCATTTTCAATCACCGTACGACCCTCTGCCTTAACAGCTGCTAACATAGTATTAATCGTAGCACCAACACTGACTGTATCCATGAAGATATGTGCTCCTTGGATTCGTTTCCCATTGGTAGAAAGATTCATATTCAGTCCTTCGTAGGTCATGGTTGCACCCATTGCTTCAAAAGCCTTTAAATGCAAGTCAATCGGACGCGGTCCTAAGTCACAACCTCCTGGTAGCCCCACAATGGCTTGACCAAAACGACCAAGCAAAGAACCATAAAAATAATAGGAAGCACGCAAACTATTGATTTTACCAAAGGGCATGGGCATATCCTGAACACCACGAGGGTCAATTTCCAAGGAATCCCCACTACGCTTGACACTCGCTCCCATCGTCTCCATGATGTCAATGAGACTGTCAACATCTGAAATCTCTGGAACACCATCCAAGGTCACAATACCATCTGCTAAAATAATTGCTGGAATCAGAGCCACAACTGAATTTTTCGCTCCGCTGATGGTTACACTTCCTTTCAATGGACGACCACCATTAATCACAATTCTTCTCATACTATTCAAATCTCTTTCTCAAATTCGCCAAAAAGGCATACAGTTCATTGTATCATATATCGAACTAAATAGCTAGTTTAACAATTGAAGATTCATCAAATAACCAATCTACTGACCTTCAGGCTGTATAATCAAAACCATCTCCACCCCCTCCATTTCAAGCTTTTCTGAATCAAAAAAGAGTGGCATCAGTCGGCTACTACCTCAACGTAACCGTACACCACTCCTCTTTTTTAATCTTCTACTATTTGCTTCAGCACTTCAACCTTATCCAAGCGTTCCCATGGTAGGTCAATGTCTGTCCGTCCCATGTGACCGTATGCTGCCGTCTGGCGATAAATTGGTCGTTTCAAATCTAGCATCTGGATAATACCTGCTGGACGAAGGTCAAACAATTCTCGAACAGCTGCTTCAATACGATTTTCAGCAACGGTACTGGTTCCAAAGGTATCAATCCGTACCGAAACAGGATGAGCCACTCCAATCGCATAGGCTAGCTGAACTTCTGCTTTCTTGGCCAAACCTGCTGCTACGATATTTTTAGCAATGTAGCGGGCAGCATAAGAGGCTGAACGATCGACTTTTGTCGCATCTTTTCCAGAAAAAGCACCACCACCATGACGTGCATAACCACCATAAGTATCTACGATAATCTTGCGGCCTGTCAAGCCAGAATCTCCTTGCGGACCACCAATGACAAATCGACCTGTCGGATTGATAAAATACTTGGTCTCCTCATCCAAATAACGGGCTGGAATAACTGCTTGAATCACCTGCTCGATGATGTCTTTGCGAATCGTTTCCTGACTCACTTCTGGGTCATGCTGGGTTGAAATAACGACTGTATCCACACGAACCGGTTGATCGTCTTCGTCATATTCCACGGTCACCTGACTCTTGGCATCTGGACGCAGATAGGAAATCGTACCTGATTTACGTAAATCTGCTAATTTCTTCACCAATTGATGACTAAGCGAAATAGGCAACGGCATCAATTCTGGCGTTTCATCTACAGCAAAACCAAACATCAATCCTTGATCCCCAGCTCCAATCTGATCCAACGGATCCTGATCATCATTGCCACGAACTTCCAAGGCTTCATTGACCCCTTGAGCAATATCAGGTGATTGCTCAACCAACGACGGATGTACACCTACTGTTTCAGCTGAAAAACCATACTCCGTATTGGTATAGCCAATCTCTGCAATAGTATCTCGTACGACACGGTTAATATCGACATAAGCAGTCGTTGAAATTTCTCCAAACACATGGACAGACCCTGTATAAACAGCTGTTTCAGCTGCTACATGAGCCTCGCTATCCTGCTCTAAAATCGCATCTAAAATCGCATCGGAAATCTGATCCGCAATCTTATCCGGATGCCCCTCAGATACCGATTCAGAAGTGAAAAGTTTACGTTCTGACATCTTCATGTCCCCCTTTAAATAAAAATGATCCTAGAAAAACAACTACTAGCTGACCAATTCCCTACAACCGCTCGACACCCTACCTCTCAATCGACTGACTCATCAACAGTAGTAAGTTGGCTAAGCAGGTCGCCTAATAGCGACTGCTGTACAATGACATATGACTTTACTACTATAATCAAGTTATGACGGTTTCCCAAGAGAACGAGATTTTCGCTTGTGGAAATCTAGTAACGCGCTTTCAAAGGTCTAGTAGACCTTTGAAGCTTGGAGATAGAACGAACACAGTTCGTAGCCCTACTAGCATAGTGACAACCGTAGAAAAAAGTGCGACATAGGAGCCGTTTTTCTTAGTTCAGTTACGAAGATTGGGAAAGGGATTCGTTACTAAGACCTTTCCCAGTCTAGTAAGTTGGCTAAGCAGGTCGCCTAATAGCGACTGCTATACAATGACGCGTAGCTTTGCTACCGACATTGTTGCCAAGTTAAAAGTTACAAAGCACCGATTGTTTTCTTTTTGGGTAAACAATCGCCTTTTCGGGACTCATAACCTCTCTAGTATACCATGTTTCGAAAGAAAATTCATATTTTTTAAAAGGAATTTTGAGATAAAAAAAGAGAAGAACAATCGAGGTTCTACTATTTCTGTAAAGAGTACTTATCGTTCTTTCAAGATGGAGTTTGTGTATAGAGAGACATGTGACATGTTTGACTATCCTCCCCCTCCAAGTCAAGAACTATGTCCATTTGTAAAATCACAAAGGCATTCATGTCAGTCTGAGTTATCAAATACCTATGACTCTTGGACTTATCTCTCACTAAAAACTTCTAAATTCTGTCTAGATTAGTGTAACCGATTCACTTTAGCATAGTGTAGCTATGAATTTTTTGCTATCTACAAGAAACGCTACTTCTGAGCTTTCTTTACTGATATCACTTTCGAATACTGTACGCATGATGTTACTTCTTTGTCTTGAATAATTCCCTGCTTTCGTATCTCATTTTCAATACGCAATACCGCATGTCCCGCATACCTTGAACAGATTGCAAGAAAAAAAGATGCCTTGCCAGTTCTCATCAGGATATCTAGCATCAAAATGCTATCAGCTTAATACACTTGAAAAAGTAGTGAAGAAATCTCCTATCGGAAATCTCCTCACTACTAATATCTGTGTTCATTACTAAAAAATGCGACCCTTACTGTCTTCATTCTCAAATGCTTTATCCAAGGCAATCTGTAAATCTTCAATTAAATCCTTAACGTTCTCTAAGCCGATAGATAATCGAATCTGGCTTGGATTGATACCACAAGCGAGTAAGTCTTCTTCAGACATCTGACCATGAGTTGTTGTAGCAGGATGAACCACTAATGATTTTGCATCTGCAACATTCGCTAAGTTGGAGAAGATTTCCAAGTTATCAATCACCCTACGAGCCTCTACTGCACCGCCCTCAACTTCAAAGCTAAAGATAGAACTGGCTCCTAGTGGCAAATACTTCTGAGCTAAATCATAGTAGGGACTTGAAGGCAAGCTAGCATAATTCACTTTCCTTACTTTAGGGTGTTTCTCTAAATATTCAGCTACTGCCTTCGCATTTTCGACATGCCGTTCCACACGTAAGGATAGGGTTTCTAAGCCTTGTGTTAGGAGGAAGGCATTAAACGGCGAGATACTAGCTCCTGTATCACGGAGCAACTGTGTACGAACAGCTGTGATAAAAGCTGCTGCCCCGACATCTTTCGTGTAAGACAATCCATGATAAGACGGATCAGGCTCAACAAACTGTGGGAATTTACCAGACGCTTCCCAATCAAAGCGACCAGAGTCAACAATCACACCACCAATCGTCGTTCCATGACCACCGATAAACTTAGTTGCAGAGTGAACAGCGATATCCACCCCATGAGAGAAAACATTGATGAGATAGGGCGTTCCAAAGGTATTATCAACAACTAATGGAATCTGATGTTTATGAGCAATCTCAGCTAACTTCTCCAAATCTGCGACATTCCCAAGAGGATTGCCTAGGGTTTCAGCCAAAAGAAACTTTGTATTTTCCTGAATAGCTTGGTCTATAGCCTCATAATCTGCCACATCCACAAAATTTGTGGTAATACCATAACGGGGTAGAGTTTCACTAAGAAGATTAAAGGTTCCACCATAAACTGTCGTCGCAGAAACAATATGATCTCCTGCATGAGCCAGTGCTAATGCAGTGTAAGTAATAGCCGCCATACCTGAAGCCGTAGCAAGACTACCAACTCCACCTTCTAGCACAGCCATTCTCTCTTCAAAAACAGCCGTCGTAGGATTGGTAATCCGAGTATAGATATTAGCAGGTTTGCGAAGGGCAAAAATATCTTCTGCTTCCTGTGCACTATCAAAGACAAAAGAGGTCGTTTGATAAATAGGAACTGCTCGTGATTTAGTTGTAGGATCAATGACTTGTCCTGCATGAAGTTGCTTGGTTTCAAAAGAATACTCTCTAGCCATATCCATCATTCCTCTCTTTCATCCTATTCAGAAACGTAGGCTATCGCACGAACTGGCGAACCAGTCGCCTTATCCCAGTTAGGATAAGCAATCGAAATGATACTACCTGTTGCTGGGACTTGATCTAAGTTAGCCAAGACTTCAACCTGATAAATCCCTTGCTCAAGCAAATAATACTCTTGGTGAAGACTACCACCATTAGCATACGCAGCTTGACCACTATCAGTATCCAAGGTTTCATGACCAAGAGCTTTAACATGACGTTCGTGAATCAAGAACTCTAATGCTTCACGGCTCCAACCCGGAGTTTGCTGAGCTCCCTTATCATCAAGGTTTCTCATAGCAGCTTGGTCTGGCCAACGTTTATGCCAATCACTTCTAAAAGCAACAAAACTGCCTGCTGGGATTTGACCATGCACAGCTTCAAAATCAAGAACATCTTGTTTGCTAAGTTCATAGTTGGGATTCGTAGCCACTGCCTCTGATTTATCAACCACAAACAGAGGCAAGAGTAAATCTTCTAAAACAAGCTCGTCTAACCATTTACCACCCTCAACGAAGTGAATAGGGGCATCAATGTGTGTACCGTACTGACCAACAACGCTAAATTGTTGTACATGGAACCCATCCTTCAAAGTAAAAAGATCCTTCTTCTCTAATGCTGGCAAGGCAGGGAAATGAGGACTATTCTCATTAATTTGATGGGTTAGATTGACCAATTTAGCCTCTTTAAAAATCTGATAAGCATTCTGTAAACTTGTCATAGTCTGACCTCCTTTTGTTTCCTTCATTTTAGACGAAATTAAAGCTACTGACAAATACAAATTTTCTATCCTATGTGATAGGTAAAGACTATTAAATTTTTTCTATCAAAAAATAAAAAATTTTTATCCAGATTGAAGAAAAATTCTTTTTATTGCCACCATCCTCATGTGCTTTCGGACATCAGCGTCTTCTGTCTCACTCCCACTTTTAGCACGGCGGAGGTGCCGGTATTGTGCTCGCTACGCTCGCAAATTTTCTAACCTTAAAACTACAGAAAATGAATTATCATTGTACTGTTTTTCTGAATTGTGAGGTTTGTCTACATTCTGATTTTTATCATTCTTTTTTGCTGTTCGACTATATCAATCAGAACAAATAATTTCCAAAAAAGAGCCATCCCCATGAACAGTGCTATAAACTTTTCATCTCCTGAACTTTCTTTCTATTGCATTGCTATCATCGTCTTTTTCCTCCTAGCTATGAGGAAACAACTACATTTCCCTAAGGTTTACGGAAATAAATCACCTCATCATCATGCTATCAAACCTACACACTCATCAAAAATTCTTGCTCTGATACTTACCCACCATACGACAAAAAGAGGCTGGGCAAAAACTAGCCAGTAAATAAAAAACACAGATAGCTTCAAGCTGATTTTGATGAAATCCAGCCGAACTATTTGTGTTTTTATTTTTATCTCTATTATCTTGGACTAATTTCTTAGCCAATTTCGTGAGATTCATGCTCATTAGGAGGAATCCTATCTCAGTTTCAACCACTTTTTGACCTCTGACATGCACTCTGCGCACGCCAAAAACACCCTTCATCCTACCAAATACAGGTTCGACATCCACCTTGCGTTTGGCATAAATGCGGGCTCCCTCTTTACTTGTCAATTCCTCTTTGACTAAGTTCTTGAAATAGTTCCACGTAGGATTATACTGAATTTGTTTGAGGTTTCCTTTCTCTGTCCGTGCTAATTGGTCTAACTCTTCACTAGCTTGTACAGGATCAGCTTCGTAAATCTTACTATCTTTCTCAAATCCATACTTTTCCGTTCTTCGTGAATAATTCTTAAACGAGTAGACAACTCCAGCTGGTTTTATCCACTGGTCAGAATCTTCTAGGTAAGTCCAGTTTTCAGGATTGGCATCACTCTTCTTGTAGCTTTTCTTCTGCTCTTTCTGATATGTTCCGTAGGGAATTAGAGGCGTTTTCTCCAGATCATCAACGATAAAGCTGTAATTTTCTTCACTACCATAACCTGCATCCGCGACAATGTGTTGAAAGAGTTCTAAGGTTTGGATGGATTGAAGAAAAGGTTTGAGTGTACGAGTGTCAGTTGGATTCGGATACAATCCGTAAGCTAAGGCAAACTGGCTATTTGTACCAAGTTGAAGGTTGTAAGCAGGTTTGAGCTGACCATTCCTCATATGATCCTCTTTCATCCTCATAAACGTCGCATCAGGATCTGTTTTAGAATAGGAATTTCGCTCTTGTAAAATCTGTTTATCTCGTTCGTACTTTTGTTTCCGAACAAGAAAATCCTCTTTCAACTTTCTCTTAAGTTTCTTAATTCTTCTTCGTTTCTGTCTGTTGGTCGATCCACCTTTAATGACTTTAGGCTCTTGTGAGATAGCATTTTCCAACTCATCTAGTACTTGTTCGGTCTCTTGTAGGAGTTGGTTTAGTCCCTCGCTAGTGAGACATTCTTCCTTGGACAAGGCAGTATTCACCCCTTCTTGGACTAGCTTGTCATAGAGGGCAGAAATGTTTCCATTCAAGGCATCTTCATAGCGCTCAACGGCCTTTTTCCACGTGAAGGAGTACTTGTTGGCATCAGCTTCTACCTTAGTCCCGTCAATGAAGAGAGCTTTATCTTCAATCAATCCATTCTCTCTGAGGAGGAGAGTGAAGTAGATGAAAGCAGTTTTGATAAGCTGGTTGGCGTGTGTAGAGGCCCGAAAACTATTTATGGTTCGATAACAGACGTAGGTATCCTGACTCAGCCATTTCATAGGAATGACTTCCTCATTCATTTGGAGGATTTTTCTACCAGAGAAAACTTGGCGAGCATAGGCGAATAGGGTCATTTTGAGCAACATAGCTGGATGAAAGGCAGGACGACCTGTGTGGGAAGTTTCTTCTAGGAGAACGGATTGAGGAATAGTATCCACAAACTGACTAATCAGACGTGCCTCATGCGTAGCAGGTAAGTCCCAAGCAATATTTAATTCCAAACTAAGCTGATTTGTGTTATACTGTTTATACATTTTCATGCCTTTCTAGTTGTTTTGTGGTTATTATAATTATAAAGCATGAAATGGAAAACGAGCAACTCCTAATTGGAATTGCTCGTTTTTTATATATGAGCAGCTAGTTTTTGCCCAGCCTCGTTTTACTATCCCTTTCGTTCAAAGGTTTCTAGGATTTTACGAGCAGAGCTACATACCCAGCGGTTCGCTTCCTCCACTCGCTACGTCGCCATGCTCCTAGCTCTTGGATAGCTATCGCATGGGCGGAAGTAAATGCTATTCGTCATCGCTTCGCTCCTTGACTAGCAAACTTACCGCCTCAACGTGTGCTGATAGGTGAGGACTATATTATGGAACGGAAAAAGTTTTTTGATTTTGTTTCAATGCTATAATATTAATACATTTTAAGGTCGTAGATTTACAAATTACTAATAAAGTAAAGATTTATTTTTCTGACAGAATTCATTGTATAATTTGATAATAATCCTATCAATTACTATCAACACATAAAACCACACAAAATAATTAGAATCGCCAAATTCTGCATTTTCTAAGTTATGCAATTTAGGCAAATTTCTCTGATATGATATCGTATTATGTGCCAAACGGTTTCTATGTTTATATAATTTACCATAAACTTTTTGGCCTTCACTTTCCAATAAATTATAACCTACTCCCTTTCTAGCAATACCTTTGTAGCCAATTTTATCCTTTATATTACCCTTAAATTCATTATAGGTGTACCATTCCAATATTGAAGGTTACTCTCATTAAAAATACTACACACACTGTCTTTTGCTTGATTAACTATTTCCTTTCTTTCACTTTCAGAAAACTCATCCCTATCTAGCAAAATCATTAATTTTTGATAAATAGATTTTTTAGACTCATATGTGGAAAAACCTTGTGTGGCATATTCTCTTAAAAAATCTCTCCTAAACTCAAAATCTTCAGTAGCCATCTCCCAAACAATACACTTAAATTTTTGTTCTTGAAAACCTGTCATCTGTAAAAAAATTGTCTTTAACAAGTAATCATTCAAGGGATAAGATTCAATTCCAGTATCTATGGAAATAATTGCAGAAAGCCCCTCCAACATAACCGCTTCAATCGAACTGTTGATAAAATCTTCATGTTTCGTCATAATACAATCTCCTTATAAATATCAATAGATTTCTCAACTCTCTCTCGTAAATATTTTAAAGCTGAAGGGTTCTTTTGATGATAACTGATATATTCAGCTTTTGAATAATCATATGTTGGAATGCTTTGCTTGTCAAGATATGGGGCTTTATAGTTTTTGATTTGCTGTTCCAGTTTGATAACTAGATTCGACCAATTATTTAAGTTAATATCCTTATTTTCAAATATTACTAAATAAATCAAACCAAAATAATACATATCACAATCAATTATGGAATCAAATGATTTCTTGTATAAAGATGAATCCTTGATAATACTTTCTTTTGGTATCAATATTGAAAAATATGAGTTTTTTAATGATTTGTCAAGATACCTTATTTTTCATTTTATTTAGTCTATAAGCATACTTTTTCAGCGAGTTCCTAAAATGCTTCTCTCCCAAACTTCTTATTACTTTTCATCTACCACTCCTAACAAATGTAAATATTTAACTTTCAGATAATGTGTTTTCATTTTGAACACTGCTTTTCTAATCATTTTCTATATTATAATGTCTTCGAAGACGAGATATTATCATTGTTTAATTGTGATTCTTATGAAAATATTTTAAAACCGCATGTAGCTAAAAATAGTTACATGCGGTTACTTCATACGTAAAGCATTTTCTAACTATCCACTATAGTTGAAAATAACCTACTTCACACTTTCTTGGCCGGAGTGGATAGTTTTGAACCATTTTCATTATAGATTCTTTTTTCATTGACTACAATTTTTTCAATGATTGCAGTTTCAAGATCTACATTGAGAATTTCAGAAATACCAAGTAAAAAAATAGCTACATCTGCTAATTCCTCTGCAATATTTGAAACATCATCCTTCAAATATGCCTGAAATAATTCATTAACCTCTCCATATAAACATAGTAACTCAAATTTGATATCTGTAGTATTAAAGCCTTTCATTTTTTTATTTTCTAAAATCTTCTTTTGGCAATCTTTTAATGACGTAATCATATTATACAATCCTTTCAACTTTTATAAATTTATTATACTATATTTTGTCCTCTTTGGAAACTTTATGTGCTACCTCTATAAAACCTACGTTTCGTTGTGATAGGTATCCACTTATATCCCTAGTTGTTTGTTCGTCAATCATTGAATTAACCTCATCCAATAACAAAAATTTAGAAGACAATAGCACCCCTCGAGCAAGTGCTACTCTTTGCTTTTCTCTACCAGATATATTGAATATATTAACATATTTAAAAAATGTATCAAAAACAGTACTCACACTTCTCTAGACCAAACCTTTCTAGAGTTTCATTTATAAAAAAAAGGGGGTACATTTATTCCCATAAGCCCCTTGTCTATGGAAACAAACCCATACCCCCTAGGGTTTATGGGAATAAATAATTCTACCACCAAGCTTTCAATCCCACCACTTCAACTTCAACTCTCACTCTGATACTTACCCACCATACGACAAAAAGCCTTATCTCTAAGGCTTTTTACTATCCCTTTCGTTCAAAGGTTTCTAGGATTTTACGAGCAGAGCAACACACCTAGCGGTTCGCTGTGTCCAATCGCTACGTCGCCATGCTCCTAGCTCTTGGACAGCTATCGCATGGGCGGAAGTAAATGCTATTCGTCATCGCTTCGCTCCTTGACTAGCAAACTTACCGCCTCAACATGATGCGTCTGCGGAAATAAATCAACGGGCTGAATTCTGCTGAGTTTGTAGCCTAGCTCTTCATAGTGTTTGACATCACGCGCAAGGGTTGCGACATTACAGGAAACGTAGACAATCTTGTCTGGGTTCATCTGGCAACTCGCCTTGATAAAACTCTCGGTGAGGCCTTTCCTTGGTGGATCAACAAGAATGACAGTCGCTTGAATACCTTCTTGCACCCACTTAGCCATGGCTTTTTCAGCGGTATCACAAACATAGTGAGCGTTTGAAATGCCATTTAGGTTTGCATTGCGCTGACTATTTTCTACTGCTTGCGGTACAACTTCTACTCCGTAGACCTTTTTAACATGCTTGGCAAAAGACAAGCCAATCGTTCCAATTCCAGAATAAGCATCAACTACGGTATCATCTTGTGTAACATCTGCAAAATCAATAGCAGTTTGGTAAAGCTGCTCTGCCATTTCAGTATTAACTTGATAAAAGGAAGGAGCTGAGATTTCAAAGTAATTTCCCAGCATCTGATCTGTGATACAATCCTTACCATACAAGAGGCGGAATTCAGGACCAAAAATCACATTGGTATCCCGATCATTGATATTTTGCATGATAGAGCTCACCTGTGGGAATTGATCTACCAAGAGCTCAATCAGTTGTTCTATGCGGAAAATCTTTGGTCGAGTTGTCACAAAAATCACCATGATTTCTCCAGAATAATGACCACGACGAACAATGACATTGCGCATCAGACCTGTTTTTTCTTGTTCGTCATAGGGTTTGATGTCAAATCTGCGTAGCAAATCACGTACAACTAGAATCACTTGGTCAATCTCTGGATGTTGGATATAAAAATCCTCAATCGGCATCAAATCATGGGAATTTTTACGGAAAAAACCTGTTTCCAATTGACCATTCACACGGCGAACGGGTACTTGTGCCTTATTTCGATAAGCAAAGGGTTGCCCCATGCCAAGCGTTAAAGGAACTTCTATATCCTTTATACCAGCAATCTTATACAAACTATCTTTTACTTGCTTGGTTTTAAACTTTAACTGAGCTTCATAGGTCAAATGCCCCAAATCTGCAATCCCAGATCTGAGATAAGCCACATCAATAGCCTCATTCCTGTCTGCTGAAGTCGTCAACCGCTCTTCTACTTTTCCATAGCCAATTTTTTTATTGACCTTAAGCACGCGCATCTGAATTTTTTCACCAGGTAAGGCATTCTCGACAAAAAAGACCAATCCGTCAAGTTTGGCAACTCCTAGCCCCTCATGGCTCAAATCCACAATATCTGCTTCTATTACATCATTTTTCTTAATCATCTATCTTCTTTCTATTCCACATTCTGCTCTTCTCATTGTTTCCTTTTTCAAGATTGTATAGTGAATGGAATAAAGGTTAGGACATCGTTATACTCTATAAAAATCAAAATCTGACTAGGCAACGAAATCGTAGCTAGAACTGAAGTTCAGCAAGGTGAGTTAACGACGTCAGACTTAGATTTTTGACGAGTATAAGTCGCTTTGCTTCAATAGTCCAGTAGACTGTTGAAAGTTGGAAATAGGGATTATGGAGTAATCCTCAATTAACGCCAGTTCTATCTGCAGCTCCTTGCATTGTCCTATTCCTTCATAAGATACGAGGGCGTTAAGCAACTCCTAGACAAAATAGGAAATCGAAGCAGGTTGGCTTGTAACCAACGAGATTTATCCCTAAAGGGAGTCTCAACTGTAACCAGCTAAAGCTGGAACATCTGCGTCCCCACTAAAGGGAGCCTCAGCTGTAACCAACTAAAGTTGGAACATCTGCGTCTCTTTTTTACACAGCTCTTAGTCCGTGTTCCGTTCTCAATCCACCATATATTTTACTACTTCTTAACGAGAAACGAAAAGGTCAGAACAATTATTCCGACCTTTAGTATAGCATATTTTTTACAAATAGAGAATTATCTTAAGCCTAGTTCACTTAAGCGATTCTGGTATTTTCCAAAATCAATTTTCAAGCCCAAACCGCCATAAACATCGTACTCGTCCACCCAGTCTCCCAGCGCTGGAATAGTCGTTTGTTCAATCCCATTTCGCGCATCAAGCGCCGCAAAAAGTCCATTGGTAAGAATAAAAGTTTGAGGAATATTGGTAGAAGTCAAGGCATAGACTTTTCCAAGTGCCTCTGCTCCTGTGAATAACTTAGTTGGGTCTTTCACCTGAGTCATGATAGCTGCTAAGACTTGCTGTTGGCGTTTGGTTCTACCGTAATCTCCCTCATCATCTTTACGGAAGCGGGCATAATTCAATAAGGTTCTACCATCCATCTGCTGCAGACCAACCGCAATGGTTTGATTTGGCACAATACCATTCTCCATTCTCAAATCGTCTGGCACATCTACTGACGAAACGGGTTGCCCAGCAATCGTAGCGAATTTGGCATCAATGGTCACTCCTTTAGGAAATAGAGTATCAATCGCTGTGGCAAAGGTTGAAAAATCAACCAAGGCATAGTATTGCACATCAATATCAAAATTTTCTTTCAATACTTCACGAACATTTTCTGCACCTTGATTCCCATTTTGCTCTCCAAAGGTATAGGCAACGTTTAACTTATAATCCGCACCATCAATATCAATCAAGGTATCACGCATAAAACTCACGAGCTTTGCTTTTTTATCCCTATTATTGATATTTAATACCATAATCGAGTCTGTTCGTGTCATATCAGAAGAATCTCCAACCCGACCATCTGTTCCTAAGATTAGAATGTTGACACCCTTACTAGAAGTCTGTCCATGAAAGGGTTCTGCAACTGGTTTTTGGTCCACAGAATTCATTCCTTTCACAAACATGAAGCCAAGTCCAAGCAAAACTGCTAGAATGATAAAAGCCAAAAAGAGCAAGAAGCGTTTAATCCGTCCTTTTTTCTTTTTACGGACCTTTTTCTTCTCAGGAATTTGAATGGAATGAAGGCTGGGTTTTCCTTTTTTATGCCGAGGATATTGAGGCAATAACACCTCTTCTTCTACCATATCTTCGATGTCAGTCAACTCTGTCCAATCATCATCATTATGATAAGAAGGAAAATCCTCTAGCTCTTCTACTTCATCAACTGTCGGAATAAAAGGTTTTCTACGCGATAAAAGCGGACGACCTGTTTCAGCTTTATACTGCAAATAGGCCAATTCATTTCGTTCTTTGTCATTCAAATAATGAATATTTTTTTGTAAATAATCTAATCGTAATTCCTCATGATGTGTGAGGTTACTATCCTGTTTTGTCATGGTATTTTCCTTTTACTGTGCCTGATAAATAAAATAGTCTCCTAAAATTTTATATGTAATCCCTAGGCTCTCCAACTCATTTAAAGCATAACCTAGTAAATCTGGCTGAGTATGGGCCACATCAAGGATAAAAAAGTATTCTCCCAAAGCTGTTTTCAGAGGTCGACTTTCAATCTTGGTTAAATCAATGCACCGCCAAGCAAAGACTGACATAGCCTTATAGAGGGCACCTGGAAGATTGTCTGGCAGTGTCAGAGCAAGCGAACATTTTCTCATTCCTTGCACAAGCGGAAGGGTCACAGTCCTATGACCTAGAATCCAAAAACGTGTGAAATTTTGACTCATTTCCTGAATGTCTTGAGCGACAATGTGAAGGCCATATTCCTTAGCTGCTGCCTGTGGAGCAATGGCTGCATAAGGCTGGTCTTTCTGCCTTGCGACAAACCGCGCTGCATAGGCTGTACTAGCTGTTGCTTCTAACCGTGCCTGCGGATAATGTTCCTCAATGTATTTTTTTCCCTGTGCGAGAGCTTGCGGATGCGAGTAAATCACTTGAATATCTTTCGAGGGTTCAGTTACCATTAACTGCTGAAAAATCGGTTGAACCACCTCTGCTACTGCCTGTAAGTCCGCCTGATGAAAGAGATAATCTATCGTCTCATGGACACTACCTTCAATCGAATTTTCCACTGGAATAACTGAATAGTCAACCTCACCTTGCTCAACAGCTTTCATCACTTCTGTAATGGTATCATAGAACACTAATTCGTCTACAGGAAAAGCCTGCTGGGCTACCTGATGTGTAAAGGATCCTCTCGGACCTAAAAATGCTACATACATTCGATTATCCTTGCTATCTCTTCTGGGCTACGATTTTCTGTGCGGATGATTAAATCAGCCAAACCTTCATACAATTTCATCCGGTTTTGATACATATCATAGAAGTCCTCTTTTGAATGCTTCAAAAAAAGTGGGCGCTGAGAGAGGGTATCCTGCTTGATTCGATGATACAAAACCTCAAAAGAAGCAGTCAACAGAACATTGTATTTTTGATTTTGACGGAGTAAATCCCGATTTTTTTCCGAGATGACCACGCCACCACCCGTAGAAATGACACAATCTTCTTCTACTTGTAAGAGTTCTTCTAAGGTTTCGGATTCGATTTTGCGAAAAGCTACTTCTCCTTCTCTTGCAAAAAAGTCTGCAATTGGCATGCCAATCTTTTCTTCAATCATTCTATCCATATCATAAAAAGGGCGCTGAATGTGCTTGGAAACGGTTGTCTTTCCCACTCCCATAAATCCTAATAATACAATCGTCATCCTACTATTCCTCTAATAATTTCTGCAAATCATCAAAGAAACTTGGGTAGCTCGTGTTGATGGCTTCCGCTCGCTCCAAATAGACTTCTCCGTCTTGCACCAATAGGCTAGCAATGGCTGTCATCATCCCAATGCGGTGGTCACCAAAAGTATTGATGGTAGCTCCATGAAGCTGTGTTTTCCCCTTAATAATCATGCCGTCATCTGTCGGTGTAATCGCTGCCCCCATGCTATTTAAGGCATCTGCCACCACCTGAATGCGGTCTGTTTCCTTAACCTTGAGTTCTTCGGCATCACGGATAATGGTTGTTCCATTTGCCTGTGTCGCTAAAAGAGCAATGATGGGCAATTCATCAATCAAGCGTGGAATGATTTCTCCAGCAATTTCTGTACCTTGTAAATCTGATGTTTCTACTGTAATGGTAGCTGATTTAGCTCGCTCATCTACTTGGCTCAGACTAATCTTTCCACCCATAGCCTCAATCACATCCAAAATCCCTGTTCTAGTATCGGCTATTCCAACATTTTCTAAGATAATCTTTGCATTGGGCACAATAAGCCCAGCGACCAGCCAAAAGGCGGCACTTGAAATATCACCTGGCACCTGAATCTCTTGAGCTGTAAAGGTCTGACCACCTGTGACGCGGATTTCCTTACCCGATACCTCAATGTCACCACCAAATTGACGAATCATATCTTCTGTGTGATTTCTTGTCCGTTCTTTTTCAATAATAACAGACTCTCCTTCTGCTTGTAAGGCGGCAAAAAGCAGGGCTGATTTTACCTGTGCAGAAGCAATTGGCAAGTGATACTGGATAGGTCGAAGATTTTTCTTACCTTTTATTGTCAGTGGTGGCAAATCTCGTTTTGTCTGACCACTCATCTCGACACCCATTTGTCGAAGGGGAATGCTCACCCGGTCCATAGGGCGTTTGGATAAACTATCATCGCCAAACATTTCTGCTTCAAAAGGCTGACCTGCTAAAACACCTGAAATCAAGCGAATGGATGTCCCTGAATTTCCCATATCAAGGGGCTTTTGGGGAGCTTTTAGACCATGAAAACCTACACCATGAATTTCAACGACATCTCCCTTATCTTCAATCTCTACGCCCAAATCACGAAAGACTTGCATAGTGGAGAGAACATCTTCCCCCCGTAAGATTCCATAAACCTTGGTCACACCCTCTGCTAAACTTCCAAACATAATCGAGCGATGACTAATTGACTTATCACCAGGTACACGCAGTTTTCCAGTTAATTGACTTGCCTTTGTCTGTAATTGCATGATTGATCCCTTTCTTGTTTGTCTCATTATACCATAAAATCATAAATGACTTTCCTCTATGAAAACATATTCATGTTACAGCTTGAAGAAAAAGTCTTTTTATTGCCACCATCCTCATGTGCTTTCGGACATCAGCGACTTCCTTCGGAGTAAAATAATCCAGTGGATTATTTTAGCCCGAGCCCAGAAACAAAGGAGCGAGGATAATCGATTTCAACGAAATCACGACTTCTGTCTCACTCCCACTTTTAGCACGGCGGAGGTGCGGTATTGTGCTCGCTACGCTCGCAAATTTTCTAACCTTAAAACTACAGAAAATGAAATATCATTGTAATGTTTTTCTGAATTGTGAGGTTTGTCTACATTCTGAAACATATTCCTGTTACACTTTAGTGACAATGACTAGTCCTGTCTACCCAGACTAGCCACAACTTTTTCCTGAATAAAACGAGCAGATGCTGCTAACTTTTCTTCCTCTTCTGCTGTCAACTGCAACTGAATGCGCTCAATAATACCGGACCGTCCAACAATGGCTGGGTAGCTCAAATAAGTCTGTAAAGGCTCATAGTAGTGAGAAACTGGTAACTCTTCATGGGCGTCTGATACGATGGCCAAAACAAGGCGAATCGTGCTACTTGCAATGCCATAGGAGGTAAATTTCTTGCTATAAAAAACGGTATGCCCACCCATAATGGCTGTTTTTTCCAATTCCGCTCGCTCCGTATCACTAAGGAAATCACAGACAGCCTGTCCTTTTATCTTCACCTGGCTCCAAGCCGTGAATTGGGAATTTCCATGTTCTCCTAAATTGTAGCCCTGCACACTTCTTGGATCGAGTGAAAAATGTTGGCCAACTGCTCGCTTCATTCTAGCTGTATCTAACAAGGTTCCAGTTCCAATCACACGGTCCTTTGGTAGACCAGTATATTCTTGATAGAGACTCGTTACTACATCTACAGGATTGGAAATAACGACTAGAATTCCCTTAAAACCAACCGCTTTTAATTGCTGAGCTACTGCGGGAACTTCTTTTGCTGTAAAGGGAAGCTCGGCAAAGCGATCTGCCTGAGGATTGTCCTGCAAGGTGATATTCCCCAAGGCTGAAATCACGACATCCGCATCTGCCAAAGCCTGATAATCATTGACAAGGATAGTAGCATGATAAGGAAGATTTGCGGCTGCATCTGCAAAATCCATGGCTTCTGCAGCCACCTTTGCCTCATCCGTATCGATAAAAACATAATCATCAAATGCCCCTTGCGCAATTAAGCCATGTGCGACTGCAGCCCCAACATGTCCAAGTCCAATAATTCCTACTTTTCGTGCCATGTCCTCTTCCTCCTTTTGTAACCGTTATACTCTGTTTAGTCAGTATTCTACCATATTTAAGGAAGATTTTCATGATTTTATCGTCTAGTAGCTACCTTTACTTGTTACAATCTAGCAGGTTCTATCCTTTCTATCCAAAGAAGTTATCCTGATTATTTTTCGTTACAGATAGCCAATGACAACATCTGAATTTTCTGAAATCTTTCTTTAAAAATCATCGTAAACATGTTATAATAGGAATAATTTTGAGATGAAGAGGAATGATTATGGTATTCAATTTAGTAAGCGAAACAATTAACATTGAGGAAATGCGTAGTTTTTCAAAATTAACAGGCAAGGCTCTAGCCCAGAAGGAAAAAAAGGACCAAGAATTAGAAGCCATTATCAAGGGAGAAGATGACCGCATCCTCCTTGTGATTGGTCCGTGCTCCTCTGACAACGAAGAAGCTGTTTTAGAATATGCACACCGGCTAGCAGCCTTACAAGAGCAGGTGAAGGATCGGATTTTCATGGTTATGCGGGTTTATACTGCTAAACCTCGCACTAATGGAGAAGGTTACAAGGGATTGGTTCACCAACCAGATGCGAAAGGTAAGCCAAATCTCATCAATGGGATTCGAGCTGTACGTAATCTCCACTATCGGGTCATCACAGAAACCGGACTGACAACCGCAGATGAGATGCTCTATCCCGAAAATTTACCCTTGGTTGATGACCTCGTTTCCTATGTTGCAATCGGAGCTCGCTCTGTAGAAGACCAGCAACATCGTTTCGTCGCCTCTGGTATTGATGTTCCAACAGGCATGAAGAACCCTACCTCGGGCAATCTCACGGTTCTCTTTAATGGAATCTATGCAGCCCAAGGAAAACAACATTTTCTATTCAATGGTGCCGAGGTCAATACCTCAGGAAATCCCTTGGCTCACGCTATCCTACGGGGAGCTGTGAACGAGTCTGGCAAGAATACTCCCAACTACTACTATGATAATCTACTAGATACCATTGACCGCTATCACCAAATGAAGTTGGAAAATCCTTTTATCATCATTGATACCAACCATGATAACTCTGGTAAAAAACATTTAGAACAAATTCGCATCGTCCGCCAAACATTGATTAACCGTGATTGGAATGAGGCAATTCACCGTTCTGTACGTGGCTTCATGATTGAATCCTACCTAGAAGACGGCCGGCAAGACGAGCCTAAAATCTTCGGTAAATCCATTACCGATCCCTGTCTAGGCTGGGAAAAGACAGAACAATTGGTACAAGAAATCTACAATACACTAGGAAAAGAGAAAGGGACAGCATTATAGAAATCCTCTATCCATTCGCTGTTATATAAATAATATGGGAATTCATCAAAAAAGTGAAAAAATTGATTTAGCAACGGTTAAAGCCTTGTCGAAACTTTCTGGAGAATTTTTAGCCAAAAAAATGGAACGTGATCACGAACTCCACCAGATTATAACAGGACAAGACGACCGCCTCCTCCTCATTATCGGACCTTGTTCGTCAGATAATGAAGAAGCTGTCCTCGATTATGCTCATCGCCTTGCCCAACTGCAAGAAGAAGTCAAGGATAAAATCTTCATCGTCATGCGGGTCTATACTGCAAAACCG
This sequence comes from Streptococcus sp. zg-86, assembly GCF_017639855.1. Lineage (NCBI taxonomy): Bacteria > Bacillati > Bacillota > Bacilli > Lactobacillales > Streptococcaceae > Streptococcus > Streptococcus zhangguiae. The sequence continues at coordinate 714,645 of NZ_CP072115.1, read as the reverse complement.
CGAACCAATGGAGAAGGTTATAAAGGACTGGTACACCAACCAGATACTTCTAAATTACCAGACTTAATCAATGGTATTGCGGCGGTGCGCAACCTCCACTATCGGGTCATCACAGAAACAGGCTTGACAACCGCAGATGAGATGCTCTATTCAGCCAACTATCCTCTTGTAGATGATTTGGTATCCTACCACGCTATTGGCGCACGTTCGGTAGAAGACCAGGAACACCGCTTTGTCGCTTCTGGAATTGATGCACCTGTTGGCATGAAAAATCCAACTTCTGGCAATCTGACCGTCATGTTCAATGCAGTATATGCGGCTCAAAATCAACAAAACTTTATCTACCGTGATGCTGAAGTCGATACTGACGGAAATCCTCTAGCACACATCATCTTACGTGGAGCTAACAATGAACTGGGGATTAATCTACCAAACTACTACTACGATAACCTTCTGCATACCATTAAGCAATACCAACAATTTGGCTTAAAAAATCCCTTTATCGTCATTGATACCAATCATGATAATTCAGGGAAAAACTACTTGGAACAAATTCGCATCGTCCGCCAAACCCTCATTAACCGAGCTTGGAATCAATCCATTCGTCAATACGTTCGCGGTTTTATGATTGAGTCATACCTAGAAGATGGACGACAAGATACTCCTGATATTTATGGAAAATCCATTACAGACCCTTGTTTGGGATGGGAAAAAACTGAAAGCTTGATTCGTGAAATCTACCAAACAGAATCCCAAGCACTCTAACGATTCCCCCTTATTCATCAAATCTTGTACGAAAAGAGGTGTTTTATGCTTATTGATGGTTACACGCGCTTGGCTGCTGTTGTCGCAACTCCCATTCGCCATTCTATCTCACCCTTTATTCACAATCAGGCTTTTCAACAAACTGGGGTAAATGGGGTTTATGTCGCATGGGATATTCCAGAAAGTGAATTGGCAGTAACAATCGACAACATTAAACGCTACAACATGTTTGGCATCAACATCTCTATGCCCTATAAACAAGCTGTTTTGCCCTACATGGATGAACTAACTGATTCTGCTCGTTTGATTGGTGCAGTCAATACTGTCATTCATCGAGATGGCAAACTGATTGGACATAATACAGACGGTATCGGATTTTTCAGAAGTTTGTCCAATCTAACTGCTTTTCATGTCGAGCAAAAAACTCTTACTATTCTAGGGGCAGGTGGAGCTGGTTTAGCTATTATCGCACAAGCCGCCCTAAATGGAGCCAAGCAAATCAATATTTTTAAACGCTCATCTTCCTTAAATCAAACCAAAGAAAAGGCAGCAGAACTAATGGCCCTTACTGGGGTAGAAATTACTGTCTTTCCAATCGAAGAGACAGAGCTGTTACAGGAAAAAATTCTCCAATCTGATTTACTAATCAATGCTACAAATGTGGGAATGGATGGCTCAACAATGATTATTCCACAAGATTGTATCCTACCATCATCCATCATTGTTGCTGACATCATTTATCAGCCCTTTGAAACACCTCTCCTAGCCTTTGCCCGTAGTAAGGGTGTCCGAACAATCAATGGTCTGGGAATGTTGTTATTTCAAGCAGCCGAAGCCTTTGAAGCTTGGACAGGAGAGACCATGCCAACAGATACAATTTGGAAAGCCTTAGAAGAAATAGTTCATGGATAGAAAGCTGGTGAAGTTATGCAACTAATCGTCAATATTCCGCATCATCCTTACACACTCTTAATTGAAAGAGGGAGCCTTGCCAAAGCAGGGGAGTGGGTCAGTCAAGTCTGGCCAACACAAAAAATCACAATTATAACGGATAACCATGTGGGAGCCCTATACGCTGATATTGTCAAGACCAGTTTGGAAGTGGCTGGATTTGAAGTGCTTGTTTTTGAATTTTTGGAAGGGGAAGCCCGTAAAAACTTAGAAACTGTTCAGCTAGCCTATGAATTTCTAGTGTCAAATGGTATGACTCGTAGCGATGGCATTATTGCCCTAGGAGGTGGCGTAGTTGGGGATCTAGCCGGTTTTGTAGCCGCTACTTACATGAGGGGAATTCATTTCCTTCAAATTCCAACTAGCCTAACAGCGCAAGTTGATTCTTCTATAGGGGGGAAAACAGGAGTCAATACTCCCTATGCCAAAAATATGGTTGGAGCATTTTATCAACCTGATGGCGTGCTCATCGATCCTGACACCCTACAAACATTAGGTGAACGTGAATTAATCGAAGGCATGGGCGAAGTCATCAAATACGGTCTAATTGCAGATGTAGAATTGTGGCAGGAATTAGATGAAATGGACGGTTCTGTTGCAAGTATCCTAGAGCATGCAGAAAGTCTTATCTACCATTCTTGTAATGTAAAGCGGAAAATTGTTGTGGAAGATGAATTCGATAATGGCGTGCGACTTTATTTAAACTTTGGCCATACCATTGGTCACGCTATTGAAGCAACGGCAGGCTATGGCGAAGTTATGCATGGGGAAGCTGTCGCTATTGGCATGGTGCAACTAGCACACGTTGCCGAACAAAAAGGCCTTATGCCAGCAGGTATCACCCAGCAAATTCGTTCCATGTGTCAGAAATTTGAACTGCCCGTTTCCCATGAACCGTGGAATCCTTCTAAACTCTACGCTGCTTTAACACATGATAAAAAAGCACGCGGTCAATCCATCAAAACAATCATTGTACCAGAAATCGGAACCGCAGCCATTCATCAAATTCCTATTGAAGAAATGAAAGAATACCTAGACAAGTAATCACAGACCATTAAATCATCCCTTGTTCACTCTTTGACTGAACAAGGGATGAATCTTTTATAGACTGAAAAAGGAAGCTTGGAAGCTAGGGAAGCATTTTTCACTAAAAAATGACAAACTTAAAACATAGGAAGTCTTTTTTCAACGAAGAATACAAGACTTAAAACTTAGGAAGCCATTTCCCATTGAAGAAAGCCAGACTGGAAACACAGGGAGAATTTTTTCAATAAAAATTGCTAGACTTGGAAACTAGGAAAGCATTTTTCATGAAAGAAGGCCAGACTCAGGACACAGGGAACGATTTTTTCACTAAAGATTACCAGACTGGAAACATAGGAAACTATTTTTTCAACAATAATTGCTAGACTTGGAAACTAGAATGCAGATTTTCTATGAAAAATAACAAACTAGAATATAGGAAAAAGAATAGACTGACACATTCTGTCACTACTTCTCTTCTGGTATGAGTACCAATTAACTAAGAATGCAAAAAAGCCCCTTGACGGGCTTTTTTTACATTTCAAGTGATGGCTTAGAGCATCATTTCGTCATCTGTCAGTTTTTGACCGCTATTTTTGTGGAACAAATCCATTAAATCTTGGACTGTCAGATTTGCTTTTTCTTCACCTTGGACATCAACCACAATGCGACCTTGGTGAAGCATAACAAGACGATTACCATACTCGATAGCATTTTCCATATTATGGGTAATCATCAAGGCTGTCAAGCGGTCTTTTTCAACAATTTTTTTGGTTAATTTCATGACCATATCACTAGTCTTAGGATCAAGAGCCGCTGTATGCTCATCCAACAGTAAGACTTTTGGTTTGACCAAGGAAGCCATAAGCAAGGTCAGAGCTTGGCGCTGACCGCCTGATAAAAATTGGGTATCTACCTTCATTCGATTTTCAAGTCCCAAGTCCAACTCTTTCAGTGCTTCTTTAAAAATCTTACGCTCGCTGTCTTTTACTCCCCAGCTCAAACCACGAGAAAGACCACGGCGATAAGCAACTGCCATATTTTCTTCAATGGTCAAGCGAGAAGCGGTTCCCATTTTCGGATCTTGAAAAACACGACTGATGTCACGCGCACGTTTCGCAGCTGGAATATGCTTGATTGACTTTCCGTCTAATAAAATGTCTCCTGAATCAACGGTCAAAGCACCTGCAAGACTGTTCATCAAGGTTGATTTTCCTGCACCATTTCCGCCAATAATGGAGATAAAATCCCCTTCTTTGACATCCAAATTCATCCCACGTAGCACATGATTTTCATTGATTGTGCCTGCTTCGAAGGTCTTATGAATATCTTGAATGGATAAAATCGTTTTCATGTTTTTTCCTCCTAAGCTGATTTTTCAGATAGATTTGGCTTACGAATCTGTAATTTTTTCTGCAATTCTGGTACAAAAAGGACAAAGGCGAGAAGCGTTGCTGAGAACAATTTCACCAAGTCAGCATCCATACCAGGAATTTCAAGAATCGCTAAGATAATCAACCGGTAGATAACCGAGCCAAGTACCACAGAGGCCAACCGCCAACCAATGCGCAAATTACGTAAAATTACTTCCGCAATAATCACGGAGGCAAGACCGATTACAATCGTTCCAGTACCCGAATTCAAGTCTGCATAGCCATTATTTTGTGTCAAGAGAGCGCCACAGAGTGCAATCAGCCCATTTGACAACATGTAGCCATAAATCTTCATCTTATCAACGTTAATCCCATTGGCTTCACTCATTGGAATGTTATCCCCTGTTGAACGAAGAGCAAGACCAACTTGGGTATTTAAAAGCAAGGTCAATAAGGCAATCACAACCAGAACGAAAATCGCACCGATGATGAGAACGGCATAGGTTTTCGTTAAGCCCATTTTCTGTAACTGAGTAACCAAGGTCTGTTGGCGCAACAAGGCTACATTGGCTTTGCCAAGAATTTTCAAGTTAATCGAATACAAACCTGTTAGCGTGACAATCCCTGTTAAAAGAGCAGGAATTTTCAGCTTGGTATGCAATAAACCTGAAATAAGCCCTGCCAGCATCCCGCCGATAAAAGCAAGGAAGGTAGCCAGTAAAGGATTGACCCCATTGACAATCCCTGTTGCACAGACTGCTGCTCCCAAAGGATAGGCTCCTTCAGCTGTCAAATCAGCAATATCTAAAATACGAAATGTTAAATAAACTCCAATCGCCATAATTGACCACAATAGGCCCTGCGATACACTTGATAATATCAAATCCACAATGTTCTCCTTTATTTAGGAAGTCAGAAAACCAACTCCGCTTCCCTCTTCGTCCCTTTTATTTTGATACCGAGAGTCCTGCTAGGTCAATGCCCAATTTTTTAGCCATTTCCTCATTGACGTGTAGGCTAACCGTTTCTGGATATTCTACAGCTGTCTTGGCAGGATCTGCTCCCTCGATAATCTTTATTGCCATTTTAGCGGTCTGACGACCCAAGGCTTCATAGTTTGTTCCATAGGTAAGTAAACCACCTTCATCGACCATATCGGTTGAACCACCCACAACTGGAACCTTATACTGAAGGGATAATTCTCCAATCATGGTCATGGTTGACGCAACGGTATTGTCTGTTGGAATAAAGACTGCATCGACCGCCTTCATCAGGCTTGTCGCTGCATCTTGGACTTCATTGGTATTTGAAATACCTTTAACCACTACCTTATAGCCAGCTTTTTCAAGCAAGGGCTTGGCTGCTTCTACCTGAACTTCTGAATTACGTTCGCTCGTTGTATATAAGATACCAACCGTTTTTGCATGGGGAACAGCCTTTCCAAGCAAATCAATCTGCTGATTAATCGGCGCTTGGTCGCTCGTTCCTGTCAGCATGCCTCCTGGCTCTTCCATTGAACTGACCAAATCAGCTGATAAGGGATCCGTTACAGCAGTAAACAGAACAGATGTATCCGTTGAAGCCGTTGCTAAACTCTGAGCAGCTGGCGTTGCAATAGCTAAAATCAGATCATTATCACCAATTAGTTGCTCAGAAATCGTTTGGAGGTTAGCTTGATCCCCTTGGGCATTTTGGTAATCAAGGGTGATTTTTTCTCCTTCTTTGTAACCATTTTCTTCTAATTCCGCTATAAATCCTTTACGGGCAGCCGATAAAGAATCATGCTCCATGTATTGTAAAATACCGACTTTTACTGTATCTGTATTCTGACTACCTGAAGATGAACAGCCAGCTAAAGCTAGAGCACTCAGGGCAACCACTGACAGGTTGCGCACATATTTTCCTATTTTGTCCATAGACTATCTCTCCATTGTCATTATTTTCCTAATTTCTTAATCATTTCTGGATCAATTCCTACTGCTTTAGCCATTTCTTCATTAACAGCGACAGCCGCAGTTTCAGGTGTTTTGACTGCTAGATCAGCAGCCTTCTCTCCTTTCAAGATTCGTGCAGCTAATTCACCAGCCTGTACGCCAATTGCGTGGTAGTCAACGCCGTATGTAAAGAGAGTTGCTTCTAGCACGGCCTCATCACTTCCCATTGCAGGTACTTTTGCTTTTAATAAGATATCCCCAATAGTAGAAGCTGTTGAAGCTACCGTATTATCTGTTGGTAGGTAAATGGCTTCAACCTGACCAGCTAGTGATGTCACAGCTTGTTGCACATCATTAGTTGATGTCACTGTCTTAATCACTACTTTTTTGCCTTTTTCTTCTAATAATTTCTTCGCTTCTTTGGCTTGAACTTCTGAATTCACTTCACTTGAGTTATAGAAAATTCCAAAAGTCTTAGCGTTTGGCACAACCTTGATCAACATCTCAATTTGACCCGCAACATCTGTCGCATCAATCGAACCTGTCATGCTACCTCCTGGAGCTTTTAGGGAATCAACCAAACCAGCTTCTATCGGATCAGTTACCGCTGTAAAGACTGATGGTGTCTCACTATCGGCACTCAAGAGGGCTTGAGCTGCTGGGGTTGCAATCGCAAAGTTGACATCGTTTTTCCCTGCTAGTTGCTCCACCATTGTTTGTAGGTTAGCTTGATCTCCTTGGGCATTTTGGTAATCAACCGTCAGATTCTTTCCTTCTGCATAACCAGCCTTATCAAGTGCTTCCAGAAAACCTTTACGAGCAGACGAAAGAGCTTCATGTTCTGCGTATTGGATAACGCCTACTTTGACATTGTCGCCGTCTGACGATGCTGATTTTTCTCCTGTACTACAAGCCGCAAGTGCTACTGTCGAAAGAAAAGCTACTGAACCAACTAAAAATCGTTTAAAACCCATGATAAATCTCCTTTTATAAATAAATAGAATGCTGTTCTACTCTATATAGAACATATCCTCTTAGAAGTGAGTCAAGGTGCCCATTCTATTGCTAGCTTCGTCCAGTCCCTTGGGCGTCCCCTATGGACTGAATGAATCGCCTTCTATATAGTGTTACTCGTCAAAAATCAACTCTTGATGTCCTTCCCTCACCTTGCTGAACTTACCTTCTAGCTTCGGGTGCCGTATCTCATCAGATGGTGATATTTAGAGAGTAAGAAATAGTGGCATCGAATACAAAAACAGAACCGCTTAGATACATCTAAACGGTCCCTCAATTCAACTGTAAAATGAAAACAGACTGATTGGACGTGCCAGCTAGATGTATCTCATCTATGTAGGCATCGTCAAAACTACCACAGCCACATAGATACAAACGTAACGTTCCCGTGTTTGTATCCATGTTACCATGTCTACAAACACTATCTAAAATAGCTGTAGAAATATGTATGATTGGTTGATGTTGTTTGACAACTCAATAACATATTGTAGTTCTCCATTTCTCATTTCTATTAGGTTATAAAAATAATAAAATATTTCAAACCATTTGTCAAGAATTTTTATGCAAAAATTTTCAGATTATTGCAACTTTTTGATTTATATGACAATTCATTAGGAAAAAGCGGACTAATCCGCTCTTCCTTACAATAATTCATTCAAGGGTTTGAAAATAATTTTTTCCAAATCTGCAATGTAGACAGAAAGTTGTTGTTGTTTGGTAAAATAATCTGTCAGTAAGCTATTGGCTTGAATTTTCTGATTAAAGTCTTGTAATGTTTGCTGCAAATCACTGCCTGGCATTTGTCCAGACTGTAGTTGCTGTTGAACTTCTCGTTGGAAAGCGACATACTTTTCTAAGATGTCCTTAGCTTCCTTGTTTTCTTCAATAGCAGCCTTGCTTGCTTCTGCTGCCTTATATTCTGGAAGTTGGCGAATGCTGCGTTCCAATTCATTTGCAATATCATAGATATTTTGTGCCATAATTGTCTCCTAATCTACGAACACTTGATAGCTGGTCTGCTCATGGATAATCTGCTCAGCCCGCTCCAAATCTTCTTTATTTTTAAATGTAATCTGTAAAATACCATGAATATCCGCCCGATTATCCTCGTTAATCCGGATATTCACAACCGAAATACCACGTAATTTTTCTAAGACTGTCAAAATAGCATCTTCTTGGTCAGGAATATTGATAAAGAGATCATAGAAACTATCAACTCCAGCCCGCTTATGGATTTCCATTTCCTTCCGAATCCGCCGACCTTGGTCAAAAAATTGCCAGATAGCTTCTTTATCGCCTGTTGCAATCATCTCTTGAACCGTCTTTAAACGCTCGCCAAACTCCGCTAAACGCTCGATGATACTTTCTTTATTGGTTAGCAGAATACTTGTCCACATACCTGGTTCGCTCTCTGCAATCCGCGTCATATCTCGAAAACCACCCGCTGCAAACTGTTGGGTAAAGGGATGCTCCTCTTGATATTCCCCTGCTTGGTGCATCAAACTTGAAGCCAACACATGGGGGAAATGTGAAATTTGACTGGTCACACGGTCATGCTCTGCCGCATCGATTTCGACAAAGCGGGCATGCAAACCTGAGAGAATATCCTTCAAGCGTGGAATCGCATCTGCCTGTGTCAAAGCGCTCGGTGTTAAAATATAATAGGCATTTTCAAACAAGTTCACATCAGCTGCCATCGCTCCCGACTTATGACTTCCTGCCATGGGATGTCCCCCAATAAAATTAACCTGCCGGTCTGATAGATAGGTTTCCGCAGCCGCTACAATCGCTTCTTTCGTCGAACCTGCATCGGTTACCAAAACCGTTTCTTTTAGGGGCAGTTGAGCTAATTCCTTGATAAACTGAATGGTCTGTTGAATTGGAACGCAGAGGAAAATCACATCTGCCTCTTCAACAAATTGACCAAAATCATCACTTGCTTCGTCAACAATTCCCTGTTCTAAAGCAATGGTTCGTGACTGTTCACCGCGGTTATAGCCCACAATACGAGCATCAGGATGACTCCGACGAATGCCTAAGGCAAGTGAGCTGCCAATCAAACCCAAGCCTACAATATAAATCGTTCTTGTCATTGCTTTCTTAAAATTCTTTCACAAAAGTCCGGTGTTGCTCCACCGCTTCTTTCAATTCATCCATGTTATCAGATGAAAATTTCTCAAGGATTTCTGTCGCTAAAACAGTTGCTACAACTGCTTCCATCACCACACCCGCTGCCGGTAAGGCTGTCGGATCAGAGCGTTCGACTGTTGCTTTGTAGGGTTCATGCGTATCAATATCAACTGACATCAATGGTTTATATAAGGTCGGAATGGGCTTCATCACACCACGCACCACAATCGGTTGACCGTTAGTCATTCCGCCTTCAAAACCACCTAGATTATTACTAGACCGTGTATAACCTGTCTCTTTAGACCATACAATTTCATCCATTACCTGACTGCCTTGCAGATAACCCGCTTGAAAACCAAGACCAAATTCGACTCCTTTAAAGGCATTGATGGAGACAACAGCTTGGGCAATTTTTGCATCCAACTTCCGATCCCATTGGACATAGGAACCAAGGCCTACCGGAACACCGCCCACAATCGTCTCAACGATTCCCCCAATCGTATCACCGTCACGCTTGACTTGGTCAATATAGTACTTGATTTCTTCTTCCCGTTCCGGATTAACAATTGATACCTCTGATTGGCTAGCACGCATCCGAATTTCTTCGACTGTCAGTCCTTCAGGGACATCGATCTCTTTTCCACCAAAGACAACCACATGGTTAGCAATATCGATAGCCAATTCTGCAAGCAAGCGTTTTGCAACAGCACCAACTGCAACTCTCATCGTTGTCTCACGTGCACTCGAACGTTCCAAGGAATTACGTAAATCATCAAAACGATACTTGATACCACCTACCAAATCAGCATGACCTGGTCGTGGGTGTTTAATTCTGCGCTTGCTCTTCAGACGGTCCTCAATATCTTCAACCGTCATAATGTCCAGCCACTTCTGATGATCATTATTGATGACATGAAGTGTGATAGGCGCTCCTGTGGTCTTTCCATGCCGTACACCAGATGTAATCTCAACCTGATCTGTTTCAATCTGCATTCTTGCCCCGCGACCGTATCCACCTTGACGGCGCTTCAAATCTGCATTGATATCTGCTGCTGTTAAAGACAAGCCTGCTGGTACACCCTCAATAATCGCAGTCAAACGTGGGCCATGCGACTCACCTGCTGTTAAATAACGCATCTATTCCTCCAATACTGTCAATATTTTCTGTAAATTCGATAATGAAATCTGTCCTGGAGCACTCGCCTCTTCCAAGCTAGCAAAGGTCCAACAAGAACCCGTGATACTTCCAGCTATCCGTGACAACATCCCCAATTTCCCCATAGACATAGTAGCATAGGCTTGTTCTGCGTTAAGCGTTTTAAAGCCACGTGTATAGTTCATCACATCCAATACATCCTGCTCTGTGTGTGCCATAACGGCCATTTTAACAACAGCAGGAGATAGACTGGTCAATTCAGACATGATTTCCATATAGTTTTCAGGGGTCTCCACAAAATTATGATAGCTCAATACCAGATTTGGAAAGGCCAACATCTCCTCAAAGACTTCCTTATGAGAGTAATACTCAAAGTCAATATACTCAGGCTGATAAAGACTGGCAATTTCTTTTAGTAATTGAATATACTCCGCATCAGAAAGCTCAATATGGCCGCCCTCACGACTAGTTCTGAGCGTAAAAATCACTTCACGTCCAACAAATTTTTCAAAAACAGCTGGGGCTACTCTCAAAATCTCTTCCTTTGGAAGATAATCAGCCCGCCACTCAATCAAGTCTGCTGCTTCGAGTCTATTCACATCAATATTTTCGACATCCTCAATGCTGCGAGGCATAATTGGAACTACTATTTTCATTTTTCTACCTGTATCGTAAAGACCTTGAGGTAATTACTACTTTCATCATTTTTGTTTATCACAAAATCGCTCGGTAGGCGATAGGTTTGGAGATAGCGGTGCTTGCGCCCCATAAATCCCTTTTCAATTTCTTTTTTAAATTTTTCAAGCCCTACATTCGACGCATTAGTGGAAGCGATAATCTGTCCGCCAGGATTGAGAATTTCAAGCGATTGAGCAATCAGCTTATGGTAATCCTTAGCAACCGAGAAGGTCTGCTTTTTATTGCGTGCAAAACTAGGCGGATCAAGGACAATGACATCATAAGATAAGCCTTTTCGTTTGGCGTATTTAAAGTATTCAAAGACATCCATCACAATGAAACGATGATTCTCTAATAATAAGCCATTCGCCTGAAAATGGGCTTCTGATAATTCTCTCGAACGCTTGGCCAAGTCCACAGAAGTTGTTTCGTTTGCACCACCCATTGCTGCCGCTACTGAAAAAGCTGCCGTATAAGAAAACATATTTAAGAGATTCTTACCAGCTGCAAATCCATCAACTAGCAATCCTCTCACCTCATGCTGATCTAGGAAAATACCTGTCATCAAGCCATTATTCAAAAAGACTTGATAGGCAACACCATTTTCAAAAATAGTAAATTCCTCAGGTGCTTCCTGACCATACAGGTGGGCTGACTCATAGTCCAAGCCTTTGAAGCGAATCTTTTCATAAGCCCCTAAAACATCTGGATAGATTGTCTGAAAGGCTGCCACAATCTGGTCTTTTATGGAATAAATATATTCATTATACCACGAAAAGACCGCATAATCATTATAACGGTCAATCGTCATACCGCCAAAACCGTCACCGTCTTGTTGAAACAAGCGATAGGCAGTTGTTAGGCTCGAATCTTCAAAAGATTTCCTTTTCTTTCGTGCCTCAAACAGCAAGCGCTCGAAAAAAATCTGATTTACACTTTCTTTCTGTTTTGAAATAAGCCAGCCAATTCCCTTATTTTGTGAGGAAAGGTAGGCTTGCCCCAAAAACTGACCAGCTTGACTCTGTAGGTAAACCATTGTATTGGTCATTGTTACTTCAGGAAAATCCTGTGTATCTAATACACAGATCCCTTGTTTTATTTTTCGTTCTACGATCGGACTTACTGTCAATTCTATCATATCTTGATTATAACAAATTTTGAATTATATCTCAAAAAAACTTCTCTAATGAAGGGTTATTTTAAAAATATGGTATAATGGACTAAGATTTTATGAAATAGACTATTGAAAGAAAGGAAGCTCTTGTGAACAAAAATCGCTATCTCTTATCAAAAATCTTCCGTTCTAGAATCGGCTTTATCCTCATTCTTGTAACGATTTACTGGATAAAGACACTTCTGGCCTATCTCATTGATTTCGATTTGGATACAAAAGGGTTCTACCAGAATTTTATCCTGTTTATCAATCCACTTCCTATCGGCCTCTTATTTCTCGGTTTAGCCCTTTATGTTAAGCCGACTAAATGGTTTTACCGATCAGTCTTGCTGCTCTATACTCTACTATTTCTATGGCTATTTTCAAATACTCTCTATTTTAGAGAATTCTCTGACTATATTTCAATCTCTACCATGCTAGCTAGTTCAAGCGTGGCAGGTGGTTTATTACAAACCACGATTAAATCATTGAGAATATGGGACTTGCTGTATATCTTAGATTTTATCGGCTTTGCCTATTTTTCCTTCAAGAAAAAAATTCCGATTGATTCCAAACCCTTCAACCATCGGGCTAGTTTTGCAGTGACTGCCCTATCTATCTTGTTTTTTTCCATCAATCTCTTTCTAGCTGAAATTGATCGTCCGGAACTGCTATCACGTGGTTTTTCAAACACCTATATTGTGCGAGCGCTCGGTCTGCCTTCCTTTTTGGGATACAATGCCTATCAAACCTACCATGCACACAAGGATCGTTCAGAAGCCTCTGCAGATGATTTAGTTCCCGTTCAAGACTATGTTCACCAACACTATGTAGGACCGAACAAGGACTATTTTGGCATGGCAAAAGGGAAAAATGTCTTTTATATTCATTTAGAAAGTTTGCAGCAATTCATTATTGACTACAAGTTGACTGTTGACGGAACAGAGCATGAAGTCACCCCCTTTTTAAATTCACTTTATCACTCCAATGAAACCTTTGCCTTTTCTAATTTCTTCAATCAAGTAAAGGCTGGAAAGACTTCTGATGCAGAAACCATGATAGAAACCTCTCTCTTTGGATTAAATCAAGGTTCCTTTATGGTTCAGTACGGTGGTAGCAATACCCAACAAGCTGCGCCCTATATCTTAGCACAAGAAGCTGGCTATACTTCAGCCGTTTTCCATGGAAATGCAGCTAGTTTTTGGAACCGGAACAATACCTATAAACAATGGGGCTACAACTATTTCTTTGACAAATCCTATTTTACAGAAGCGACATCCGAAAACTCTTTCCAATATGGGCTAAATGATAAAGTTATGCTGGCCGATTCGATTCAATACCTTGAACGCCTCCAGCAACCCTTTTATACAAAATTCATCACGGTTTCGAACCATTATCCTTATACCACAAGCCTCTCAGGCGACGAGATTGGCTTCCCACTTGCAGATACCAAAGACGAAACAATCAATGGCTATTTTGCTACAGCAAATTATCTCGATGCTTCGGTCAAGGCCTTCTTTGATTATCTAAAAGCAACGGGACTCTACAAAAATTCAATTATCGTCCTCTACGGAGATCACTATGGAATTTCCAATTCACGAAATCCTAGTCTTGCTCCACTTCTAGGAGCAAATTCTGAAACCTGGTCAGACTATGACAATGCTATGCTTCAACGAGTCCCTTATATGATTGTGATTCCAGGAATGACAAAAGGGCGGATCATTGATACCTTTGGTGGAGAAATTGATGCTCTACCGACCCTAGAACATCTGCTAGGCATTGATTCCAAAAAATACCTTCACGTTGGGCAAGATTTACTCTCACCAGACAATCAACAAATTGTGGCTTTGAGAACTCCTGGAAACTTTATTACGCCAGAATACACTAGTTATGCTGGAAAACTTTACCACACACAAACAGGGGAAGAAATCACAAACCCTGATGAAGATACGCTGAAGAAATTAGAAGTCATTCGAACAAGTGTTAAAAATCAATTAGCCGCAAGCGATGCCATTCAAACTGGTGACCTTGTGCGCTTCTTAGACAATGGGCTTCCTACAGTCAATCCAAAAAACTACTCCTATCTTGATTCCTTAAAAGCCCTAGAGGCTATCGAAGCTGAATTAGGAAACGAATCAACTAGTCTCTACAGTAAAAATGGTGAGAAATCTACCGTTGACCTATTCCAAGCACCAAGTTATCGTAACCTACATGAATCAAATCCTGCTTCAACGAGTCCCAATAGCTCAACTTCTAGTAGTTCATCTTCAAGTGAGAAAAAAGAATAAGGGAATAACATTCGATAACGATGATAACATAGAAACCCGTTATCCTCATTCCGTTCTTACTCCGCTCAGCTATCAATAAATGATGCACCTGTTGTTAGAAAATGTAACTAGGCTGGACAGAAAGTCTTCAAATAGTGTAAAAACGCATAAAATCAGTTTTTAGAAACCTTGATTTTATGCGTTTTTTACGAGTTTTTCTCACTTAAAATTTCGTTTTTGCCAGTTTTGTTTTTTGCCTATTTATTTCACATTTTACTGTAATTTCTATTTAAAATAAGCATAGAAAATACTCTCTAGTTGAGATTATTATTCTACTGCTGATCAGATACAGAAAATATAGTGAATTGAGAAAGGAATAGGACAAGGCAAAGAGCTGCAGATAAAACTGGCGTTAATTGAGACTTACTCCATAATCCCTATTTCTAACCTTCAACAGTCCACTGGACTATTGAAGCAAAGCGACTGAACGATGTCCTAACCTTTATTCAATTCACTATACTACCCCGTTTAGGACAGGCATCCTAAAATAAGGAGCAAAGGTCGCTCAACTGCTGAATCGTGATATCACTTTCTAGTCTTGTATTTGGACAGTCACGTGGTCCGATTCCTTGTAAAATATGTACCGTTCGCATTCCTACTGCCTTTGCGGGCAGAATATCATTGTCCATGCGATCTCCGATATAAATAGCATCTTCAGCTCTACAATTCGCATCCGCTAACGCAACATCAAAAATCGCTCGATTAGGCTTTTTATAACCAATCTCTTCTGAACAGATAATTCTATCAAAGAAATGGCGAATCCCAAATACTTCCAATCGCTCCTCTAAGCCTCGTCCTTGATTAGCAATAATCCCCAAGTGATAGAACTGGCTAAGATAGTTCAAAGTCGGAATGACATCTGGATAGAGTATCTCATCCACATGCTTCCATCTAGGACGTAGACTGGCTGGCAAACCATACCAAGACCAGGCACTTCTGATAGGGGCTTCTCCAAGTGCTGCTATCTCTTTCATTTTTTCTAAAAATTCTGCCGCAGACACCTGCTTTCCATGACTACGTAGAACCAGTGCACACTCATTTGCAAATCGCCGATAAGAGACTGTTTCATCTATCAAAGTCGACCCTACATCGTAAGCGCTCCATAACGAGGTATCTAGTAATCCTCTCACTCCTCCAGTATACTGTTAGTAGAAAACAGAATTGGAGGCTATTGTGATGTCACAACCTATTGTTCCTTTGGAAACGCCCCAATCTCGTCGTTTTGATAAGAAAAACAAAAACGAGATGGTGCTGAAAATGCGTATTGGAAGAGTTGAACTAAGCTTGTTCCAATCTCTTCATCAAGAAACACTGGAAACTATTTTAGATAAGGTATTGCTCTATGGCGATTCATCTCAGTGATCTAGGCAAGGTCTATCTTGTCTGCGGGAAAACGGATATGAGACAAGGTATTGACTCGCTCGCTTATCTTATTAAACGTCAATTTGAATTAGATCCCTTTTCTGGTCAAGTTTTTCTCTTCTGTGGTGGCCGCAAAGATCGTTTCAAGGCCCTTTATTGGGATGGTCAAGGATTTTGGCTACTCTATAAGCGTTTCGAGAACGGGAAACTGACCTGGCCGAGTAATGAAAACGAGGTCAAAGCCCTGACACCTGAACAAGTAGACTGGCTGATGAAGGGATTTTCGATAAGCCCTAAAATAAACCCTACAAACAGTCGTGATTTCTATTGAAATCATGGCTTTCTTTTCGGTATAATAAAGAAAACTGGAGGGTGAGACTATGGAAGAGTTATTAGCCATTATTAAACAACAAGCAGCTGTTAACCAACAACTCACAAATGAACTTGCTCTCCTTCGTGAACAAGTAGCTTATCTGACACAAAAGCTCTATGGCAAGTCATCAGAAAAGGTTGTGTATCAACCTGGTCAGCTAAGTCTCTTCGAAGAAGAACCACTTCCTGAAGAAGACGCTAACTTGCCCAGGTGACACAGAAACGATTACCTATAAACGTAAGAAAACCAAGGGAATTCGTCAGGCTATTTTTAGTCAATTCACTCCAGAGATGGTTCATCATGAACTAAAAGGCGAAGACTGCACTTGTCCAGACTGTCACGGTCAGTTGAAAGAGATTGGTTCAACCGTCCAACGTCAAGAATTAATCTTTATTCCTGCGCAATTGAAGCGGATTGATCATGTCCAACATGCTTACAAATGTCAGGCGTGTAGCGAGAAGAATCTCAGTGATAAGATTGTCAAAGCTCCCGTCCCTAAAGCCCCTTTAGCACATAGCTTTGGGTCAGCCTCCATCATCGCTCATACGATTCATCAGAAATTCAATCTCAAGGTACCGAACTACCGCCAAGAAGAGGATTGGAATAAACTTGGCTTGCCTATCACACGGAAAGAAATCGCTAATTGGCACATCAAGTCTAGTCAGTATTATTTCGAGCCGATTTATGATCTTCTGCACGAGAAATTACTAGAACAGCCCATTCTCCATGCGGATGAGACTTCTTATAAGGTCTTGGAAAATGATAGCCAGTTGACCTTTTACTGGACCTTCTTGTCTGGGAAGCATGAAGAACAGGGAATCACTCTTTATCATCACGATAAAGGGCGGAGTGGCTTGGTTGTGAAGGAGTTTCTTGGAGATTACACAGGCTATGTACATTGTGATATGTGGTCGGCATATAGGCAGTTAGACAAAGCTCAGCTAGTTGGTTGTTGGGCTCATGTCAGAAGAAAGTTCTTCGAGGCGACGCCTAAGAAGGCAGACAAGACCTCTTTAGGAGCTAAGGGATTAAGGTATTGCGACCGCTTATTTGCTTTGGAGAATGACTGGGTTGACCTCTCTACTGAAGAGCGACTACATAAACGCCAGGCAGAGTTAGCTCCCTTGATGGATGAGTTCTTCGACTGGTGTCGTGAGCAGGCTGTTTTATCAGGTTCTAAATTGGGCATGGCCTTAGAGTATAGCCTCAAATACGAAACCACCTTCCGAACGATTCTCTCGGACGGCAATCTAGTCTTGTCCAACAACATAGCAGAGAGGGCTATGAAGACCTTGGTTATGGGGCGTAAGAACTGGCTTTTTTCTCAGAGCTTTGACGGCGCTAAGGCGACAGCCATCATCATGAGCTTACTAGAAACAGCTAAGCGTCATGATCTCAACACTGAGAAATACATGACTTATCTTCTAGAACATCTTCCTAGTGAGGAAAGCCTCGCAAATAAGAACGTTCTAGAGGCTTATTTACCGTGGGCGGAAAGTATTCAAAACAACTGTAAATAGAAAACATTCCAGAGTCCGTCCAGACTTTGGAATGTTTTTCAATATACCTCGTTATGGAGCGCTTACCCTACATCAAAAAATATCCAGCGGATCATCTGTCTTCCTCCTATTTCCGCAAAAAAAAGATGAGATTCCTCCCATCTTTTTTCATTATTTACCGAGTTTAGCTTTTGCTGCATCTGCAAGTGCTGTGAAAGCAGCTGCGTCATTTACAGCAAGGTCAGCCAACATTTTACGGTTTACTTCAATTTCAGCCAATTTCAAACCATGCATCAATTGTGAGTATGACAAACCGTTCATACGAGCTGCCGCATTGATACGAGTAATCCACAATTTGCGGAAATCACGTTTTTTCTGACGACGGTCACGGTATGCATAGTAGTAAGAGTTCATTACTTGTTCTTTTGCAGTACGGAACAAGATGTGTTTTGCACCATAGTAACCTTTAGCTAATTTTAAAATACGTTTACGGCGTTTGCGTGATACAACGCCACCTTTAACACGTGCCATTTAATTTTCCTCCGAATAATTCTCTAATTTCTAGTAGTTCGACTTATTTAAGTCCTGTAAGCATTGCTTTGATACGTTTGAAGTCACCTGAATGTACCATTGCTGCTTTACGAAGGTGACGACGTTGTTTTTTAGTTTTTCCGTGGAAACGGTGTGAAGTATAAGCGCGGAAGCGTTTCAATCCACCAGAACCTGTACGTTTGAAACGTTTAGCTGATGCGCGGTGAGTTTTTTGTTTTGGCATTTTAATTCTCCTTTTGCTTAGTAAGCCTATTTTTTCTCTGAAGCTGGTGCAAGTTGCATGAACATCTGACGTCCATCCATCTTAGCTCTTTGCTCAATAATCGCAATGTCTTGCGTTGCTTCAGCAAACTCT